>CAYMME010000190.1:0-15342 GCA_964391465.1 uncultured Planctomycetales bacterium
CCCGGCGCCCCCTTGAGCCCAGCTTAGGTCGCTGAACTGCGCAACTTGGGCTAACGAATCGGTTGTTGATCTCGGTCATGACGGTCGTCTGCCTGGGGGTGCTGAGCGGATGCGCCACAACCGCCCCGGAACCCGGCATCTTCACCGTCGCCCTGCTGCCGGACACGCAGAACTACGCGGAGAAGTTCCCCGACACGTACGCGGCGCAGACCAAGTGGATCGTTTCGCGGCAGGACCCGGACAACATTCGATTCGCGATCCATCTCGGCGACATCGTGCAGCACGCGCACGTCGAGAAGGAGTGGGAGGCCGCCGACCGGGCCCACCGCGTCCTGGACGGCGTCGTCCCCTACAGCGTCACCCCGGGCAACCACGACCTGGATCAGGTCGACAAGAAGCTGACACGAGGTACAACGCTCTACGACAAGTATTTCGGTCCGGACCGCTTCAAGGAGTGTGCGTGGTACGGCGGTCACATGGGCAAGTCGAACGCGAACAGCTACTGCACGTTCGACGGCGGCGGCATGAAGTTCATGGTGCTCAGTCTCGAGTACGCACCGTCCGACGCCGCGATCGCCTGGGCCGCCGAGGTCGTCGACGCCCACAAGGACCACCGGGTCATCCTGGCAACCCACTACCACATGCGCGCCGACAAGCGAGGCAAAGGCAAGTCGCTCGGCGGGTACATCGGCGACGATCTCTGGGAGCGCTTCATCCGCAAGCACGAGAACATCTTCATGGTGGTCAGCGGTCACGTACTCGGCGTGAATCACCAGACAAGCACGAACGACGCAGGACGGCCCGTGCACGAGATTCTCTGCGACTATCAGGGATTGCCGAACGGCGGCGACGGTTGGTTGCAGACGCTGCGTTTCGTGCCCGCCAAGAACGCGATCTATGTCGACTCCTACTCGCCCGTGGTCGACAAACACAACCTCGACCCCGCGCACACGTACAAGCTCGACTACTCTATGTGTTGCGACAAGCTGAAGAAGGCGGGGTAACCTACCGCTAGAGAACCGCGGCCAGGCGGGCGATACGACACATTGGGGAGATGGTCATGCATGCGTTGACGATGACGCTCGTTGCCGCTCTCGGGGCGACCGGTCCCGATGCGGAGTTTCTATCCCAGCACGATCTGATCTGGGAGAAGCCGCCCGCGCGATGGCTGCACGGCATCCCGCTCGCCAACGGCGATATCGGAGCCCTGATCTGGGGGGACGGGGCACCCCTCAAGCTCACGCTCGACAAGTACGACGCATGGGAGACGCGCGAGCGAATCCTCGGACCGGACGACATCACCTACGCAAAGCTCCGCCGCCTCGTGAAGGAGAGCAAGAAGCGAGAGTCGGAGTTGGTGATGCGCACGCAGCATCTCTATCCCGACGGAAAAGCGTACCCCACACGCCTGCCCATGCCGCGGCTCGAGATCGATTTCGGTAAGCCGCTCGAGTGGCAGACGGCGCGTCTGACTCTGCACTCCGCCACGGCCACAATCGCGGCCAAGGCGGGAGGCGAACCGCTGAAGATCACTTCCGTCGTCCACGCCGAAGAGAACGTGCTGATCCTGCGTATGGAGGGCAAACCGGCGGCTCAGGCCCGGATTCGCGCGACGCTTGACCATCTCAGTGACGGCGCGAAAGCCACGCTCAAGCGATGGGGATACCCCAACCCGGTGGTCACTGCGAGCGACAACGCCGGCACGCTGCTCCTCGAGGCACCCTCGGGCTATGCCTACGCCGTCGCGTGGAAACGCGTGCCGCTTGGAGATCGTGACGGGCAGATCGTCGCCCTCAGCCTGCTATCCACGCTGGACGCGGCCGACCCACTCGCCGAGGCCACCAAGCGCGCGGACCGTTACACCACCGCCAAGGTGAACCTTGCCGCCCACGAGGCGTGGTGGGCCGACTACTGGACGCGATCGTTCCTCACCATCCCCGACGCACGGCTCGAAGCCCTCTACTACGCCGAGATGTACAAGCTCGGATGCCTGTCGCGCCCGGGCAAGTGGCCGATCACGCTCCAGGGAGTCTGGACGCTCGACGGCGGCATGCCGCCCTGGTCGGGCGACTACCACCTCGACATGAACGTGCAGCAGTCGTACTGGCCCATCTACACCGCCAACCGACTCGACCTCGGCGAGCCACTCTACCGCGTGTTCTCGGATTGCCTGCCGCGATGGCGCAAGCAGTGCAAGCAGTTCTTCGGTTTCGACGGGATCTGGGCCGGCTGTGCCATCGGGCCGCGGGGTGAGCGTGTGTTCGGCTACTCGGGCGTGGAACTCTGGCCGGGCAACGCCGCGTGGCTCGCCCACCACTACTGGCTGCACTACCTCTACTCGCAGGACGAGGCGTTCCTGCGCGAGCAGGCCCTACCGATTATGCGTCTCTCGTTCCTGACCTACGCAAACCTGCTCGAACGCGGAGACGACGGAAAGCTACACGTGCCGCTCAGCTACTCCCCCGAATGGGGCGAGGGCAGCTTCTCCGCGTACTGCAAGGACCCGAACACCGACCTCGCCCTGATTCGCTTCCTGGCCGGAGCGATCATCAAGGGTGGCGAGGTGCTCAAGGAAGCCGACCCGCTGGCCGACCGGGCGCACTCGGTCCTCACGGAACTCACAGACTACGTGAAAGCCAAGAACCGGCTATTGATCAGCGAGGGCGCGTCGCTGTCCCACTCGCACCGGCACCACTCGCATCTCATGGCCATCCATCCACTTGGCCTGCTCTCGATCGAGGGCAGCGACGCCGAGCGGGCGTTGATCAACAACTCCATGCACGACATCCGGGTCAAGGGCACGGGCGAGTGGACCGGCTGGGCCTTCCCCTGGATGTCGCTGATCGCCTCCCGCGCGGGAATGGGCAACATGGCTTGGCAAATGCTGGACGTCTACGCGAACGGATTCATCAAGCCGAACACGTTCCACGTCAACGGCGACCCGCGCCGGCATGGCCTGTCGCTGTTCACGTACGAGCCGATGACGCTCGAAGCGGGCTTCGGGGCCGCGGCCGGCATTATGGAGATGCTCGTCCAGTCGCACGGCGGCCGCATCCGGCTCTTCCCGACGATTCCGGATCGCTGGCACGACGCCTACTTCGCGGACTTGCGCACTGAAGGTGCTTTCCTCGTCACGGCCAAGCTGACCGAGGGCAACGTGCGCTTCGTCCGAATCGCCTCCGAGGTGGGCAAGCCCTGTCAGATCCGAAATCCCTTCGGCGATGCCGGCGCGGTGCTGCGTAAGCTCGACGCCGCGAGCCGGCCGACCGGCGACGCCGTGACACTCGAGGGCAAGCTCCTGAAGTTCGACACGGACCGCGGCGCGACGTACCTGCTGCACGCAAAGGGCCATGAGCCGAAAGCCAACGATCTCGCACCCGTGCGATTCCGCCGGACCCAGCAAGAGCGCAACTTCTACGGCCTCAAACACCTCCCCCGCTTCTGACGGGAGACTGGCAGGCTGACCTGCAGCACGGTTGGTGCGACAGAGGGAGCGCATGCCGGCCCCGACGGGGCCGAAGACCGTAGCCACGGGTGAAGCGAAGCGCAACCCGTGGGGGCCGACCAACACCAGACCTCCCCGCCCCGGAGGGGCGGAGGCAGGCGATGGAAGTCCGGTGCCCGGGCGTGCGACGAAGCTCATGCGTAAACCCAACCGTGCACAGACCGCCACACAAGATGCGCATCCTACGGACGGTCCCCCTTCGCCCGGACGGCCGCGAAGGATGGGGCACCCACGGGACAAACCTCCCGCCTTCGGCGGGCACGCTCTCTCACGGTCGCGTCTCGGTTCACCAAGCGTCACCGATGCGCTTGGCTTCTACTGCCGTGGATGATGCCGCCGGTGCAGGCCCTTGAGACGGCTGCGGTCGAGGTGAGTGTATATCTGCGTCGTGGCCACGTTCACGTGGCCGAGCATCTCCTGGACCATACGCAGGTCCGCCCCGCCTTCGAGCAGGTGTGTTGCGAAGCAATGGCGCAGCGTGTGCGGCGACGTTCTCTTCTCGATCCCGACCTGGGCCGCGTACTTCTTGACGATGCGCCAGCAGGCCTGGCGGTCGAGCCGCCGTCCGGTACGGGACAGGAACAGGGCCGCGGCCCGTCCGGTGCGGTCGAAGCGCGGCCGGAAGCATTCCTTGTACTCGTCGACGGCCTCGATGGCGGCTTGGCCCACGGGCACGATGCGCTCGCGCCGTCCCTTACCGATGCAGCGTACGTACCCGATGCGCGCGTTGATATCGTCGACCCCCAACGAGATCAACTCGGAGACGCGCATGCCCGTCGCGTACAGGACTTCGAGAATCGCCCGGTCACGAAGGTAGTAGCGATCGCCGGTGTCCGGTGCGGCCAGCAGCGCCTCGACCTGTTGCCGGTGCAGCGTCTTCGGGATGCGAAACCACTTGCGCGGTGACTCGAGCACGGTGGTGATGTCGCGCGACGCGTGACCGACCAGGGAGAGATAGCGCAGGAACATTTTGACCGCGGCGAGATGCCGAGCGATGGACGAGATCGCCAGCCCGCGCCCCTTGATCGCGATCAGGAAGTGCTGGACGTCCAGGGGCTCCAGATCCGTCACCGGTCGGCCCTGCTCGACGAAGAAGGCGACGAACTCGCGCAGGTCCGCTCCGTAGGCCTCAATCGTGTTGCGGGCCAAGCCGCACTCGACGGTCAGGTAGTTCAGGAAGTCGGCCAGGTACCGCACGTCCACCGGCGACGTCACACCGTCTGCGCCGCCGGCGGGAACGCACGCTCGGACTCGATCTCCGCGACGATTTGTCGATAGACCGGGCATGACGGTGGGTCACCGGTGCAGAACCGGTAGGCATCTCTCAGTCGCTCGAGGGTGAGCCGATCCCCGCAACGGGGATCGTGTCGCTCGGCGAATGGGCACAACCGCTGTGAATCCATGATGTACGGACCCCGGGCCCCCGCTCTGGCCTCGGCCTGTTTCATCGGTAGCCCGGCGCGGAACGCTTGAGGCTGCGCAGCAACAAGCGCCGAATGCGCAGGAATTGCACGTTCGGATCGAGGATCCTGTCTGTCACCCCCCACCGGGACGCGACGCTGAGCGAGCGTGCCCGCCGCGGGCGGGACCGTTGGAGCCCCACTCGGTGCTACCCAGGACTGCCGAGTCCGCGATGAAGTACTACGCCACCGGCCCGAAGCGCGGGCCCCACGCGGCGGCGAGGGCCTTGCCCTTCTTCAGCAGCGTCGACCGCTCCGTTTCGGATAGAGGCTTGTAGCTCTTCACGTACTCCACGTTCTGTTCGAGTTGCTCGATCGTGTGCGGACCGATGACCGCAGTGGCCACGCCCGGCAGGCCGAGGGCATAGCGGACGGCGTTTCGGTGGTGCTCAGCCGGCAGTTGCGACGGTGCCAGCTTGTCGTAGTTCCCCCACACCGATTTCGGACCGACCTTCACGCCCCCGTAGACCTTCATGGCCGCCACGCCCATATTCTGCTTCTGAGCGGCGGGCAGAACCTTGTCTTCGAATGCGTAGATGTGACGATCGACGAAGTTCATGGCCACCATCACCACGTCGATACGCCCCGTCTCGATGATCCGGTTGTACACGCCGGGCTTGTGATGGCCCGAGACGCCGATGAATCGGATCGCACCCTGCTCCC
The DNA here is from genome assembly GCA_964391465.1 of uncultured Planctomycetales bacterium. GTDB lineage: Bacteria > Planctomycetota > Phycisphaerae > UBA1845 > CAYMME01 > CAYMME01. The sequence continues at coordinate 5,629 of CAYMME010000190.1, forward strand.
TCTTCTTCTCGAGGTAGTCGAGCACGCCACCCTTGGCCAGGAGCCGGTCCATGTCCTTGTGGCCGAGCGAGTGGATGTACATCAGGTCGATCATGTCGACGCCGAGCGCCTTGAAGGTCTCACCGAGAGTCTGGTCGAACTTGTCGACTTCGTCGGCCCACACCTTCGAGGCAAGAAAGACGCCGTCGCGATGCCGCTTCATGACGGGAGCGATGAATTCCTCCGCGTACTTGTCACCGTTGCGGTAGATGCGGGCGGTGTCGAGGAAGTTGATGCCCAGTTCCAGGGACCGCTCGACAAGCGCCTGGCACTCCTTGAAGGTCCCCGGCCCCTGCCCGAGCGGGGCCGTCCCCAACGTCAGGGTCGACACCTTCACCCCCGTCCGGCCAAGCACGCGCATCGGCATCTTGCCCGGGCGTTCGGCACCGGTTGCCTTGACGCCTCCCACCGCGGCCGCCCCAGCCAGCGCCGCCGCCCCTCGAACGAACCCGCGCCGCGTAACCTCTCCCCTGCCTGTTGCACTGTCACTCATCTGCGATCTCCAGAACTCCAAGACCGGCTCGCCGCTGCTGCGCCAGCCTGCCTGCCGCGTGGTCCGACGATCGGACCTATGTCCGTATCGTGGAATGACGCTTGGGAAGTGTCAACTCAACCAGGATTCCCGGGAGCAACTGGCATCATCAGGCCGATGACGCTACAATCGGATGTATGACATTGTCGTGCAATGCAATGAGGAGGAGGAGACTGTTGTGACACTTCAGATGACCGTACGAGTGCCCGCCGACCTCGCTGAAGAGGTCGACCGCAAGGCCAGCCAGCTCCGTCTCCGGAGGTCCGATATCGTTCGTATGGCACTCTACGCCTTCCTCGAGGGGTCGCCGGCCCACGAGAATATGCCGTCGGGAAAGACCCCCTACGAGCGCGTCGAACACCTGCTCGGATCGGTTGACAGCGGTATTCCGGATTTGGGCAGCCGGCACGAAGAGTACCTGCGCGAGGCGTTCGACCGTGGCCGGTGAGGTGACACTGGACACGGGACCGCTGGTTGCCATGCTCGACTGCCAGGACTGCGCCCACGAGCAGTGCACGGCGGCCCTCGCCCGCTGTCGCGGCCCCCTCGTCACGACCGAGCCGGTCCTCGTGGAAGCACTGTACTTGCTGCGACGAAGCTGGGCCAACCAGAAGCGTTGCTTCGAATTCATTCTGCACTACCCTGTGGCAGTCGCGCCGTCCTCGCTTCTCCGTGTGAAGCGGACCGCCGAGCTCATGGAGAAATACCAGGACCAGCCCATGGACTATGCGGACGCCACGCTCGTCGCTCTGGCCGAGGACCTTGACACCGCAGATGTGTTCACGTTGGACCGACGCGATTTCACGGTCTACCGAATCAGGGGCCGCACGCCGTTTCAGATCATACCGTAGCACAGCGAGGCAAGACTAAGAGGACCATGGAAGAAAACTTTCACGTACACAGGCTCGACAACGGACTGCGAATCGTGATCGAGGTCATGCCGCACGTGCGGTCGGCCGCGGCGGGGTTTCTGGCCCGCACCGGCGCGCGGGACGAAACGCGCGCGATCGCGGGCGTGTCGCACTACCTCGAGCACATGTGCTTCAAGGGCACACCCAACCGCACCTGGGAGCAAATCAACATCGACTTCGACGAGATGGGGGCCGCGTACAACGCGTTCACCTCCAAGCAGCGCACGTTCTACTTCGGCTGGGTGCGAGCCGGCGACATCGAGAACCAAATGGAGCTGCTGGCCGACATGATGCGACCGGCCCTGCCGCCCGCCGAGTTCGACATGGAGAAGAACGTCATTCTCGAAGAGATCGCGATGGCCAACGACCGCATCGAGCACCTGGCCGACGATCTGCTCCACGAGAAGGTGTTCGCCAACCACCCGCTCTCCTGGCCCATCCTCGGCTACGAGGACACGGTCCGGGACCTGTCCCACGAGGGGATGCGCGAGTACTTCGACCGGCGGTACGCCGCCGACAACTTGGTGCTGATCGTGGCCGGGAACGTCGACCCGGCTCGGATCGTCGAGACCGCCGAGAAGCTGTGCGGTGAGTGGCCCTCCGTGGGATCAGCCAACGGCCGCGCCGGCCCCTCCGTCCGGACCGGCACCGCGGTTCGCCAAGTCGACCGCTTCAAGCAGCAGTGCATCGCCCTCGTGTTCGAGACCGCGTCCGCTCTGGACCGCGACGACGAGACGGCCGAGGCGACGGCGTCGATCCTGGGCGGCGAGAACTCTCGAGTGTTCTGGAACGTCGTGCAGGAGGGCGTTTCTCCGCGGGCCGGGGTCTACCGTATGGACTACGCCGACTGCGGCTTGATGATCCTCTACGGGCTGTGCGAGCCGGAGAACTGCGAGAAGCTGGCCGAAGCTCTTCAGCGCGAGGCGGCGGCGATGACAACCGACGGCGTGCAAGCGCACGAAGTGCAGCGTGTCCGCAACCGGCGCCGCACGTCGCTCGCGGTCGAGGCCGAGGCTCCCTACTATCGCCTCGTGCAGATCATGCACGACGTCGACATCCACGGCCGTCCGCGCAGCGTCGCCGAGCGGCTCGAGCGCGTGGACGAGGTTACCGTCGAGTCCATCGGCGCGTTGTTGTCGCGGTTCCCCATCACAGGCGATGGGTATGTCATCAGTGTAGGCCCGCGCGACTGGCCGCCAGTCTCGTAACCCGAGGGCACTCCCGACACCCGGTCATGACCGAGCAAGACACACCCATACCCGACCCGCCAGACCTGTCGTCACCGCCCGCGCCCGTAGTGCATGTGATGTTCGTCGACCCGGCCGAGCGCAAACGCAGCCGGCAACGCGTGCTCGGGCTCGTCACGCTCCTGGTCACGGCCGCGTGGTGCGCGGGCGCGTGGGCGGTCTACAAGAAGGTGGGAACCTTCTCCGTGGTCAAGGGTTTTGACACGCTGGTCGGCGGGCTCGCGTCCACCCCCGCTCCACGGCCTGCGAAAACGACGTCAACGCCGGCAACGCGTCCCGCCCTGCCCGCCAATCCACTCGCGTGGTTCATCAACCCGTTCGCCAACCTCGGTGACCCGTCGGCGTCGCAGCCGGCCAGCCAACCGAAGCCGGCCGGTCCGGCACCGAAACCGCCGAGCGTCAAGGTTGGTGAAGCAGCCATCGTCACTCAGGCGTGGGCCGAAGGCGTTCGCTTCGTGTGGCTCGGCATGATGGGCGTCGTCGGCCTGATCATGCTCACGGCCGCTCTCCTTGGAATCGTCGGTTCCGAGCGGACGGTGGGCGCTCATCATTTCGCGGCCTGGACCATCATTGCCTCTACGCTGGCCACATTCCTCGCGATCAGCCTGCTCATCGACAAGGCCGGCTTCCCCCCTATGCCCATTGCGACCTACGTCCTCATCACCCTGGTCCTCTCGGGCTACGGCTGGATCCTGCTCTTTTTCGGCCCTTCCGCCCCATCCGAGACATGAGCAAGCAGGGCGCATCCGCGGACCGCGGTATGGTGCGGCCGAACAGCGCGTACGAGCCACCGCCGGTACTACCGCGCGACGATCAACTCCGCCCACGTCATCCGACTCGGCGCAATGTAGATCAGGCAGTCACCCGCCTGCACGGACGTGTCGAGGAAATCGGTGATGGTCTCGCCGGCGCGTAGCAACCCGACGGGCAGGGCCTTGTTGCCGACCAGGAGCACCGCAGCCTCCCGGTACGTAGCGATATCGGCCGCGTCGCCTACCGGGGTGGTGTACAACGTCTCGGGGTGCTGGTTGCTCAGGAGCTTCGCCAGGACGCCGGAGGCGCCGGCGTCCTGCGATTCCTGAACGAGAAGATTGTTGCCGATCTGCTGCGACGGCACCACGGAATTGCAGTGAACGGAGGCGAACAGACTCAGGTGCCGATCCGATTGACACTCGGCCACGGCACGAACGCCGGGGCGGACGTGCTCGATGACCGAGACGGCCGAGGCCACCACCGCGTCGCTGTTGGGGTCGTCGGCACCGGTGGCCAGAACGATCACGAGTGCGGCCGCCCCCAGCGCGGCGCGCGTGTACACCTCGGCCTCCAGCGGTGAGCCCTTCACGAAGTACAGGTACGGCAACTCGAACGGCAATTCGTTGATCTGGTCGTTGACGAGCACGATGGGCTGGTCGGCATGGCCGGGATCGGCCCGCCACTCGTCGATGATTTGCCGCACATTGACCGCCCCCGGAAAATTGACGATCACAAGATGATTTGAAAGGTTCATGCGACCTTTTCCCTGTAACAGGTGTACGCGGTGTTCGACGAGGAAATCGAGGGCCGTGCCCAACAGGAACGTGAACGCCCCCATGCCGATGACGATGATGAACAGAATCGTACCCAGCCGCGCCCCGGTGGACTGGGCCGAATAGTCGCCGTAGCCGATCGTGGTGATCGAGATCAGCGAGTACCACAGGGCATCGCCGAAACCGAAGCCCTGGGCCCGGCCGTCGAACGCGTAGAACGTGGCGGCGTTCCCGACCACCGCGACGATCAGCAGAATGAGCACGTACGATACCGCAACGCGCCGCACTTGCAGCTTGACCAGGAAGCGATGAAGGACGTGAGTCATCCGCGGAAACCCCGGGCGCGGGCGGACCGCGCCCACGCAACCGCAGCCATCTTAGCCCCGCCTCCCGGCGATGCAACCGGGCACTGGCCAGCCGACTTCGGATCGTGTACAAAACCCGGCACCCTTGGTTGAGGAATGCAGACTCAGCGAGCAGTCAGGAGCAAACGCATGGCGGCGACACAGTATCAGTTCTCGTTCGGTCCCTGGAACATCCACGAAGGCGCCGACCCGTTCGGGCCCACGGTTCGCGAGCCGGTGCCCTTCTCCGAGAAGCTGGGCGTCTACAAGAAACTTGGCTTCGGCGGCGTCCAGTTCCACGATGACGACGCAGTTCCCGACTTGAACGACCTGCCCCACGACAAGGTGCTGGCTCGGGCCCGCGAGATGCGGAAGATGCTCGACGACGCCGGGCTCGAGGCCGAGTTCACCGCGCCCCGGCTCTGGGAGGACGCGCGAACGATCGACGGCGCCTACACCGCCAACGACCCCAAGGCCCGGCAGTACGCCATCGACCGGTCGCTGCAGTGCATCGACATCGGCAACGAGTTGGGCACGAACAAAGTCGTGCTGTGGCTGGCCCGCGAAGGGACGTACATCCGCGAGGCCAAGAACGCTCGCAAGGCCCAGCAATTGCTGGTCGACGCGATCAACAAGATGCTGGCCCACGACAAGGATCTGCGCATCCTCATCGAGCCGAAGCCCAATGAGCCGATGGACATGGCCTACATCCCGACCATCGGCCACGCCCTCGCCCTCGCCTCCGTGACCGAGGAGCCGGATCGCGTGGGCGGGCTCATCGAGACGGCCCACGCCCTGCTCGCCGGGCTCGATCCGGCCGACGAGATGGCCTTCGCACTGCATCAGCAGAAGCTCTGGTCGGTCCACCTCAACGACCAAAACAGCCTGAAGTTCGACGAGGACAAGAGCTTCGGCGCGGCCAACCTCCGCCAGGCATTCAACCAGGTTCGCGTGCTCGAGGAGGCCAAGTACGGCACGCACGGCGAATACGTCGGGCTCGACGTCAAGGCCATGCGCACGACCAAGCAGGAGAAAGACACGAGCCACCTCGCCAACAGCAAGCGGTTCTTCGAGCTGATGGTCGAGAAGGTCCGCTCGTTCGACGCGAAGGCCGAGGCCCAACTCGTCGCCGACCGGGACTACGAAGGCCTCGAACGACTCGTCATCGAGCATTTGCTCGGCGCGAAGTAGCTCGTCGACGCCAACCGGATCCTAGCCCCGGGCGCAAGCCGGGTACGGGACCGCGCGCCGACAGACGGCCAGGGAGGCGTTCTTGAACATGCGAATCCTGGTGGTGGAGCCCATGCAATGAAGATCGGAATCTCGACGCTCGGCTTCGGCGAGCACACGAACGAAGCGCTGGCGAAGCTACTGGCTGCGGCCGGCTTCGACACGATTCAGTTGTTCCTAATGCAGACGGACAGCCGGTACTGGAAGTACAACGGCCGCACCGACGTGTCGGACATGACAGCCCAGCGCAGCGAGGCCATCGGCAAGATCTACCGCTCCGCCGGTCTGTCGATTCACAGCATCGGCGTCTACACCAACCTGATCCATCCGGACCCGGCCGAGGTGAAGGCGAACCTGGCCTACTTCGACGCGATGATGAAGATCGGCGGGGACATGGGCGTGCGTACGTTCATCACCGAAGCCGGTCACTTCCACGAAGAGGGCAACGCCCCACGCACACCGCTGCACTTCCAGGAGAAGACCTGGCCTCGGATGGTCGCAACCGGCAAGCAACTGGCGGAAATGGCCGAACGGCACAAAGCCACGGTTCTCGTCGAGCCCTACTTCCAGGGCTTCTTCGCCAGCGCCAAGCGGACCCGCCTGTTTCTCGAGGAAGTCCACTCGCCGCTCATCCGAGCCCTGCTCGACCCGGCGAACCTGCTGGAGCTCAACGACCTCGAGGAGATGTTCGCCCAGCTCGGCCCGTGGATAGACTGCATCCACGCAAAGGACCGCAAGCTGCACGTGGAACGAGGCGTCGCCGCGGGCAAGGGGGATCTGGACTACCCGAAGTTCGTCACGCTGGCGGCCCGGCGGACGCCCAAGGCTCCGCTGATCCTGGAATACGTCGGCCCGCACGACTACAAGGCCGCGTTGGATCACCTGCGAAACGCAATGCGCCAAGCCGGGGTGAAAGAGGGCTGAAGCGTCATCTCCGCCGTTGCCGCCCCACTGCTTGTTCGACGACCGTCGAGGGCCTACCCTTGGTCCCGGCACCGTCGTGGCCACGGAACAAGGGACCTCTCGGACAACAACGACTTAGACAGAACTGATTGGCACCCGAATCATGCGCCAAGGGCTTCCGCTGGTTGCAGCTCCAGAGGGACGCGGAAACGCGGACGACGACGACGCGCCGATTCCCGATGCGCATCATGATGCGACACGTAGCACCCGTACTGTCGTGCAGATCATCGCATCGTACTTGATCGTCTTCTATCTTCTGCTGCCGGCCTTCCTCGTGGCCACCGCGCTGCGCTTGGATGTCCTTCTGCCCATCGGTCTGAGCCCGGGACCGGCCGGCCTGGCCATCGTCTGGTGCGCGGTGGCGGTTGGAGCCGCCATCCAGATTGCCGCGGCGGGCCAGTTGTGTCTCCAGGGCAAGGGACTTCCCTTCTCCCACCTGCCGCCGTCACAGTTCGTCGGCCGCGGCCTCTACAAATACGTGCGCCACCCGATCTACGTCGGCTACACCGTCACGTTCCTCGGTGCCGCCACACTCCTGGGTTCGTTCTGGGCAGTGGCGTTCAGCACGCCGTTTCTGCTGGTCGGCTGGATCGGCTACGTTTCCTTCTACGAGGAGTCGCGTCTGCTGACGCGCTTCGGCAAATGCTACGAGCAGTACAGGACCTCGACCCCCCTGCTCCTGCCCAAGGCGATTTCGCGAACCATATCGCCGCGACTGGCACCGGCCGGCAGGACGCTGTGCCGGTGGCTCACGGTCATGGCAAATCGGACGATCCTCTTCCGCCACGGCGACCTCATCATCGTCACCTACGGCGCCCTCGTCGCCTTGGGAACGCTCATCGCCATGCAGCACGTGAGCGCCCTCCTCTTCGCCCACGGCCTGCCCCGCGGCCACGTTGCCGCCTTTCTGGCCGGTTCCGTCCTGGCCGCCGCGTTCTTCTCGCGCCTCGCATGGTGGCTTGACAACTGGCGAACGCTCATCAAGCAGCCGCTGTGGGGGCTCAGGCGCGTGGGCTTCGTGTCCTTCGGCGGCCTCTTCGGCCTGATCGCCTTCGCGTGCGTCTTCGCTGCCATCGCCGGCTACCCGGTGCTCATGGTCACCGATGCGATCATGCGCGCCGTGTTCGCTGCGTACGCCCTCGGTCGACTCGGCTGTCTGACGTACGGATGTTGCTGGGGACTGCCGGCGAAAACGTACGGCATCGTGTATCAGCACCCCGAAGCCAAGGTGATTCGCGAGCAGGGAGCCCAACCGGTCTGTCGGTCGCCCAATCCGGTGTTCTCCTTCATTGAGGGAACTGTTCTCTTCCTCCTGGTGAACAGCATGCCCTACCTGTCGCCACCCGTGGGCCTCATCACGGCTGCCGCCTTCGTGCTGTACCCAATCGGCCGGTCGCTCATCGAGTTCAATCGCGACCGCAGGCGCTACTTGAATGGCCTCTTCACCGACGGCCATATCGCCTGCCTCGTGATGTTCAGTGCCGGTTGCTCGCTCCTGTTCTTCGTGTCTCCCGCGCTTGATCGATGGGCGTCCCAACCGTGCACACGCGCCATGCTTGTCGAGAGCCTGTCGGTCACTCCGGTCGCGCTCGCCACCGCCGCAGTCGTCTTCCTGGTGACTGGCGTTCACTGGAAGAAGGTCGGAACATGGTGACACCCGAGAACGGCGTGAGGAACTCGCCGCGGCGGATGGCGATGGCCGACAACACGGACCGATCCCTGTTGCACCGCGAAGGGGAGGACCTCTGCTGGGACGGCGCCGACCTGACGGCGCTGGCGCGCCGGCACGGAACGCCGCTGTACGTACTCAGCACGAAGTGCATTGAACAGAACTACCGCCGAACGGCTCAGCTCTTTCGGGATGCGGGACTCGACGCGAAGATCTTCTATTCGGTCAAGACCAACCCCGTCCCGGACGCCCTCCGCACGCTGGTCGGGCTCGGCTGCGGACTGGAGGTCGTCTCCGGTTTCGGTCTTTGGCTGGCCGAGAAGCTGGGCGTCGAAGGCAGCCGTGTCATCGTCAACGGGACGGTGAAGCCGTCTGATCTGCTCCGCCAGGCCGTCGCATCGGACGCAGCTCTCATCAACGTCGAGAGCGTCGCCGAAATCGAGACGCTCAGAGAGATGGCGGCCGATGCCGGAGCGTGCGTGAACGTCGGGCTGAGAATCAACCCCGCGTTGCGCAAGCCGCGGTGGGACGTCCCGCTGTCGACGGGCTCGTCGAGAAGTCACATGGGCTTCACCGTTGGGAGCCGTGAGTTCCGGCAGGCATTGACGGTGTTGCGCGAGTCGCCCGCGCTCCGGATGCGTGGGCTCCACTTTCACATCGGCTCAGGGATTCGACGCTGCAAACCGTACGAGCAGGCGCTGACGAAAGTGCTGGCGACATGGGCTGAGTTGCTCGACCAAGGCTTCGCTCCCGAAGTGTTGGACATCGGGGGTGGTTTCAACACGCCCTCGCTGAAACCCATGACGCTGCGCGACGTTGTTCGCATGTTCGGACTGGGACGCCCGCCGCTCCCCCCTCGTCCCCCCACCGACGGCAACCTCGTTTCGCAGGTCGCACAGGTCTACGCTCAGAAGCTCCGCGCGTTCTCACGGCGCCACGGCACACCGGTGCCGCAAGTCTACGTCGAGCCCGGCCGAGCGCTGAGTGCCTCGGCCCAGATCCTCCTGTTGACCGTCAAGCGGGTGGTCGAAAGCGTTTCGGGCACGACCTTCGCCGTCTGCGACGGAGGCGCCATGAGCCTGTCGCCGCTGCTCATCGCCGAGTACCATGCGATCCAGGTGACGAACAAGGCAAGCCGTGCCCCGAGGCGGAAATACGCCATCGTCGGCAACCTGCCCACGCTCCTGGACCTCGTGTCGTACCGGCGAGAGCTGCCGAGTCTGGCCCCCGGAGACGTGCTGGCGGTAATGGAC
>CAYMME010000191.1:0-15316 GCA_964391465.1 uncultured Planctomycetales bacterium
GTTGGCGGCCAATGTGCAGTTAGTCAGCACCAAATCGCTACCCTGGTAGTAGATGGCACCACCGTCGAAACCACTCGTGTTTCCGCTGAATGAACAGTTCGTGAACGTCGAACCGGTTCCGTGGGGAGTGTACACCGCCCCTCCGCTCTCAACGGCGGAGTTCCTCAGGAAGGCGCAGCTCATGAACGTTGGAGCCCCGCCCCCCATATCCACGGCGCCTCCAACATGGCCCGCGTTGCCGACGAACACACAGTTCATAACAACCGTACCGCCGTCGTAACTCACCATCCCCCCGCCCCCGGAGAAACTCGAGGCGTTGGCGAATCCGGCGGTGACGGTGAAGCCGTCGAGTCGTGCGGTGTTGTCCGTGTCGCTGCCCGTGACGACGTGATAGCTGTTGTCATACTTCAGCGGATCGTCCAAGCCGGGTATATCCGGCGGCGGCTGGTCGTCGTTACGTTGCAGGTCGCCGCTGAGGCTCGTGATGTGGGTCCGGGGGTCTCGCGCTGCGAACGTGCCGTCACCGCCGCCGGGCGGGAAGCCGCCGTAGAGGGCCACGTTGCTGAGGAGCTGAAACGTGGCGTCGCGCGGGTCGGCCAGACCGGTCGGGTCGGGGTAGTACGTTCCGGCGGCCACCCAGATCTGGACGGGGCTGCCGGGCCCGGCGATGGCGGCCGCCGCGGTCAGCGCGACCTGGAGGTCGTTGAAGGCGGCCGGCCAGCTTGTGCCGTCGCCTCCGTCGGCGGCAGTCGAATCGACGCGCAGGATCGCGCTTTCCTGCCCTGCGGCCGCACCATATGCACAGAAGACGACGAGAAGTGAGCGCAGCATGTCCATCGGCCTACCTCCCAAGATAGGTGTACGAGCCACACATCCTGTCGTCCGCGGTTAGCCTGGAATGCCCGGCACGATGGATTACTGGATATAGTGCGATCTTCCCATGCTGCCCCCTCCCGCCGGATGCACCCTGGGCCGTCGTTCCGCGGCGCAGGTAACTTCACTCTATTACAGTATACAGCCATGAAGTGTTCGCTCTGACACGAAATTTCGCGGAAAGTGCGAACCGGGACGGCTGCTGCCGGCGGCGGGCATGTCGCGCCTCCGGAGCGGCGCTACGAGCTTGGCGACGAAGCGAAGCCGGGACCAGGTCCCGCGACGTGATGCGTACTCACCCCTTGGCGGAGAGGACGCGGACGAAGCCTACGGTGCCTCGGACGAGGAGGGTGAAGAGCATGAGGAAGAAGAGGGCGGCGACGGCGAAGGAGAGTAGGGGCCAGCCGTTCTCGATGGTCTGTCGGCCGGCGTCGGTGGTGGTGCCGATCAGGGCCGAGAGCAGGCCGAGGATGAGGATGGCCCCGACGGCGCCGCGGACGGTGCCGGGCAGCGGGCCCATGCGAACGGTCAGGCAGATGGTCAGGTAGATGAACGCCCACACCGGCCATTGGGCGAGGTTGCTGGCGAGCACGGCGTCGAGCATCGACTCGGTAATCGTCACGCACTGACGGAGCAGTTCCCACGTCTCGGCCCGGGCGATGGGCAGGGCCTGCGGGAGCACGCTCGCGCTCATCGTGTTGATCAGGCCGTTGCCGAGGTAGTGGTTGACGTAGTACACCCCGGCCGCACACGCGAGCATCGGGAGCATGGCCACCACGACCGGCCCGATGACCGGGATCCGCGGCTTGGGGTTCTTGTCGGTTTGCGGCTCGCCCGAGTCGTCGTCGCGAATCAGCGTAGTGTCGTTCACCGTACCGCCGGTAACGAGCATGCCGATGACGTAGCCCACCGCGGCCACCAGCGTCCCCGGCAACAGAACCGAGTTGACCACCTTCGGCGGGACCAGGGCACACCAGATGCGGTGTATGCCCCAGGCGGTGAACACAATCACTACGAGCCAGAAGGTGGTGGCAGCGTACAGCATCGCGTCCCTGCGCTCTCGCCGGGTCACGCCGGAACCGAAGCGCACGCGCGCCCACGGCGGATCTCCGGCGGACCAGATCCTGTCATCCGTATCGGCGAATCAAGGCGAATGTGTTGAGTGCCCGAGCTCCCTACCGCACGACGTACTCCGTGGGCATGACGGCCAGCACACCGGGGCGGCTGAGGAGCTCGGCGCGGAGCAGCATGCGGACGAGCGCGGCCGCCCGGGCGGGGTCGGCGGCGCGGAGCAGCGGCAGCACCGACCGGATCAGCGGCGATTCGGCCAGCGACAGAGTCAGTCGTGGCGAGGTGTTGAGTTCTTCCTCTTCCTGATCACCCATGCCGAAGCCCTCCATCATGAGATCGAGGAACGTCTTGGGCTTGGGCAGGACTCGGATGTCGTAGACGCCGATCTTGGCCTCCCGGGCGGCGAACCGGATTGCATCGTCGAGCCCACCGAGTTCGTCGACCAGCCCCTTCTCGATTGCCTGGGCACCGGTGAAGACCCGGCCTCGGGCGATCTTCTCGATGGGCTGCGTGAGCTTGTCGCCGCGACCGTCGGTGACCCGCTTCGTGAAGACGGTGTAGATGTCGCTCATCCAGTCGCGAATCTGCTTGCGCTGCTCTTCGGTGAACGGCCGGTTGCCGTTGAGCAGGTCGGCGTTCTTGCCGCGGGCGTACTCGTGCGTGGTCATCCCGATCATGTCCCACACGCCCTTGGAGATGATCTTTCCGCCCACCACGCCGATCGAGCCGGTGATGGTCGTCGGTTCGGCGAAGATGGTGTGAGCGCCGGCCGAGATGTAGTAGCCGCCCGAACCGGCCACGTTGCCCATCGACACGATGAACGGCTTCTCGTCCGCCACGCGTTTGCCCGCGTCGTGGATGATCTCCGATGCCGTAACCGAGCCGCCGGGCGAATCGACGCGCAAGACGACCGCTTTGATGGACGCGTCCTTCCGAGCCTTGTCGAGCGCCGCCCGGAGCGTCGTCGAGCCCATGATCTTGCTGCCGAAGAGCGACTCCTGGCTGCGACCGGGGACGATCATGCCTTCGGCATAGACGACGCCGATGGCAGGCTTGGCCGTGACCTGCGCGGCACCCATCATGTCGCCGAACAGCTTGAAGATGCCGAACGGTGACGACAGGTCCACGTCCGGCCCCTTGCTGCGCTTGTAGTTCACCGCGATCTCGGCGTTGGGCCCGTATCGCTTCTTCACGTCCGCCACGAAATCCTGCCGGTGTTGCACGGCATCGATGAGCTTGGCCTTGAGGGCGGTGTCGGCGGTGTACGGCCCTTCGTCTATGCGCTGGCGGATCTGATCCTCCGTCATACGCCGCGATTCCGCGATCCCCTTGACCACCTGCCCGTAGAGGCTGTCGAACAGCCAGTTCTGCATCTCTTCCGCTTCGGGGCTCGGCCCGATGCGCGTGAACGTCTCGGCCGCGGACTTGTATTCGCCGATGTGCTCCATGTCGGCCTGGCAGTTCAGCTTGTCGAGCGTCCCCTTGAGATACACCGACTCGCCGTGCAGTCCGATCAGGTGCAGATCCGAGGTGGGTACCATCGACAGATACGTCGCGGCCGAGGCCAGGTAGTAGAGCTGGGTGTCGAGCGACTCGACGTGACAGTAGACCTCTTTCTCGGCCGCGCGGAACGCGGCGATGGCGTCGCGCAACTCCTCGGCCTGAGCCCAGCCCATCATCGGCGTATCGAGCGTGAAGATGACCGCCTTGACGGACGAATCCTTCCGAGCCTTCTTGAATCGTTCGAGCAGCGACCTGAGAGAGGCGGGCGGCTCGGCCCCGAGCGTGAACATCCCGAACTCCGACGGGGCTTCGGCGAGTAGGCCGGCCAGCCGGAAGTGGGCGATCTTCGCGGATGCGGCCTCGATTTGCCCGTAGGCGGGCAGGGCCACGACCATCAACAGGATCAGTCCCGTGGTTGCTCCAACGCACTTCTTCATCGCCATTCTCCGGTCTTCATAGGTGTTTTTGCCGCCTCGGTGCCGGCGCTCACGCCGCGCCCCGCGGGGCATGCATCCGGCAGCCCCGCTGTGCATGGTACGGCCGACAACCGCGAGCGTTCGCTTGGTATTGTACCTCAAACGCGGCTCGGTGGACGGTTACAAAATCACGCCTCGTTTGGAACGCACGTGAGGCGCTTGCCCCGCGTCGAAGGCGGATGTACGTTGTACACAAGTGGGCGGCACCACTGCGAGGCCAAGTCATGACACGCATTCTTGTTCTGCTCGTACCGACGATGTTGTGGCTGACGGCCTGCACCTCCGAGCGCGAATCGGCCCGATCGACCCCTACGGCGGCCAAGCCCGCACCGGACACGACGCCCGGCGTCCCCCCGGCGGCCGCGCAGTCGTCGTCCGCCACCGTCATCGTCGTCCTCGAGACGCGGAATCACAAGGTCCATCTGGTGGCCGGGAATCGCTACACGATTGAGGATGCCGACGGGAAGCAACTCGCCAGCAATCTGACCGACCGGGAGTTCGCGGATCGCTTCCCCGACCTCCATCGGGCCACCAAGGAGGCTCTGGCCACCGGCGACAGCGGCGAAGTAGACTTCGGTGCCAGCCGCGCGGACTGACTGCTACCACGTTCTCCCCTTCCACCTGACGCACCCGCTCCTCCTGGATGCGGCGTGGTTTGCCGGGCGCCGGGCGCGAGCCTGGTTCGAATCAGCTTGACCCCTGGGAGGGCGCGCGGTAGTCTCGTCACTTGATCGGCTGCTTTCACTTCTGCCTCTCGCGCGCAGTCGCAATGCCTTTCAAACCGATTGCGGTGGGAAGCGACTTTGGCTCCGGACATGTCCGGGGAAGGGAGACGTTGCCATGAAACACAAGTCTTGGTTGATCGTGCTCCTGCTTGCGCCGGTGCTTTCGCCAGAGCAAGCGCAACGAGCGGACGCCACGTCCTACACCATCACGACGATCGCCTCGGGCCCCCATCAACCAACCCGCGTGAGCACACCGTCGGTCAACAACAGCGGAACCGTCGCGTTTCGGTATGAGACCGACGGCACGAGTCGGGACATTGCCGTCGGCAGTGGCGGGCCGCTCACCACCCTGTATGCCGCTCCGGCGGATTTCTTCAGCTTTCCCGAGGAGCCCGTGATCAACAACAACGGCATTGTGGCGTTCCTCGGAATTTCGACGACGCCCCCCCTCTACCCCTATGGCGTATACACCGGCGACGGCGGGACACCCACGTTGATCGCGGACACCACCGGCAACATCTGGTCGTTCGTCAACGGAGGGTATCTGGACGTCAACGACTCGGGAACGGTGGCGTTTCGGGCGACCCTGGACAACTACACTGACGTGCTCCTCTACACGGGCAACGGCGGGGCGTTGACGACGATCGCCGACAAGATCGCGGAAGGCTTCTCCGAGATCGACCACACTCCGGCGATCAACAGTTCCGGCACGGTAGCCTTTTGGGGCAGAACGGGTTCCATCCCGTCGAACGTCGATGGCATCTACACCGGCAATGGCGGCCCGTTCACGCTGCTCTCCGTTTCGACGCACGCATTGCTCGGTCTGTACATCACCTGTCAGCCGGACATGAACGACTCGGGCACGGTGGCGTTCGTGGCCTGGAACTCCGCGGGAGGCATCTCCATCTACACCGGCGACGGCAGCGCGGATCCCCAGGAAACTGTGAGCACCAGCGGGCCCTTTGCGAGCTTCTCCAGCGTCGCCATCAACAACTCCGGCCAGGTTGCCTTCATGGCGAGACTCGACGGCGCCCCCAGCTACGCGGAGGGCATCTACACGGGACCCGACCCGGCTGCGGACAAGGTGATCGCTGACGACGACCCACTCGACGGCGGGGTGGTCGCTGCCCTGGATTTCTACCGCGGCGGATTGAACGATGCGGGCCAGATCGCGTTCTACGCCGGGACCTGGCACGGCGACGTCTACTATCAAGGCGTCTACCTCGCCACGCCCTCGCCCGAGCCCGTTCCGGCCGTCACGGCGTTCTGGGTTCCAGCGATGGCTCTGCTGTTGGCTGCGGCCGGCGCTGCTGTCATCCTGTCCCGCCGCGCAGCAGGGCTAGCCGGAGGAGGTTGAGGGCCGTCTTGGCGCTGCGGTCGCGGACTTGGGCGCGGGTCAGTTGCTCGCCGAAGTGCATCTCCTTGACCGCGCATCCGTCCGCGTCGGCCAGCGCGATGAACACCAACCCCACGGACTTGTCGGCCGAGCCGCCCGTCGGGCCAGCGATGCCGGTGATGGCGATGGCGTAGTCGGTGCCAGATTTCTCCCGGCAACTGACGGCCATGGCCTCGGCCGTCCGGGCGCTGACGGCGCCGTGACGCTCGATGGTATCCGCCGGGACGCCGAGCAACCGAACCTTGGCCTCATTGGTGTACGTCACGACCCCGTCGAGGAACCACGCACTCGATCCCGGCACATCCGTGAGACGTTTCGCGACAAGTCCGCCGGTGCACGACTCGGCGGTCGCGACGGTCTTGTTGGCACGGGTCAGCAGGGCCGCAACGGCATCGGCCAGCGTATCGTCGTCTTCCCCGAAGACCAGGTCACCGAGGCGTTCACGGATGTGGCCGGCGGTTTCGTCGAGCATCTGTCGTGCGGCCTCCGACGATGCACCCGCGGCGACGATGCGCACGCCGATCACGGTCTCCTGGGCCGTAGTGCCCACCAGAGGATTGCGACCTGCGGTCATCAGCTCGCCGAGTCGCTCGCCGATGTCCGACTCGCCGGCCCCGTAGCACCAAACGCAGCGTGTGAGGATGGCGCGTCCCGCCTCGCCGGCCAAGCGGGGCAGCACGTCGCGCTCGAACATCACCTTCATCTCGTGCGGTACGCCGGGCATAACGAACACGTCGGCCGCCCCGATCCTCGCCCGGACGCCCGGGGCCGTGCCGCACGTATTCTCGATCGGCCGACTGCCGACCGGGAACATCGCCTGCACTTGGTTGCGCTTCGGCATGGCACGGCGCCGCTGGGTGAAGAAGGCGCGGATCCTCTCCAGCGACGGCGCGTGGAGCTCGAGTTCCACTCCCATCGCCGTGGCCAGGGCGTCCCGCGTGACGTCGTCTTCGGTGGGGCCGATGCCGCCACTGATCAGGACAACCTCGCTCCCCTCGCACGCGCTCAGGAGGGAGCGGCGCAGGATCTTCAGGTCGTCGGCGACCGTGGTGTGCCGGACGACCTCGATCCCGACGGCCGCAAGCTGTTGCGACAGCCAAGCGGAGTTCGTATCCACCGATTGCCCCGTGGTGAGTTCGGTCCCGACACTGATGATTTCGGCTCGCATCGTCGGAGCAGCATACCCGAAACCCCAGTGCGCGGGCACGCCACTTCGTGATTGACCCCGCCCGCGAAGGTACGGTATGGTCCAGCATCGGTTGGGCGGACCTGTGGGAGGCAACTCGTTGTCGGAGCCCTTGCACGTTGGGGTCCTCGGAATCAGTGACGAGGCCGGGACGAGCACGCTCGAGGCCGTTTCGGAATCGCCCGTGGCCGAGTTGGTTGCCGTCGCGGACCGCGACGGGGACGCGGCCTCGCGCGTGGGCACGCGACTCGGGGCCGAGTGCTTCGATGATTTCCGTGCGTTCGTACACGCTCCGGGCATCGATGCGCTGCTCATCGCCGCGCCGCCGTTCGCCTGCACCGAAGCGCTCCGACTGGCAGCGTCGAAGCGCATTCCCGTGTGGCGTACTGCCGCTCCGGCCCGCAACTTCAGCGAGACCGTACAACTGGCCAACTGGTTCGCAGAGGCTCAGACGCCGCTCGTCGTGAGCCGGTCATGGGCATGCGGCTCGGCTCGGCTCTCGCCCGATGCGCTCGCCGACCATCTGGGCGAGGCGTTTCTGGCCCACGCGGAGGTGATCCGGCACCGCAATGACGACCTGGACTGGCGCGGCGATCGCGAGCGAGCGGGAGGCGGCGTCGTGCTCGATCAGGCCTACGATCCGATCGACCTGGCCGTGTCACAGATGGGCGTTCCGGACGTGGTGGCCGCAGCGACCGCGCGCGTCCCACGTCCGCCCGAAACGAAGAGCCGCCACGACACCGAAGACACGGCAATCATTCTCATGCGGTACGCGAGCGGGGCCATGGCGTCCATGACGACGTGCTGGCTGGCGTCGCCGTCAACGTGGCGCGTCTCGGTGCATGGAGAACGCGGCTCGCTCGCCCTCGATGAAACACGACTGACCTACTGGGGCCGCGACGGCCGGGAGCTCAGCGCAATCGACCTGGACGTCGACGACCGAATCGGTCTGAGCGCGTCGGACTTCCTGCAAATGATCGCCGCGGGGGAGACGAAGTTCCCGTCCACCGTGTCCTCACACCTACCCACCATGGCCGTGATTGAAGCCGCCTATCTGTCAGCCCGCACCGGCGAACCGGAGTCACCTCTGCGGCAGTTCGATTTGCAGGGCGTTTCTCCGCCCCCGCGCAACGAGAGCAAGTGATTTCGCGAGACGCCGTCGAGCGTGCGATTCACGGCGGATACTTCAGCGACAGGACCCAGGTGCGAAATGCACGGTCGACTTGCCCGAGCGGCCGGTTTGGGAACAGGGCGGCGACGAACCGGGTGCCGGTGGGATCCTGCTTCATGCCATCGCGGAAGCTGCGGTAGAGCGAAGCGAGCAGTCCGCGCTCCTGAAGGTACATGCAGAAGTAGCGCGCGTGCGCGTAGTTCAGTGACCGCGCTTCCCCGCGAAAGTCCGATGCCGTGAACAGCCCGGGCAGCGAACGCAACCGGTTCTCGCGAATCGCCGCTTGCAGTTCCGGCAGCCGCCAGTTGACGCACCCGCGAATGGTGCCGTCGCCGATCAGCGAGGCCTCGAACAAACTGGCGAATCCTTCGTCGAACCACACCGGGATGTCGGGGAAGTCGACCGCGGTGAGTGCGTGCGTCAACTCATGCACGAGCGTCCCCCCGCCCGTGTCGATGTTCATCACCAACGTGTTCTGGTTCTGCCGAAAGTAGCCGAAGAAGGGCACGTCCGTGTCGCCATACCACTGCCGGGCATAGTGGCGGTACGAGCGCTCGTCGCCGAACAGCAGAATGATGATCGGGCGGCGGGGCCTGGCCGTGACGAACTCGGTCCACAAGGCCCGTGCCGCCGGGAGGACGGTCTTGTCGAGGTAGCGTTGCAGTTGCTCGGGGGAGAGGTCGCCGGCCACCACGAAAGGCGACGCGGTGACAACGTTGATGCGCTCCGGATCGCGGCGCCGGATCACCTCAGCCCGCAGGTCACATTGCGCATCGAGGGTGGGCTCCGGCAATACCGCCGGTGCCGGAGAGACGGGTTCGCGTTGACACGTGAGTTTCGCTGCGGTGAGCAGCAGTAGGGAGACGGTGAGCGCCGGCAGCGTCAATCGAACAGATCGTTGCACTGGGTGCCCAGGGCCTCTCGCAGTTTGACCAGTGCTCCCTGCTCGATCTGGCGGACGCGTTCCTTCGTGACGCCGAATGTCCGGCCGATCTGTTCGAGCGTGTGCGTCTCGCCGTTGGTGGTCAGCCCGTAACGTACGGCCACGACCTTGCGCTCCTTGGCGGTCAGCAACCCGAGGACCTGGTCGATCGCTTCGCGGACGCCGGCGAGCTTCCAGTCGGGCCGGCTGTCGGGTCGGCGGTCGGGAGCCGCGGCGAGCATCTCGTCGGTGCCCGTGACGTAGCGTGCGGTCAGGTATCGCTCCGCCGGAATCGTTCGGGCGTAGTTCCGCATGATCGCCCACGTCGCGTAGGTCGAGAACTTGTTGCCGCGTGCATAGTCGAATTTCTCGATGGCCCGTAGCAACGACATGTTCCCGTCGCTGGTCACCTCGGGCAGGTCGCTGGTCGGCCCCACGTGGCGCTTGGCGATCGACGTGACCAGTCGCAGGTTGGCCCGGGCGAGACGATTGCGCACCCGCTCGGCGGCAGCGAGGAGGCGTTCGATCCGTCGGACCTCGACGGCCTTCGCCCGCGTCGGCTCGATGCCGTCAAGCAGCGTTCGCGCCCTGCATTTGAGGTAGTTGTAGCGGCGGAACAGGTCACGTTCTTCCGCGGCATCCAGCAGTACGTCCGCCCCGGCACTGAGCGATGCTTCCACGTCGGCTCGCGACCGGCCGGGGGCGTCGAGGATCAGTTCATCGGCATTCGGGGCGTCGAACTCCGGGTTGTAGATGTACTCGGGCGGGTCGGCCTGCAGGGCCCGAACGCGCATCTCCTTGAGGATCCGCTTGACGGTACCCACGGTGAGGCCGGACTCGGCCGCCAACTCGTCGACGCCGGTCCCGCTGCGGTGGGCACGGTACAGCCGCTCGTGCTCGACGTTGACGACCGGTCGCCCGGACGCATCGAACACCGGAGTGTCGGGATGCTGGCGGTCGTGACGCCGGATCGTGTAGCGAAGCGTCTCGACGGCACGCCCGGTCTCGACGGCGAGCTTCTTGGCCACCTCATGCAGCGTGGTGCGCCGCACCTTGGCCAACTCGCGGGCCCGCCGGATGATCTCGGCCTTCTCTTGAGCCGAGAGGTTGCGGAAGCTCGATGCCCGGCGAACCAACTCGGGGTGCCGGGCGACGAACTGCTCGACCGACGCCTCGCGGAAGCCCAGCTGGATCGAGCCGTCCGCGTGCAGGAACCGCTCTCCGATCAGCCCTCGACCCCGCCACCGCTGGATGGTCTTCGTGGAGACGTTCAGTCGCTTGGCGATCGCGGGCGTGTCAAGGACCGCCGGCTCGACAGACTCGACCGGTACGGGACGGGCCGCCGTCAGTTCCTCGACCAGGCCGACGAGATCGCGGATCAGTTCCTTGCCGGGCAGCGATCCGTCCGGCTCGCCATGCGCCGGCTGATAGCCCGTTACGTGGAAACACACCAGTTCGTAGGGGTACGCCCGGGCCGGATCGATGACCTCATCGACGAGCCGTCGAGTTCCCTCGATCTGGCTGGCCCGCAGGTGCGTGGGGGAGATCGTGAGCTGGTGGACAAGCTCGCGGATCTCAGGCAGGAGGTAGGTCGCCAAAGGTTTGCCTCCGCGGGGCACTCTCGGGCTCGGCCGATTGTACCCCCGAGTTCGGGCCGTCCTGCGAACCCCGACGGTGGGAGTCGGGCGCAAGGCCGGCGAGGATCCTCAGGTCCGGCAGGATGCTCTCCTCCGTAGCAGCCGGCCCCGACACCGCTGCCGAGCGCCAACTACTCCTCGTGCAGGCCGGCATCAGAGGATGACTATGGATGGAACAACCTACGTCTTGATGCCGGGCGGGGCCCTAATCCCCGTCACCATAATTATCGCCACCCCCCCGGCCCCTGTCAACAGAAAATCGGGCCAGGAGCGGCGACGGAGCAGCGCAAAACCCGCCCCAAGGGCCTTCCAGACCCCCTTGAGGCAACTGCGACGCGGTCGATCGTACGCCGCCATGGGTGCCATGGCCAAGCCCGCCGAAGGCGTGCGCCGCCATGTTTCCTGGATCCTGGACGTGCCGCCACCGCACCGGACGGATCCGCTGGCTCGGGCGGACTGACGACTGACGAAGCGAGCGCCGGTCGGTCGATGATCTCTGGACGGACTGGGGGCGTTTGCGAACGTGGTGGCGTTCACTCCCGCCGGGGCCGCTTCCTGACGGGCGCGGTTCTGAGCATGGCGGCGCCCGCCCGCCTTCGGCGGCTCGGGCTTGGCCATGGCACCCCGTGTGGGCGACGGAGGTATTGCGCATGCACGACGTTTACATCCATGAGACGGCGGTCGTTGATGCCGGTGCCGGTCTGGAGGCCGGGACGAAGGTCTGGCACTTCAGCCACGTGATGGGCGGGGCCCAGATCGGGCGGGAGTGCATCATCGGCCAGAACTGCTTTGTGGCCTCCGGGGTGCGGGTCGGCGACGGGTGCAAGCTGCAGAACAACGTCTCGCTGTACGCCGGGGTGACGCTGGCCGACGCGGTGTTCTGCGGGCCGAGCGTCGTGTTCACCAACGTCCTGAACCCGCGGGCGTTCATCGAGCGGAAATCAGAGTACCGCCCGACGCACGTCGGCCGGGGAGCGACGCTCGGCGCGAACGCGACCATCGTCTGCGGCGTGAGCATCGGCGAGTACGCCCTGGTCGGCGCGGGGAGCGTCGTGACGCACGACGTGCCGGACCATGCTCTGGTCGTAGGCGTGCCGGGGCGTGTGGTGGGCTGGGTCAGCCGGGCCGGGCACCGACTCGAGTTCGACGGCGCGGGCGAGGCCACCTGCCCCGAAACGAACGAGACCTACCGCAAGACCGAAGACGGCACCGTCGCCGTGGTTCCGAGACGCCGGAGGCCCGAGCCCCAACTTGTGGCCTGTGCCAATCCGTGAAAAGCCTCCACGCCTGGCGTCGTCGTCTATCGAGTCCAGCGTAGAATCTCAGCCCGATCGAAGCTCGTCCGCCAGGCAGATGCCGGCCTCGCCGGCATTCCACGCTCCCTCATCCCGCCCGTGTTCCCGGCTGCAGCTCATCACCGCACTGGCAGGCAAGCTGCCAGTGGCACCGCCTCATGCACGCTTTGACACGCTGCGCCGGCGAACCACCGACGGCACCTCACGCGGTCGGGCAAGGTTCGACGTGCTCGCGAATCGTCTCGACAAGGGCCCGGCGATCGATCGGTTTGGTGGTGTAGTCGTCGCAGCCGGCGTCGAGACACTTCTGGCGGTCACTGGCCATCGCGTGAGCGGTCAGGGCGATGATTGGACCGGAGTAGTCGCCTCGCCTGAGCAGCCGCGTCGCTTCGTAGCCGTCCATTACCGGCATCTGCATGTCCATCAGGATTACGTCGAACGGACGGCCTTGATCGCGGGCTGCGAGCGATGCATCCAAGGCGATCGCACCATTCTCGGCGACGGTAACGGCGGCCCCGGCTTTCTCCAGCACGAAGGTAATCAGTCGCTGGTTGTCGAGACCGTCCTCGGCCAGGAGGATCCGGCAATCCAGTCGCGCCGTCGATGGGAGTTGCCTCGCGGCCTCGTCGTGCGGCGCCGCGGCGGCCATCGCGATCTGCTGCTCCGACAGCATCGTGACGTTGTCGAGCGGCCCCGTGGCGACGGTCGCTCGGAAACACGTTCCCTGGCCGGGCTGCGAGTCCGCAATGACGACGTCCCCACCCAGCGCTTGGGCGAGGCGTTTGCTGATGACAAGCCCCAGCCCCGTTCCGCCGAACTTGCGCGTGTGCGACGCGTCCGCCTGCGCGAACGGCTCGAAGAGCCGCTCCGCCTGCTTCGGCTCCATGCCGACGCCGGTGTCGATCACGTCAAATTGCAGCACCGCGTTGTCCTCTCCCGCGCCGACCAGACGGGTCACGAGCCGCACGCCGCCGTCGGATGTGAACTTGATTGCGTTTCCGATCAGGTTGATCAGGATTTGGCGCAGGCGTGTCGGGTCGGTCTCGATCGTCTCGGGGATCGGTCCGATGAACTCCCGGTGGAACACGAGCTTCTTGGCGGCGGCGCGCACCTGGATGAGTGAAGCCACCTCCTCGACGAACTGGCACGGCGAGCAACGAACGCGTTCGATACTCATCTTGCCGGCCTCGATCTTGGAGAGGTCGAGGACGTCGTTGATGATGCCGAGCAGGTGGTCCCCGTTCCGGCGGATCGTGTGGATCGCGTCGAATCGCTGCGAATCGCTCAGGGCTGTGTCGAGCAGGTTCTCGGCGAAGCCGAGGATGGCCGTCATCGGCGTGCGGATTTCATGGCTCATGTTGGCCAGGAACTCACTCTTGGCCTGGTTGGCGTCGTCCGCAGCGCGCTGGGCGGCGCGGAGCGCCTCGTTCCTGGAGATGAGTTCCTGGTTGAGTTTCTCGCGTTCGGCCTCGGCTCGCTGCCGCTCGAGGATCTCTTGCGCCATCACCTCGTTGGTCAACATCAGTTCGGCCGTGCGTTCCTCGACGCGCTCCTCCAGATCGTCCCGTGCCTCCCGCAACGCAACGTCCCGGCCCTGAATCTGGGCCAGCATCTCGTTGAATGCGTCGGTCAGTGTGCCGAGCTCGTCATCGCTGAACTTCGTCGCCCGGACCGAGTAGTCCCTTTCCTGCGAGACCGTCCGCGCCGTCTTTGCCAGCACTGAGACCGGTTTGGTGTGCGACCGCAGGGATCGTGACGAGAGCACGTAGGCGACGGCCAGGGATGCCATCATGGCCAGAAGGACGACACCCGCCTGCATGGCGCTCCGGCCATAGACATGCGACATATCCTGGTCCAGGTAGATCGATCCGGTTCGATCCCCGTCCAAGACGATGGGTTCGTAGAGCGTCAGGCTTCCGTCCCGGAACTCGGGTCCGGCCTCACGGGCATGCTCCGGGAGAGCGATGCGGACGCCGTCCCGGACGTACGTCGCGAAGGGCTTGCCCTCCAGGTCGTAGATGCGTGCGGCCCGAATGTGCGGGTTCGCACCGGCGGCAGCGAGTGTTTCCTGAGCCGCGTCGGGATCCTCGAACGTCAACGCCGCCGTACTGTTGGCTGCGATGATCCGGGCCTGCGTCGCCAGGTCGCGAACCGTTTGGCGCCGGTGCGCGAAGAGGTTCGTGGCGATCACGATGCCGCCGGTCAGCGCGATAGCCGAGGCGCAGACGAGCATCGTGGACACCACGATTTTGGCTCGAAACGATCTCGTACGGCTGAGCTTCATCGCATTACTTCACGATCGTGGCCAGCTTCAGCAGCTTGGCGTTGATCTTGAGCTTGGCCCGCTCCGACATACCTGGATTGATGTGGAAACGGATCTTCCCTTCGACCAGGACGAACCCGATCATGCCCCCGGTTGCGGGGAAGTCGTCGGTTTCCCCCACAGTGAGCGTCGACGCCCCGTCAACGAGGCGCAGTATTTCGTTCCAGTGCCCGTTGAGATCCTCGCCGACGTAGATCACATGGGCTCGGCGCAGGTTCTGCACGACGGGATCGTCCGTGGGCTTGGCACCCGCGACCAGCAGTTGCGCGTTCTTGGGCAAGTCCGTCTTGAGTCGCTCGGCCGCCTCGGCGTCGGCCGCATACCGGTATCGCTCGACCACCAGCGGTCGGGATCCGACCTTCTTGCCCCGGACCGCCTTGTCGAGCGCCGGGCCGAGCGGGTCCTTGCCCAGCACGGCGATGCGAATCGGTTCTTCGCCATCGCGGAAGGATGTCTCCGGCCATTTGACGAACTTGGTGAAGTTGTAGAGATACGCGGACTTGAGCTTGGCAACCTTGGCCCGATCCAGCTCGACCTTCGCTCCGCGCGCGTCCTTCGAAACCGACAGACCGGTGGCGGCAGCGATCACGAACAGGGCAAGACGTCGCTTGGACGGCCCAGCGGGCATGGTCCGGACCCCTTCATTGCCGGCCGAGGCCCTCGGGGGGCACTCCACCGACCAGTCGTGTCCCTCCGGCAAGCGTGCATGAACTCCCCTGAGCGTGCTGGTACCGTCAG
>CAYMME010000192.1:0-15231 GCA_964391465.1 uncultured Planctomycetales bacterium
GGTGACGATCGTACTAGAGGAGTAGGAGGTGCCTCACGGATTCGCGGGGAGTCCTTTCAACTGCCGTCGCGGTTCTTGCCACGGACCAGAAAGGGATTCGTGTCGGAGCAGAGTCCGAAGCGGGAAAACCGCACCAGGACGTCGCACACGGTTGCCTACCATCGTGCATGACGAGGAATGACATCCGACTACCAATCGCAAGGGGCCGCGAAATGCCGGCCCCGAAGGGGCCAAGGATCGTAGCCACGGGTGCAGCGAAGCGCAACCCGTGGTTCGCGAGCGCAAACGAGACCCCGCCCTGAAAGGGCGGAGGAACTCGTGGTGAATGCGTCCTCCGCCCCTCGCGGGGCGGTGTGGGATTTGCGGCTCGTATCCAGGGGTTGCGCTTCGCTCCACCCCTGGCTACATTTGGTCGCCCCTTTGGGGCGAGTAGCAGCAATGCCGCGCAGATGGAGCCGCCCCTGGTGCTTTCTGAGCGGCGATTCAGCAGTTCCCCCGGACATGATGCCTCGAATCCTCTCCCGCGCGCCTTCTCGCAAGACGTCTCTGGGCTTCGGCAAACACCCCACGGCAATCCGTGATGATCCGAATAGGGCAACGAACGGCACGCTCTACTCGCAGCGCTGCTTGCGCCGGCGCTCTACGTACCGCCGGTAGTCTTCGTACAGTTTGACGGTGGCCTCGCCGCCCGGCTTGCGCGACATCGCCGGAGCGCTCATCAGGCCCGGGAACTCGTAGCAGAGGATCTTCTCGAAGTTCGGGAAGCGGCGAAGGTCACTGGTCAATCCGTCGATCGGCCGGGGCGCCAGACCGCCGCCCTCGTGGAACACGAAGGTCTCGAGGTCCAGCCACAGATGCATCTCCGCCTCGTCGCACAGCGACTGCAAGTGCCGGGCCGCTTCCTCGCCGCTGAAATCGTCGGCCGGCATTCGGTGGAAGCCGAACGGGCACAGGATGTCCAAATGCGGCAGCAGCTTGCGATAGGTGTCCACCGCCGACCGAACCCCAAACGAGTTCGTAGCCAGCATCACCGGCTTGTCCGGTGCAAGTGACCGACAGTGTGCCCGGAACGCGCGGAAGAACTCAACGATCTGTCGGCGTCGCTCGGGCGTGCCGCCGAGGTGACCATGGATCTCCTCCGACACGTACCAGCCGTAGAATGACGGGTGGTGGCCGTAACGCTGCCACACCTCGTCGGCCACGCGTTTGTGCCACGCCAGCGAGGCGGGCGTGAAGTCAAAGAAGGCGTACATGCCGATGCCGGGGAAGACGTGCATGTGCAATCGATCGGCCTCGTCGAGGATGCACTCCAGCGCGTCGTCGCAAGCCGTGGGCATCCGGCCCGGATAGAGTCGCGACGGGTAGTACGCCCGACCCTTGTAGCCCTCGGTCTCGATGGCGTGCTCGCCGTAGTGCGTGAAGTTCTGGAAGAGCATCGTGTTGACGATCGTGTTCATCCCCACGGCATGCATCCCTCGAACCAACTCGCGCCACTGGTCGGCGGTCATGCGCGCCAACTCGTCGTTGAACAGCGCTCCGGTGCGCGGGTCGTGGTGGTAGATGTCGACCCAGGCGCCGTCGATGGTTCGAGTGGAACGGACAGGCGAGTCAATGATCTCGAGAGGCCGCTCGACGCGCAGCGTCTTCGGCCCCGACTTCGCAGTCATCCGGACGCGATACGGCCCGGCCCGCCCCTCGGTGGGCCATCGAAGCGCCACTCCCCCGACCGCTTTCGGAGGCACTTCGAGTTGCTCTCGGTGGAGCATCGCGTCTCCGGACTCCCCGGCGAGCACAATGGTCACGTCGTACTTGCGCGGCTCGTCGGCCCGATTCCAGACGGCCCCGCGCAGATCGATCACGATCCGGTCGGTCACCGGCGAAGGCGGTACGAGAGTAAGGCTGATCCGCGGCCGTTCCCTCTCGGGCGTGCCGGCCTGAGAGGCGGCGGCGGGAACCAGCCCAGTCCAGACAACGCACGCGACGAGGACTGCCGACGGGACGAAAGGACAAGGCTTCGACGTCCCGCTGCGACATGTTCTGGGATTCGCCATTGTGCTCCCGAGCGTGGACCTCACGAGCACCGCTCCACCGGCGGATGCTATGGGGATTCTGCACCGGCGTTGCGGGTCGAACAAGCCCCGGGCGCGTCTGTGCGCTGCTGCGGACCCGGATTCCGGCCTCCCCGCACATCAGACTACACGCCGGTCGCACCGGACACGGCAACAAAGGGCCGACGGATGTTGTAGAAAGCCAGCCGATACCTAACAATAGGAGGCGGTGTCGCGCGTGGCTCTGACGACGAGGTGCCGGGGAATGAGATCCCGTAATCGACAAGTGCAGCGGCTGTTCGTAGGTGGTGTGATGGCCTGCCTCCTGGCAGCGGAGACGTCCGAGGGTCGTACGGACCGGCTCGAGGCGGACTGGCTCCGCCAGGACTTGGTGCGGAACGAACCGGCGCGGAGTGGACCGGTGACCACCGCCGAGGACGCGGCCGGGGCCTGCGACGGAATCAAGAACGGTCGCTGGGGCTTCCATACGAATCGCGAAGAGAATCCCTGGTGGCAGGTCGACCTCGGTGAGGTGCACGAACTCTCGCGAGTGCTGGTCTACAACCGGTGCGACAACAGCACCGTGACTCGGGCCAACCATCTGATCGTCGCGCTTTCGAGCGACGGCCAGGCGTGGGAGGAAGCGTACCGTCACGACGGGAAGACGTTCTACGGCCACCCGGACGGCAAGCCCCTCGCGGTCACTCTCGACAACAAGCCGGCGCGCTTCGTGCGAATCAGCCTGCCGGGCAACGAGTACCTTCACCTCGATGAAGTCGAAGTCCGCGGCGTCAAGACCAAGCGTAAGAACCTGGCCCACCGCAAGCCGGCCGATCAGAGCAGCGCGAGTCAGTGGTCCGCAAGAGGCACCCGCCCGGATGCCGATACCGAGCCCACATACCCCGTCGATGTCGTCCTCGAGCGAGGTCAGCGGTTGCTTGCGGATCTGGGCGAGGCGGAGCTCAACGTCGAACGTTTCGGGCGGGCCCTCGACGAGATCACGAAACGCGCGAGCGCGCTGCCGGATGACGCTTCACTCGAGGCGCGCCGGGCCGTGTATCTCGATGCGCGCAGCACCGTGCGTAAGCTGGCCCTTGCCAACCCGCTCCTGGACTTCGACCGCATCCTGTTCGTCAAGCGATCGCCCGGCACCTACAGCCACATGTCGGATCAGTACTACGGCTGGTGGTCGCGGCCGGGCGGCGGGGTCTGCGTTCTCGAAGGCTTCAAAGGCGACGCGTCGCAAGTGCGGTGCCTGACCGACTCGATGCCGGAGGGCAGCTTCCTGCGACCCGATCTCTCGCACGACGGCACGAAGGTCGTGTTCGCATACTGCCGACACTACGCACACGTCGCCAAGATCAAGGACAAGGTGAAGAAGGAGGACCTGCCGGACGACGCCTTCTATCATATCTACGAGATGAACATCGACGGCACAGGGTTGCGGCAACTGACCCGCGGGCGCTACGACGACTTCGATGCGCGCTACCTCCCGAACGGCGAGATCGTATTCCTGTCGACGCGGCGCGGGCATTTCATCCAGTGCGGACCGGCCAGCGCCGGTCAGACCATCGAAGCGACGTTGCCGGACAGCTACGTTCGGTGCGGGGGCGGACCGTATCGGCCGGTGGCCGTCTATACGCTCCACGTCATGGACGCTGACGGCGGCCGGATGCGGGCGATCTCGCCTTTCGAGAACTTCGAGTGGACGCCCTCCATTGCCGACGACGGGCGGGTCCTCTTCGCCCGCTGGGATTACGTCGATCGCCACAACATGCCCTACATGAGCCTGTGGTCCACGAACCCCGACGGCACGAACCCGCAGATCGTGTACGGCAATTTCACCCGGAGCCCGCACTGCCTGTTCGAGGCGCGCTCCGTGCCCGATTCGACCAAGCTCATCCTCACGGCCTCGGCGCACCATTCGATTACCGCGGGGAGCCTCGTGCTGCTCGACCCGCGCGGCGGTGTGGACGGACAGGCACCACTGACGCGACTGACGCCCGAGGTCTGCTTCCCCGAGAGCGAGGGCTGGCCGGAAACCTACTACGCCAACCCCTACCCGTTGTCCGAGACGTACTACCTGACCGCGTGGAGTGACACGCCCATCCGGCGCGAGGGACAACTCAACCCGCCCAACGCTCTGGGCTTGTACGTGTACGACGCGTTCGGCAACCTGGAACTGCTCCATCGCGATCCGGACTTGTCGAGCATGTATCCGATCCCGCTCCGGTCTCGACGCCGTCCGCCGATCGTGTCTGACCGGATGGCGTTGAATGGCGAGCACGAAGGGCGGATTGTCCTGCTCGATGTGTACGACGGTTTGCCCGAAAGCGTACGGGGACGAGTCAAGCGGCTACGCGTCGTGGGCATGCCCGCCAAGACGCAGCCGACGATGAACACGCCCAAGCTTGGCGCGACGCGGGACGACCCCGGCAAGTACGTGCTGGGCACCGTCCCAGTCGAGGCGGACGGTTCGGCCCATTTCCGCGTGCCCGCCGGCGTCGCGCTCTTCATTCAGGCTCTTGATGCGGACGGCCTGGCCATACAGACCATGCGCAGCCTGACCTACGTTCAGCCGAATCAGACGCTCACGTGCATCGGCTGTCACGAGTCGCGGGCGGCGGCGCCGACGAACGTGCGTGCGGTCGCGGCCTCCCGCCCGCCGTCGCGGATCGCAGTTGGTCCCGAGGGTTCGTGGCCGTTGCGGTACGACCGTCTCGTCCAGCCCGTGCTCGACCGGCACTGCGTGAGCTGCCACCGCCCCGACGCCCCGGACGAAGCCGCAGCCAAGTTCGATCTCACCGCGGAGAAGTCCTACGAAGCGATGGTCGCCTACGGGAAGCCGAGCCTGCATGACCACGTGCTGCATCGCTACCGCGAGGGGCGATCAATCGCCCGGGCAGGCGCAGCCCAGGAGAGCCGCCTGCTCGCGCTGCTGCGCGAGGGTGACGGCCACTACGACGTTCGCCTGGACGACGACGCCTTCGCCCGCCTCGTAACGTGGATGGACACCTACGCCCAAAGGCTCGGCTCATTCAGCCCCGACCAAGAGCAGCGTCTGCGCGACCTGAAGCACAAGTGGGCCGCGATGCTGGATGAGTGACGGCACCGCTCATTCCCGCACCGGCAGCGGCAGGGCAAGGCGCAGCCAGTCGGTGGTCAGGGCGGTCAGCGGCTCGGGAATGGGGCCCTGCCAGTCCTGGAGCACGCCGTGCACGGTGCCCTGCGCGTCGGTCCAGATCGCTAGGTCGGCGCGGCACGGCAGATCGATCTCCAACGAGCCCGCTTTGAATTGCCGGAGACCACCGGCAGCCAGTGCCTCGACACGACCGTCCTTCGCAAGTCGGACGCCCACGACGCCGACTGCGTCGACCACTACCTTGTAGCCGTCGACTTCGAGCGTCGTGTCGATGGGATCGCCGGATGCCTGCTCGGTGGCAGCGACGATGATGTGCGTACCGTCGATGAGACGACTGCGTCCCTTTGTCGGCGGCGCGCTGCTCTCGTAACCGAATCGCTTCATCGTCTCGGTTGCCGGCGTTTGCGGAGCAACGCCTCGCTCACGCAAGCGGGCGATCACCGCGGATGCACCTGACGCATCGTCGGCCAACGGGACCATCTCCTTCGGCAGGGCCGCGTCGCCGTCGAACGGTTTGCCTTCGAAATCGACGGTCCAGTCGCCGGACCGATAGAGCATCGTCTCTCCCCGTGCGGCCTTTCGGAAGAACGACGCGACGGCCGGCTTCTCGAACTCGGGGTGGTAGAGCATGACGGCCGAGTATCGCTGCGGGCCGTACTGGACACTTCCGTCGTCACTGATTCGCAACGCTTGGCCGCCGATCTCACTCGACGGGATGAGGTCGGCCGGATAGCCGGCTCGCCAGAACGCGTCGGCCAGAGCGACCCCAGTGTCGCCGTAGGCCGGGCCCGCCCAGTTCATCGCGCAGGCGTGGCCGAAGATTACCGCCACGGGGCAGTCGAGCGGGCTGCTGGTGATGAAGTTCAGCAGCCGAACGCGACAGTCGCCGCGCATGAGTCCGCCCCGCAGGAGCGCTTCGTAACCGGCGTAGCGAGATGGCTTCCCCTTAATCGGCCACACCGGATGGTAGTTCACGCGGCCGCCCGTGAGCGCACCGGCCCAGGGTTGGCGGTGGTAGTCCTCGATGCTGCTCGAGTAGTACATGTTGTACCAGACCGCACCGCCCCACTTCTTGGCCAGCGACGTGCGCACGCAGTACGGCGTCACCTCGTCGGTCTGGGCGTAGTCACGGGTGGCGATCCACCAGTGCAGCCCGTTCTTCTTGATCTCCTGGACGCCCGGGTACGGGTACCAGGTCGCGTGGGTAGCCGATATGGCCGACGGACCGAACGTCGCCTTCGTCACCTTGTGGAAATCGTCCTCGACCGCGCCGTTACGCAACCGGGACATGTCCATGAAGTGATTGATCACCGCCTGACGCTCACGTTCGCGCCCGCGCTCGGGGAACGTCATCAGCAGGCAGTCGCGCACGAGGTCCCGGCCGCCGGTCCGCTTGGCGTAGGCGCTCTCTCGAAACCGTGAGTACCAGAAGTCGTTCTTGGCCGGACAGCCGTCGTAACACGGCGGGAAACCCCACTCGTCCTTGCAGACGCCGGCAAGCGGAACGTCCGCGTAGCGCTCAATGATCTGTCGTTGGAACTCGAGCAGATGCGGAGCGAAGACGGCCGGGGTGAGGTGCGTGAAGCTCACCATCACGCACGCCGTGCGACCCCGCGTCTGCTCATTGCAGTCGATCGCAACGCGCACGTCAGCGGCCGACGCGATGGTCGCCTTGGCGTGCGTCTGCGTGATGTCCCGTACGGTGCCCGGTTCGATCCCCGCGGGGCCGCGCACGTAGGAATAGACCCGCACGAGCCGCCCGGCCAGCGGGATGTAGTGTGTGGTGCCGTGCGTGTAGTGGTCATTGAGGTCCTCGCTGGTGATGCGCAGACTCACCTGCCCGGTCTCGCCCAGCGCCATTTCGCGCAGGCGCAGCATCTCCTGAAGCTCGTCCGGATAGGCCTTGCTGTACGCCGCGCGAGCCAGCCGGACGTCCAGGTCCATGAGCAGGCCGATGCCGCGTTTGCGTGCGTAGCGGGCCGCTTCCGCGATCTGGTCGCGCACGGCGTCCTCAGTGACCTCGCGCAACGGCACGCGCAGGCTCGTCGAGAGCAGGTTGTACGCGGCGTGATCGGCAAAGAGGTCGATGGCTCCACGATAGCCGCCCGGAGCGAATTCACCTTCACCCCAGAACCAGCACCCGATGACCGGCGGCACGCTGTCCGGCAACCGCACGGACACGGATTCCCCGGCAATCGTGGGAGCGGACGCGGCGATCAGTAGTGCGAAGACCCGAACCACACTAGCCGAGAGGCAACCTCGCATGGTCTACCACCTCGTAATCGCCAAGCCGGACCCGCGCCTCTGCAGCACCAACGCACCCACAGCGACGACAAGCAGCATCGTCGCCACCAGACCCCATTCGGCAACTGCGGGGGCGGACTCCTGTGGCCCGACTTGCACCGTGTGCAAATCCATCATGGCGTCCTCATTGCTCACGCGCAACGACACTTCATGCATGCCACCCTGTCCGTAAACATACACGGGCTCCTCGTCGTTGCTCACGCCGCCGTCGCCGAACGTCCAGTAGTATCGGTTGCCCCCGGCCGACGTGTTATCGACGGCCAGTGTCAGTCCAGTCAGCTCCGCGCTGAAACCCGCGTCGGGGGCCGGCCCGGTGACCGGCAGATTGACAACATCACAGTCGGGGTGGATCTGAACAAGCTCGATGCCGCTGTGCATGAACGGGTTGGCCTGAATGGTCTGCCGCTCCAAGGTCAGGAAACCCCATGGGGTATCCTCTGCCGGAGCATGGTCCGGGTAGTGCCAATGTGTTTGCATTATGCTGTGAAAGGCATCATCGGCGGTCGCCGGCACGTCGAGCGGATGGGGCAAACCCAGCGTGTGCCCGAGTTCGTGCGCAAACGCGCCGATCGGTGTGCACGGCCACGCGCCACCGCCGACGCCGCCCGGGCACACTCCCCCGGAGTAGTCTGGATTGTTGAACTCAGGGAATGCCTCGACCCCGAGAAGGGCGACACCGCAGTTCCCATCGCACCCCTGGCCTCCGCCGGCCCACCACCCGGCACCGTGAGCCCAGATCGCAGTGACCGTCCCGGACTCCCAGATCGGAAGGCAGTTTGACCCCATCTCCCCCAGAAGTGAACCCCACCAGTCGCCGTTGTCGCGGTAGTATTCCCGGGTCTGCTCGGCAGCATAGACCCGGACGACCTCGGGGTAGGCCAGACTCCAAGTCAGCCCTCCGGTGGCACACTGATACCAGGCCTGCATGTCTTGCGTCGCTTCGATGAGTCTCTGATAGACAGCTTCGTCGTAGGGTACATTGGTCGGCACGACGTAGAATACGGCCAGGCGGGATTCCTGGGAGGGCCCCGCGTTGAATGTGAAACCGTCTATCCAAAGGGTGAAGCCGGAATCCCAGGTGTCGACGTGGATCTCAATGTACTCCACGCTTGACAGGTCCGGGGTCCCGACGACGGAACGGCTCCATGCGGCGTCCCCGTCGAACGGAACCTGCAGATGAAGCCAGCATTCGCGTGCGTTGTTGAGCACCTCCGCGGTCGAATGCAGTTCGATGTAGTCGGTCGGGGTCGTGTATACACGGATCCATGGAGAGTTGTTCTGAAAGCCAACCGGGCTCGGGTTCTGAGCAAAGACCCAAAAGGATAGACCGTCAGAGCCGGCGGCGACGAGGTCCCAGTTGGCGTCCTGCGCCTCCGGAGCCCAGAGCCACGTGTCGAAAGCTCCGTCCGTTTCGAAGCGAATCGAATACGAGCCAACCTGGACCCGCGTCGCATCGTCGAAGACGGCAGCGGAGGCACCCTGCGCTTCGGCCCCCCAGACGCCTGCGCTATTCTCCGTGAGTGCGTCGGAACCCGGTGGCGAACCTGCGGCACCTTCGGACGCACCTGCGCAGGTGCTCTCCGAGACGTCCAATGCGACCAACTCGTCCCCGACCCGCGCGGAGTCCCATACGCGTACCCACTTCATGGAAGGAGGGGCAACGGTCGGAGTAATTGTGCTCTCCCCGATTCGCAGCAAGCCGCTGCCGGCGGGCGGCTCCGGTCCGGGCGACCCTGCGGAGTGCTGTCCGAGGCTGTGATTGACCGCGGCCGTCAGATACACAACCGCTCCCAGCAGCGCTGCTCGCTGGCGCGACATGGTTCCTAACCTCCTCACGCAATAGGCATGTCGAATGGCCCTCGGGAAGGCATGAGCAAACGGCAACAGCCTCTGACCCAGACCACCAACAACCCCACCGTACGGCCAAGCCGCTTGACGGGCGATGAACGGAACCGGGGGTGTGTCATGAAGACTGAATGACAGGTGGCCTACACGATCGCCCCCTCCCCGCCGCCCGGCCAAGGGTATCTTTGTTAGGTAGCATACTCACCGACCACCGTCAAGTGCCGGCGATTACCGATTCCTGTCAGTTGCACGTCGGAATGGAGTTCGGCACTCACGTCGAGCCGCTGCATCGAGCTGCGTTCCGGTCTCCCGCGCGGCTGCGCCCAAGCCTGCCAAGCCGATGAGCACTATTTCGCTGTGGTTCGGTAGATCTCAACGGCATGCACGCGCAGAGGCTTCTCGGTCTTGATCGTCAGATCGGAAGCGCGCTCATTGTCGGGCAGGAGCCAGGTGATCCACCGTGACTTGCAGATGTGGTCCTCATGGAATGCCTTGCCGAAGGAGAGCCTTATCCGGGTTGACTCGAGGAACGAGTTCGCCTCAGTTCCGAACCGAGCCCTCACCAGAGTGCGACCCTGAGCCGGCGTCTTCAGCTTGATGGTTGCCTCTCCGGTCACGACGCGGAACGTCTCTCCGTCGGCCTCCGTCACCTTGCCCCAAGCGCCGCCCAGCGTGGCGTCCCCGTCGGGAATCTGGGCGACCGTCACCTTCGAAACCGGTTCGAAGAAGGCACCCAGCAGCCCCTCCTTCCAGATGTCGATGTAGTCCCGCGCCTTGGCCGGGCTGGCCGGGGCTGGCTTGAGCCTGCCGTCGTGAAGGCGGTTCAGGATCCCGGCGTAGCTGTGTTGGTGGATGATGCTCCTGCCCTCGGCCTCGTGCGGGCCGGCGAAGTAACGCTGCTGGATCTCCTCCGCCTCCAGGTAGAGATCCCGCAGACGCGCACCTCGCAGCCCGTCGGCGGGTCGGGTCCCGCCCTCCTTCCAACCCTTCAGATAGCCGCGGGCCAAGTAGATGCAGCAGAAGTTGTAGGCGTCCCAACCGGGCTGCGTCAGCACCGCGGGCTTCACGAAATCGCTGTCCCATTTCGCCTCGAGCTGCGGAAGCAGCACGGTCAGCTTGTCGCGCAGCCGCTGCGCCTCTCGGCGGCGGTCGTCGGTGTACGAAATGACGTAGTCCCAGCCCTTGCCGGGAAAAGCGATCCCGTCGCTGACGGCCAACATCTGGTCGGGGCCGTCATCGGGCAGATAGGCGATCGGTCGGTCGAACGCTTCGACGAAAGCCTTCACCAGCGGATAGGACTCGGGCGTGCAGACCTTTCGGACGGCCAGCGCGCCGACCTTCTCGCGATCGGCGGCGAGCATGTTCCACATGTATTGCCCTTGGCACCAGGCCAGCAGGGGGACATCGGAAACACGGCTCAGACCGTCGGGGCGCTTCTCGTACGGCATCACCACGTTGGGCAGCGTGGGCCGAATGTCGTTGCCCATATTCCAGTGGATCGCCCACAATCGCCGGTAGAGCTCAGGGGAACGGTAGCCCGCGGGATGCTGATCACTCTTCTGAAGCGGTTGACGCGGACCGTTCGGATCCGTCTCGTAGGCGCTGAGATGGCTGAGGGCGAAGTTGTTCTCATGCAACAGCACCGGGCCGCCATCGCACCACTTCCGGAAGAAGTCGATGTCCTCATCGGCAATGGTTTCCGCGAGTGTGCCGCCCCCCGTGGTCAGGATCGGCATCTTGTCCCACACGCCCTGTTTCTTGAGGGTGGCCGTCAATGACCGCATGAAGTCTTGGCTCTTGTGGTCATTCCGTTCAAGCGCGGTCTGATACGCGATCCCGTCCGGCGGACACACGGGCAACATCTCTGCGCTGTCCGGAGCCAACTCTCGGGTCCGCCGGTAGAGCGCGGCGAGCAGCTCGCCGCGCGCCCGGCCGTAGTTGATCGAGTCCTGCCTGGCGTCTCCGGTCTCGGTCTTGAACAGCTTCTTGTCCTCGGCGTGCACGAGACCATACACGTCGTCTTCGTTCATCATCTGAAGCACGGCCCCGCCGCCGACGGCTCGGTTCATCTGGGCGAACTTCGCAGCCAGGACATCCACGTCGTTCTTGACGTCGTAGCCCAAACCGGCCCACATCTCCCTGTAGGCGGGCTCCAACGGGTGATTGGGATCGTAGTGCAGCGGGTCCTTCTCCTTGCCGTCCAGCGTCCGCGGCGCGGCCCACTCGACATTGAAGTGATCGGGGTTCAGGCAGAAGACCATGGTCACGTAGCGCTCGCGGCACCACTTGCCGATCCGGCCGAAAAATGCGAGCTGCTCCGGCTTCCATGGGTACCGCCATTTCGACGCGGACTCGGCGCTGTACCCGGCCACATTGTGGCCGTACCAGTAGACGTTCATGTTGGCCTTGATCAGGGGAATGATGGAGACGTCGAGCCAGTTCTGCTTCTGAGACGACGGGTAGCCGGTGTAGCATCCGCGAAAGGCGACCAGCGGCCGGTCGGCGATCTCCGCCGTCTTGATCCGCACGGCATCACCACCCGGCACGATCAGTTGGCGCAACGATTGCAGCGCGTAGAACGTTCCCGCGCCGCAAAACGCCTGCTTCGCGTCGTCGCGGTCGTGGCCCGCGAGGATGACGACGTTCTTGTCGCTCGCGCGCCCGACCTTCAGCAAGTAGCCCTCGCGGCCGAAGTCCCGCCAGCCGGTGAAGTCGTCCTCCGGTGTGCGGGGGTCATCCCACTTCTCGAAGGAGAGGCCCATCGCCCTGACGAAACGAGCGGTCTGCCGGTTGTGCTCGGGTGACCCCAGAAGAATCAGCGTGTCGAAGCCGTCGTAGGCCGCAAGATCATCCGGCCGGCTGGTCACGTCAGTGACACCGCTTCCCTCGAGGATCCTGATCAGCTCCTCCTCGACGACCGTGCTCTCGCCCACGAGCTCGGCGGCCGCGTCCCGCGTCGTCTGATACGGACCACCCTCCTTCCTGACGATGGCCACCCTGCCCGGCGCCACGAAGCCGTCGGGTGCACCGTAGTCCGCGCATCTCGGAATGGGGACGACCATCCAGGAGGGTGGTGCTTCGTGCTTGGGTGGGCTTTCCGGCTGCCCCGTCACGAGGCTGCCGGGGATCAGCAGCACCGAGAGCAGCACTGCCGCGGCGAGCGGCTTGGTGCCTGTACCTTCTCCAGCGGCCCTCTTCTCGAGGCGTCGTGTCTCATTCACGGGGAGTCTCCCGAAGTGCCTGGGCCGCATTCACGGCCATGCTACTTCTACTCGGCGGCGAGTCGCGAGGAGAAACCGCGCCACGCGGCCATCGAGCGCATGAGGTTGTCGTGAGCGTCGCCCTTGATGCTCCAGCACTGAAGGCCGACGGGACCGGTGTAACCCGTCGCGTTCAGGGTCTCGAGGAACTTGTAGACGTCATAGGTGCCGCGGTCCAGGGTCTGGATCCAGCCGTCGCGTGACGAAACGCTCACGTCGCGCGACGTACCGTTGATGGTCACCACCGACAGGTACGGTTTCGCCAGCTCCAGCCGCGACTTCAGCGTCTTCTCGTCGTCCAGGATGAGCCAATGACACAGGTTGAAGGTGACACCCACGTTCTTGCGATCCACCTTCTTCGCCAGTCGGACCGCGTCCTCCACGCGCTCCAACCAGAACCAGACGTGCGGGTAGAGCGATACGCGCAACCCGGAAGCCTGAGCCAGGTCGGCGATCTCCCGAATGATCTCCACCGCACGCGCGTCCCCCTCGACCGTGGACGGCTTGAGCTTCTTGCTCCGGACGTAGATCCAGACCACGGTCTCTCGCCCCTTCAACAATCGGACGATCTTCTTCAGTTGCGGGTCGTACTTCGGCTCGCCGGAATCGATGTTCGCCGGGAGGTAGACCGCAAACAGCTCGAGCTTGTGCCGATCCAAGGCCGCGACCATCTCGGGCAGACCTTCCGCACCGGAGTAGGCGATCCCCGCGTAGCCCAACTCCTTGGCCATCGCCGCCTGCGATTCCGCCGTGGTGTGCTTGGCGTCCTTCGTACCGTTGTTCAGGACGAAGAACGGATTCTTCACACCGCGTTCACCGGCGGCACCGTCGGCGGCCTCACAGATGGCGTCAGGCAGCGAGCCGAGGAAACCCACCGAAGCCACGATGGAGATCAGGTACCGTCGCCCGCTCTTCATGTTTGGTCTCCTCCGTTGTTCCAAGCCTGCCTCAGAACGTGTGTGAAAAAGGGTGCTACTGGCAGCTCGTCCACCGATGCCGGGTGTCGCAACCTGTTGAAACACGAGCGGATCCCGACGTACATCGGGCCTCGCGGCACTCTTCACGAAACAGCGGGGGCCGGCGTTGCCGGCGTCCCACGCTCCCTCACGGTCGCGTCTCGGTGGGGTACACGCTCGCTCACGCACGTTCTCACCCTCACAGGCGCCACGGCGAACGACCCGGCGGCAGACTCAAGAGCTTGTTGGCGGCATCGTCGCCGATGAACCGTTCGGCGTCCGGATCCCACTTCAGCTTCCGGCCGACCTGCACGGCAATGTGCCCCAGGTGGCAGAGCGACGTAGTGCGGTGGCCGACCTCGGCGTCCTCAAGCGTCTGTCCGCGCGTCT
This sequence comes from uncultured Planctomycetales bacterium, assembly GCA_964391465.1. Taxonomy (GTDB): domain Bacteria; phylum Planctomycetota; class Phycisphaerae; order UBA1845; family CAYMME01; genus CAYMME01. The sequence goes on from CAYMME010000192.1 coordinate 13,946, forward strand.
TGATGGCATCGATGAAGTCTCGCTTCTCGCTCTTGAGCGGGAAGTGGACTTCGTCGGGCCCGATCTTGGATTTCAGAATCGACTCCGGTCCGGCCTGCAAGATGTTGGGGTACTCCGCGTAGATCCAGCCCTCGCTGCCCTCGAATCGCACGTACGGCTTCTCCGTCTTGTAGATCAGACGCACACCGTTGGCATAGCGGTAGTTAACCTCGAACCTTTGCAGCACGTTCCACATGCTACCGGCGGGCGGATACGTCCCGCGGCCTTCGACCTCCACGGGGCCGGTGCGATCGGTGTTGTTGCCCCACTGGGCGATGTCGTTGAGGTGCGTGCCCCAGTTCGTGACCATGCCGTCGCAGTAGTCGCGGACCCGCATCCATCCCGGCCGCTCGTAGCCCTGCCGCTGGTGAACGCGTTTCTCGGTGTACGGCGCCAGCGGGGCCGGGCCCAGCCACATGTCGTAGTTCAGTTCCTCGGGCACGGGCATGTCGACGTGCTCCGGCGAGGTGAACTCGCCAATCGGCACGCCCGAGCGAATCGTGTGGAGCTTGCCGATCCGCCCGTTGCGCACGAGTTCGCAGGCGCGGTGGAAGATCTTGTTCGAACGGAACTCGCTGTCGGTGCGAAACACGCGTTTGTGCTTGGTCGTCAGATCGCTCAGCAACCGACCCTCGGCGATGCTGCGGGTCAGAGGCTTCTCGCAGCAGACGTCCTTGCCGGCCTTGACCGCGGCCACCGACATCGGTACGTGCCAGTGGTCCGGCGTGGAGATCATGACGGCGTCGATGTCATCGCGGGCGAGGACTTCGCGGAAGTCGGTGTAGCGGGGGATGTCCCCAAGACTCCCGGACCGCTTCTTGGCACCATAGATGCTCACCACGCGCTCGTTGGTAACGTCGAGCCTCCAGCGATCCACGTCACACAGGGCAACCACCTGCACATCCGGTGCGGCGAGGAAGGACTTCAGGTTCGAGTAGATCGCCTGTCGGCCCACCCCGATCATGCCGACCGTGATGCGATTGCCGGCGGCCACATTCCCGTCCGCCCCCAACGCCGACGACGATACGATGGTCGGCCCGACGAGAGCCGCTCCCACCGTTCCGCCGCCCCTCTTCAGAAAGCTTCGCCGCGTTACTGACCGCTTTTCGCCCACCGCACATACTCCTCTTCGCGCTGTTTGATCGGATGTGTTGACCGCATCGCAAGCACGGGCTCGTAATCCAGCGTCGCCGTACTCAGAGGGCTCGCGCTTCTTGAGGGGAAAGGCGGCGTTTCTGCTCGCGTTC
>CAYMME010000193.1:0-15188 GCA_964391465.1 uncultured Planctomycetales bacterium
GACAAGCCGCCAGTGGCACCCACCACGTGGCGTGGTGCCACGATTCATGAGATGCACCCGCCGCGCCCCTGCCCCTCCAAGACGGGTTGACTGCGTCCATCTTCGGAGGGTATAAATGAGCGCAAGAGGTGTTATGGATGCTCATGTCTTCCCGCTCAGGGGAGGACCGAAGTCATGAATGACGTGCTCACCATCGCTGAAATCAAATCGCGCTTCGAGTCGGAATGGGTGCTCATCGAGGACCCGCACACCAACGAAGCCCTCGAAGTCCAGAGCGGGAAGGTGCACTGTCACAGCAGGGATCGCGACGAAGTCTACCGAAAAGCAGTCGAATTGCGGCCGAAGCGTTTCGCCATGCTCTACACGGGGACGATTCCCAAAGACACGGCCATCGTGCTATGCCTTTCTCCTTCGACGCCGAACAAGGATTGATCGTCGTTCACGCCGAGCTGGAGGGTCCTTCAGGCGCCGCTGTTCTGCGCCTCGCTCTTGATACGGGGGCAACAGGAAGCTTGATCAACGTGGGCATGCTCGTTGCCGTTGGCTATGATCCGGCCCTCGAGCAGGATCGGACACAAGTGACAACGGGCAGTGGCGTCGAGTTTGTTCCCCGCGTTGCGGTTGAGAGGATCGCGGCTTTGGGGCGAGAGCGCAGACACTTCTCAGTGCTGTCTCACACGCTGCCGGCCAATGCCGGTGTGGACGGACTGCTCGGCCTGGACTTCCTGCGAGGGCGAACCTTGACTGTCGACTTCGGAAATGGACAGATAAGCCTCGCTTGATCGACGCTTGGATGCTCGCGCAAGCGCTCGTCCAGCAGCACATACGATTGCGTGTGTGCCGCACCCCGTTGCGGGCAGGGCATCTGGTGCGCGGTCGGGGAAACGGGAACTCCTCAAGTCGCGGCCGGGGGCGCGAGCGCGTCGTCGACAATCCGCTTGATCGCGCGGAGGTCGAGCTTTCCCGTGCCGAGTAGCGGCAGGGCGTCAACCTTCACGAACTGGTTGGCTTGGGGGATGAACAGGTTGGGCAGCCCGCTCGCCGCCAGCTTCTCGACGATTGCGGGGATGCGGTCCTCGTTCAGTGTATGGAGCACGGCGAGACGCTCGCCCTTTCGCTCGTCGGCCACGGCCGCCACCGCAAACACCTGGGTCTCCTCCTCGGCCGCTTCGTGGAGTGCCTCCTCCACCCGCCCGTGCGGGACCATCTCCCCGCCGATCTTCGAGAAGCGCGAGAGTCGGTCCGTGATCTTGACGAAGCCGTCCTCATCCATGAGTGCGATGTCGCCAGTGACGTACCAGCCGTCGCGCATGACCTTGGCCGTCAGGTCGTCTCGGCCGAGGTACCCCTGCATCACGTTCGGCCCTTTGACCAGCAGCATCCCGGGTGTGTCGGGCGGCAGCGGCTCGAACGTGTCCGGGTCGACGATGTGCACCGTCACCCCCGGCAGCGGCTGGCCGACGGTGCCGCGACGGGCTCCGACCTGATAGAAACCGGGGGCGCGGAAGGCCGGCGCGTTGGCCGCGACGACGGGTGCGCACTCCGTCGTCCCGTAGCCCTCCATCGGCCGGATTCCGAAACGATCCTCGAACGCCTCGGCGAGCTTGGGCGAGAGCTTCTCCGCACCGGCGACGACCAAACGTAACGAGCCGAACTGCCCCGGTGCGCACCGCCGCATGTAGAGCTGGAGAAACGTCGGTGTGGCCAGAAGGATCGTGAGGCGGTAGCGCTGCACCAACTCGCCGATGACCACGGCGTCGAGTGGGTTCGGATGGAACGCGATGCCCATGTGGTAGTTGGCCGAGCACCACAGGGCCATGAACCCGAAGGAATGAAACAGCGGGAGAATCCCGAGCATTCGGTCGGCCGGGCCGACGCGAAACACCTGAGAGACGGCCTCGACGTTCGAGTCGACATTGAAGTGCGTGAGCTGGACGCCCTTCGGCTCGCCCGTGCTGCCGCTGCTGAAGATGACGGTCGCCACGTCGTCAGCCGTGACTTCGCGTTGTGCACCGCACGCGCGCTCGAGCGGGCGCGGGGGAACGAAGGCCAGCACGAAGGCCGCGAGCTTCCGGCCGATTCCGATCCAGGCGGCGATGTCCTCGATCCACAGCGGCTCGACGCCGTCGGGGACTTCGAGTCCGGCTTTCTCGACGAACGTGCGGCTCGTCACCACGGTGCGCAACCCGGCCTGCTTCGCCGCCGACGTCATGCCGGCGCGCCCCGCAGTGTAGTTGAGGTTGACGCTCGTCCGTCCGGCGAGCGAAGCGGCGATGTTCACCAGCCCTCCGGCCGTGCTGGGTGGGAGCAGGATCCCGACATGCTGCTGGCCTTGCCAATGGCCGCGCAGGATCCGGGCCAGCGCGATCGCGCCGGTGAGGGCCTTGAACCGTGAGACCGGCGGGCGGTCTGCCTGGGCGAATGCCATGTGGAGCGGATAGCGGCGCACGCTACGGATGAAGCTGTGGTGCAAGGGACCACGGTCGGCCTTGCGGAGCGCCCACGCCGCTTCGCCCAAGCCCTGCACCGCCTGCCGCACTTCAGGGACGCGCGTCCCGGTCGGCATCGCGGCCCCGAACGAAACCGTCACCGGATACGGAACGCGCTCGGGGATCTTGGTGATGAACCGCCCGCCCGCGCGGCTGAAGATGCTGCCCCATACCCGGTCCAGGTGCATGGGGATGAGCGGCACGGTGCGACCCTTGACGATGCGCTCGAATCCGCGCCGGAACGGCAGCAGCATGCCGGTGCGCGTCATCTGGCCCTCGGCGAAGATGCACACGAGGTCGCCGTCGTCGAGGTGGCGCCCCGCGTCGCGCAAGGCCCGCAGCACGACGCGCGGGCCGCCGGTTGCAGAGACCGGAATCGCACCGAGCGACTTGAGGAACGGACGCAGCAACGGCCGCTCGAAATAGGTCGACGCGACGATGAACCGAACCGGTCGATCCAGACTCGCCACGACGAACAGCCCGTCGGCGAACGACACGTGATTCGGCACGAGCAGCGCGCCGCCCTCTTGCGGGACGTTGGCCCGGCCAACAACGTTGAGCCGGTAGAAGGTCTTGGTCAACAGCAGGAGCAGGAGCCGTAGCAGCGCATTGGGCAGCAACCAAATGGCCCAACCCGTCCCCACGATCACGGCAAGAGCCGCCGCCAGGATGATGGGCTGGGGCGGCAGCTTGGCCCAATGGGCGAGCGCCGGGGCAGCCAGCGATCCGACGAGTATGCCGCCAAAGACAAACACGTTGGAGAGTGCGATGACCGCGCCGCGCCGATCTGCCGGCGCTTTCCACTGCAGAAGCGCCTTCAGCGGTACCACGATCAGCCCGCTCGAACCACCCAGGAGGGCCATGAGGACGATGAGCACACCCATGCGGCCAACCGTCCCGTAAGACTGTAGATCCCACAGTCCGAGCACGAGTGAGAAGAGGGACAACCCGGTCGCGCCCAACGGAATGAGTCCGTATTCGACCTTCCCCGACGAGAGCAGTCCCGCCGCAACACAACCTCCGCCGACGCCCAACCCGAACGCGGCCATCACGTAGCTTGCCTGGGCGTCCCCCAGTCCCAGTACGGTCTTGGCATAGACAAGCACGTCACCGCCGAGCAGGCTCGCAATCGCCCAGTAGAACGTCAGTCCTTGAATGGTGAGCCACAGCACGCGATCGGCGCGGATGGTTGCCCAGGCGGTGCGCACGGTACTGATGACGCCGCCCTCCGCCCGTGCCCGCGGGACCCGGGGAACCCAGAACGCCGCGACGAATCCCACTAGAGAGAACGTGGTCAGCAAGAGCCCCACCAACCAGACTCGCGGTCCCACTTGGTCAAGCAAGGTCCCAGCGGCGCCCATGCCCGCGATGATTGCGACAAATGTCCACATCTCCAGGGCGCCGTTGCCCTTGGAAAGTCGCTCGTGAGGCAGAATCTCGGGCAGGATCCCGTACTTCGCCGGGCTGAACAAAGCGCTCTGAACGCCCATGAAGCCGAGCACCACGAGGAGCAACACCTGATTCGATTGGTCAATCCACAAGACCGTGGCCCCCGCCGCCATCAGCAGGACTTCAACCCCCTTCATCGCCAGAAACACGGAGCGTTTGCTGACCCGATCGGCCAACGTGCCGGCGGGGAGCGAGAAGAGCATCAACGGTAGGGTCAGGGTGACAAGTGCGAGTGCGGTCTGCACTTGGGAGGCGGTCTCGACTTCGGGGCCGGACGGACCGAGTTCTGCCCTGATCGCTCGCATGGCGAGGAAGGTGACGATCAGCTTCCACGCGTTGTCGTTGAACGCGCCGAAGAACTGGGCGACCAACAACCCGCCGAGCGGGTGTTTGCGCTGCTCGCTCACACCGATCTCCTTGTTGCAGACTGGGTGGCCGAACCGTGTGTCGCCTCGATCAGGGGAACACGAGTTGGTAGCCGATGCAGAGGATAGCGGCGTCCACGAGTGCGTGCGAGACCCACGCTCCGACCAGCGTCGTTTGCCGCCGGTAGAGCCAACACCACAGTGCGCCTCCGATGCCGACACCCGTGCCGAACAGGACCATCCCGAGCGGCGAGAAGTAGCATCCCAGAAGGACGTAATGATGCGCGGCAAACGCTAGCGACGCCAGTGCGCCGGCCCAACCGAGCGGAATCACTCGGGCCAATCGGCCGAAAACGTACCACCGCCAGTAGTACTCCTCGATCAGTGAGTGGGCACCGGCTAGGAAGATGGCGAAGGCGACGTAGTGGTCGAGGACGTGCAGGTCGACGACCTTGGCCCGGATCGCGTCGGCGAACCCGCGGACGTAGTCGCCCAGCGGCGTGAGCAGGTAGGCGCCCAGAATCAACGCCGAGATCAGCAGCCCCGACACCACTCCGAGCGGAATGGCGCGGAAGTGCTTGCGCCAGTCAATCCCCCTAAGCCGAACGTGCTCCCGCTCCACCAGAAGCACGGCTATGAGCGGCCAGACTAGCGTGAACAGCTTCGTTGCCCCGTAGATGACCGGCGCCGCGTCGTTGCCGGCCAGCCACACGAAGTAGACCAGCGAGCCCAGAAGCGGCACTACCATCGCCGGAACGACACAGAGCAGGAGACGCAGCCGTTCCGCCGCCACCGCGGCGCGGCAGGCTTCGTCAGTTGTGAGTTGGTCACCGCCGCTCGTCACGAGTGAACCGTCCTCCAGCTTGTATCACGGATCCTGGCAACGCCGAGACCCTTGGCGGTGTACGGAGCAAGCCACGCCGCGATACCCACGGCAAGTCCGACCGCTCCGCCGACCACGTGGGCCAGCGGCACAACGGCGAAGCCGGCACCAAGGTTATCGACAAACACCGTCTGCCCGGTTGCGACTTCCGTGACGATCTTGGCGGCGAAGGCGATCACGACGGCGCCGACGGCCGCGGCCCCGCGCCAGTCCCGATTCCGGAGGCACGTTCCAGCCGTGTGCACCGCGAGCAGTGTGAACAGGGCCGAGTCGATGCCGGACAGGCCTCGATACGTGCTGATTTCGGGGTGAACGATCCATACGGCTGTGGGCACGAGCACTGTCGAGGCTGCGACACACGCGGCAAGAGGCGACAGGCCGCGACGCTCACAGAGGATCCCCAAGAGCACGAACGCGATCGCGTCCCAGAGCAGATGGTCGTAGTCCCAGTGTGTCCACTGGCACGTCACGACGCGCCAGATCTCACCCGCGGCGATCGCGGCCCGGTCGTACTCGAGACACGCAGTGGCCGAAGGAAAGGCGAACACCACTGCTGCTGCGACAAAGAGCGTCAGTGAGACGCCGGGCAGGCGCCTCACCGACGTATCGGTCATGTTCGGTTCGAAACGAAGCATCACCGTGACCCCCCCGAGTCTGCCGTGTGGCTGCGCCGGCGCCGCCAACTGCCGATCGCCAATCCGCCGAGAGCGAGCGCGATGCCGCCGGTGAGCGGATCGAATGCACCGCCGCCGTCGCCGCCGAAGTCGAGGTTGAAGCTGCGCGAGTTGCCGGGCCGGGGTGTCGATTGATTCGGGGCGTTGGGCACCGGCGTCCTCGCCGTCGGCTGAGCACTGGCCAGTTGTGGGGTCTCCGGAGCCGGGCCGATGCTGGCCTGGGCCTGGAGCCGCATGGATTCCAGTCGGGCCTGCAGAGCCTGGCGGCTCTTTCGGTCGCGCTCGATGCGTAGCGCGTTTCGGCGATCGACACGCCACCGCTTGTACTCGGCGTCGTTCTCCAGCACGATGAACGACGTGTACTCCGTCGCGATGGAGTACGCCTCACCGAGGCGCACGATCTCCTCGGTCACTGCGTTCCGTGACCCGGCGCGGTCCGCTTCCTTGAGCAGTCGCTGCACCTTGTGCCACGCCCACATGCGTTCGATTTCCGGGTGGTCGCCGGCCTTGGCGGGCAACCGGACGGAGACTTCCTGGTTCAGCGGTCGGCCCTGAACGGTTGCCTGCACGGCCACCGTCACCTCTCCGTCACGCCGGTACCGCCCGTACAGTCGCACCGGCGAGCCGTGATACAGATTCGGCAGGACACGCGGTTCCACGTCGTACACTTCGAGCCCTTGGAAGTCGATGCGCAGGTTCGTGGCCGCCGGATGGGTGAGCTTCCTCCGGAATGCCTTGGCCTGCCGCTTGAAGTCGTCCCCGCGCGAGAGAAACGAAGCCAACCCGCCGGCATCCTCCGCCAGTTGCGTGAGCAGCGGGCGATTCACCTCATTGCCTACGCCGATGCAGAAGATGCGTGTGTTCTCGGGTCGACCTTGAATGAGTCGCAGCAGCGTGGCACGCTCGGCCTGCTCGGTCATGCCGTCGGACAGGATTACTACGTTCAGCGTTCGGTCCGGGTCTAGGTACCGATACGCCGCCGTCAGCGCCGGTTGCAGGACCGTGCCGCCGCGCGCCCGTTGGGAGTCGAGGAACGCAACCGCCTTCTGGCGCGTGTCGTCGCTGACGGGCGCGAGTTGATTGAACAGCGTGCGGGCCTGTACGTTGAAGGTGATCGTTTCGAAGCGATCGTTCTCGCCCAGCGTCTCCACGAAGGCCGAGAGCTGCTCGAGCGAGATGTGCAGCTTCGCATCATTCGCCATGCTGCCCGACACGTCCAGAATGAACACGTAGTCCATGCCGTCATCGAGACGTGCGAGCTCCTCGCCGGCCGTCAGCGTCAGGAGGAAGTAGCCGTCTTCTCCCGACTGCTTGGAGGCGATCACGTCGATCCCCGTCTGCGGACGCTTGAGGCGATACGAAACGACCAGGTCGCGCGACAGGTCGCCGCCCTCGGTCTCGAGGCTGGCCTGGTAGTGTGACTCACCGTGGGGAGCAATGACGAACGCGTCGGCATGGCTGGGGCTTTCCATGGTCGCTATGGGCACGGACGACTTGGTCTCGAGCGTGAGCCCGAACTTGCCCGTCGTGCGCTGCCGGATGTCCGTACGAGTCACGGTGGCCAGCGGGTAGACGTAGGTCGCCCAGTCATGGTCGACGTCGAGTTCCTGGTAGTACGTCACTCTGATCCGTTGCTCGGCCTGCGGGCCGATGGGAAAGATGCGCATCTCGAACGTCTTGTAGTCCACCTGTTCGAGCAGACCCGGGTCGCGCCGCGTTCGCTTGTAGCTCTCGTAGATCTTCCGTGCCCGTTCCTTCTCGACGACCTCGCCCACCATCTCCTTGCCGTTGATCCACATGCTGAAGTTGGCGACCGAAGCACCCTTCGGCACGGGGAAGGTGTAAAGGGCCTCGACCTGCCGGTTCTCGGTGTTGACGAAGATCTGCTCGACTTGGGTGACGGCGATGCCGTCGTTGATCGTCACGAGCACGTTGTGCTCCCGGATTTCCAGGACGCCGCCGAACCCTCCGGTGGCAACGAGCAACCCGGCCGCGTCGGCCGGAAGCGTTGGTACCAGCAGCGCCGCAACCACCGTGGCGGCCGTACCGGCCTTGGCGAAGAACCTTGATCTTGAGTTCCTGTCTTCCTTGGTCATCGCACGCTACCTCCACAACAATGGGCCTGTCCGGTCGGCCGCCGCCCAGGACGCACACGCGTCTCGACCGATCGCCCCGAGTCGCAGCACAGCCGCTCGCGGGACGGAGGGTGTTGGATGCACCCGACGTGCCACGCTCGCGAGGAGTGTGTATCTGCCTTCTGGCAATAGGTTTACGATGAGGTCCTGGTTTCCACGCCGCATGAGGCTGTCTAGGGAATTGACATGGGACGTACATCTCGTGTACATCTGGTGCGCACAGTCTCCGGAGACCATGATGCCGCTGCTGACTCGAAGCGAACGAGCGCTCGCCCAGGCCGTTTCGCAGGCGGCTTACTGCAACCCGTTTCTACCCGAGCGGATTGCGTACGAGCGTGAGGCCCTCGGGTCGACGTTTGTCGAAGAGAGGGCGGACTGGAATCTGTACGGTGACTGGACCGAGGACCCGCCGAACGTCATGCGGATCCTGGACCGCGCCGAACGGGTGGTGGACGGCGTACGACAACGCCTCGCGGGCGGCGCGCGGGCGCAGCCGCCGGAGCTGCGCTTGTACGAAGATCTGGCGCTCTTCGCGCTGTACCACCGGTTTCGCGACGACTTCATCAAGGCGATCGAGGGCGCCGCGACCGCGGCGCTGTCGCAGGCGAGGGTCGGTTTCTACCCGCGGTTCGCGGAGGATGCCGAACACCTCTTCTCGATTCCGGGAGCCGATCTTCCGACTACCGATGACATTCCGCACCTGTTCGCGTGCTTCTTCCAACTCAACCGCGCGTTCGAGCAGATCTTTCGGAACGTGATCGGGATCTCGAAGCCGGTGGCGCGATTCCGCGCGGAGGTATGGCAATCGATCTTCACGCACGACATGCGCCGATACCGGCGCGTGTTGTACGATCGGATGCACGACGTCACGACGCTGATCACAGGCCCGTCGGGTACGGGCAAGGAACTCGCGGCCCGGGCGATCGGGCTCGCGCGCTACATGCCGTTCGATCCGCAGACGCAGAGGTTCACCGAGGACTTCGCCGGCTCCTTCCATGCGGTGGATCTTTCGGCATTGTCTCCGACCCTGATCGAATCGGAGCTGTTCGGACACCGCAAGGGTGCGTTCACCGGCGCCCTTGTCGATCGCTCCGGTTGGTTCGACGTGTGTCCGCCGCAGGGAACGGTGTTCCTCGACGAAATCGGTGAGGTGGGCGCCTCGATTCAGGTGAAGCTTCTGCGCGTGCTCCAAACGCGGACGTTCCAGCGCATCGGTGAAACGAAGCCCCGCCGATTCGGCGGCAAGGTCATCGCGGCCACCCACCGGGACCTCGCTGAGGATATGCAGGCCGGGCGGGTCCGCGAGGATTTCTACTACCGTATCTGTTCCGACATGATCGTTGCGCCATCGTTGCACGAGCGCGTGCGCGATTGCCCCGACGAGCTTCGCACCATGATTCTGTTTCTCGCCCAACGGCTGGTCGGCGATGAAGCCGAGGCCCTGGCGGCAGAGACCGAACGCGCGATCGAGCAGCATCTCGGCGCCGGCTACACGTGGCCGGGGAACGTGCGCGAGCTGGAGCAGTGCGTGCGGAACGTGCTCGTCCGCGGGCAGTATCAGCCTCCGCCGGTGCGCCCGCGCGGTGACCGGGAGCAACTGGCCCAAGCCGTTTGCGGAGGTGAGCTGACCGCCGAGGAACTGCTGCAGGCCTACTGTGCACTCGTCTACGCACAGACCGGTAGCTACCAGGAGGCCGCCCGTCGCCTGGGGCTTGACCGGCGGACGGTCAAGGCCAAGGTCGAAGCGCGAGCATCGACGCAGCCGTGACACACTCGGTAGCCGGCGATTCTGCACGCGCCGTCGTCGTGTGCGTCGGATCCGGCACTTGCTGGGCGTTGACAATCCACGCTCAGACGGGCGGGAATCGGCCCGGTCGTGTAACATGGGCTCAGGGAATGCAGGATGCTCAAGATCACGATATGCCCCTCCTGCGGTAGCGACCGAATCACATGCGTCCGGCGCGACTGGTCCGGCGAGTGCGAGGGACGCAAGTACGTTGTTCCGGACCTGCAGTTCTACGACTGCCGGGCTTGCGGAGAGAAGGTGTACGACCGCGAGGCCATGCGGCAGATTGAAGCGCACTCTCCGGCTTTTACCAAGGCGCAGGCGGGGAACAAAGGGTAGCACGTGCCGTTCGCACTGTTCACCGACAACATCGCCGACTTGATGATTCCGCAGTGCTTCGAGGCGGCCAGGCGGATCGGTTTCGACGGGCTGGACCTGACCGCCCGGCCGGGCGGGCATGTGAAGCCCGAGGATGTCGACCGTGGTCTGGCCGCGGCCCGCAAGGCCGCCGACGCGGCCGGCATGTCGCTCGACATGATCTCGACCGCGATCTCCGAGGTGACCAGCCCGCACGCGGAGGCTACGTTCGCGGCCGCGGCCCACTACGGAGTGGGCAAGATCAAGCTCGGATACTGGAAGTACAAGCCGTTCGGTACGGCCGCGCGACAGATCGACGAGACGCGAACGAAGCTCGACCGAATCATCAAGTTGGCTCGCAAGTACCGCGTGCTACCCTGTATTCATGTCCACTCCGGCCGATCGCCGGTGGCAAGCGGACCGTTGCTCTACATGCTCCTCAAGGACTTCAGCCCCGACGACGTCGGCGCCTACGTCGACCCCATGCACATGACCGTCGAGGGCGGGAACGCCGGATGGGAAATCGGCCTGGATCTGCTCACTCCATGGGTGAGCTTGGTCGGAGTCAAGAACTTCCGATGGGAGCCGACAACGCGCGACCGCTTCGGGCAGCAGCGCTTTCGGACGGTCTACACGCCGCTGGCCGACGGACAGGCACCGTTGCCCGAGTTCGTGGGCCATCTGCGTCGGATCAAGTACGACGGGCTCTACTCGCTGCACAGCGAGTACAAAGGCGGGTCGAGCTTTCGGCGTCTCAACACAGCCGAGCTGCTCGAACAGACGCGGGCCGATCTGATGTACCTCAAGACGCTTTTCGTGTGAGTGAGATGGTCCCCTGCTCTAACGTGTGCGTGCGAGAGTGGTACCCCGCGCTTGGGGCTCGGATCAGGCCAGCATGTCCCAGGTCAGCGGCGTGTCTTTCGGCAAGTCCCGGCTGCTCGTTCGGCCGACGAGCTCTTTCATTCTTGTGGGGCTGATGCCGCCGCCGGGGCGCTTGACGGCCAGAGCATCGAGTGCGAGCGGCTCGCCGGCGCGGACGGCGCGAGCGGCCACCACGCTCGAGCGTGCCACGCTTCGCACCTCCTGTTCGCAGTCAAGCACGTCGAGGCATCCGTCGCCGAGGATTCGCTCGGCTTGGCGAATCTCGTCGATGTAGCGTGTCAGCTCAGCGGGCTCGAGAGAGAAGCATTGATCCGGACCGGGCAGCGTCTTGTTGCTCGTGAAGTGCTTCTCGATCACGGATGCTCCGGCCGCGACGGCCAGTGCCCCCGTGGTGATCGAGGGTGTGTGGTCGGAGTACCCGACGACGCAGCCGTGGCGCTCGCGCAACGTCGTCACCGCCCGCACGTTTGCCGACTCGACGGGTGTCGGGTACGCGCTGACGCAATGCATGAGCACGAGCCGGTCCAGGGCCCCGGCCTGCTCGATGTGCGCGATCGCCGCCTCGATCTCCTCGACCGTGGCCGCACCGGTCGAAACGATCATCGGCAGACCGGTGGCCAGCCCGGCGTCCAGTAGCGGCTCGTTGACGAGGTCCGTCGACGCGAACTTGAGCGCCCGCACACCTAACGCGGCCAGCATCTCCACCTCGGCAACGCCGAACGGTGTGGCGAGGAACTCGATCGGGGCATGCTCGCAACGCCCGCGCAAGCGCGAGAAGTCCTCGACCGACAGCTCCAATCGATGCAGCATCTCGCGCTGGGAGTCACCCGCACCGGCTGCGTGCTGATATGCGGCGGTTGGGGCCGACGCCTGCACGAGTTGCTCGGCGCGGAAGGCCTGGAACTTGATCGCGTCGGCGCCGGCGCGTGTCGCGATTCCGATCAGCCTCTCGGCCGCCTCGACACTGCCGTTGTGGTTCACGCCGGCCTCGGCGACGACGTACGCCGGGTAGCCCGGGCCGATGTCCGCCCGTCCGATGCGGATTGGTGGGGTCGCGGATCGCATGGCCTCAACTCGGAGCAGGGACGGTGGGGCGGCGCGCGCGCGTTTCGGCAATCTGCGGATCCCCTTCCCCATCCGCGTTGCGGGTCCGCCGGAGAAGCACTTCGGCAAGCTCCAGGTCGTGCAATTCGTCGATGTCGACGGCATCGAACGGACCCTGCACGATGGCGCGACGGTCTTGGCCGAAGAACGCGTGGAAATCCTCATCATGTCGCGGTGGAGTGAAGAGCGCTTCGCGACGCACGACCACGACTGCTCCATCGTGGTAGTAGAGCGGAGCGAGATCCTGCCGCCGGTAGATGTCGTTCTCCGCGTACTTGACCATGCGGTCACCGTCCAGTCGGTGGAGCCACAGCGGATGCCGTTTACCCACCGGTGCCACCGTCCGGACGGAGTCGGCGCCGGTCTCCAGCAAGTGATGTACTGCCCGGTCGATCACGCCGTCCCGGCGGACAGGGACGTTGGCATAGAGGAGCACAACCGCATCAACCTTCAGGCCGTGGCGGTCCTCATACGAATCGACGCAGTGGCGTGCCGCCGAATCGACGGTTGCGTCATCGGTGGCCAGCGCCGCGGGCCGCTCCACCACCTCGATGCCGTAATCGACGGCAATCGCCGCTGCCTCCGCTGCGTTCGTCGTTAGCACTGCATCGTTCAGCAGAGCGCTGTCGCGGACATGGTCGAACGTATACGTGATCACCGGCTGCCCGTGCAGCGGCAGCACGCACTTGTTCGGCAGGCCCTTGCTGCCCGCCCGACAGAGAATGACAGCCAATACGTACATGATGATTCCTGCGCGAGGGCGCTCCATATGATGCATCGGCGGGGTTCGGGTCTGCGGTTTAGCCGGTTGATGACCGGATGCGGGATGTGCCCTGGCCGTGGGCGAAGTTCGCCTAGCGCTCGCCCTGAGCCGGTCTCTGCGGATTGAGCGAAGGTTCGGCCGCCTCGGCGACGTACTCGTGGGTGGCGGGGCCGTACATGGCGATCACACGGTCCATGATCGCCCGCTCGAAGTGCGCATCGCGACCCAGGTCGACCCATTCCACGGACTGCTTCCGGGTGCGGAGGTTTCCGGAGGTCGTGGGGACGCCTTCTGAGAAGACGCGCCGGCCCGAGATGGGATTGGTGACCTGGCGCTGCTCGGCGGTCAGCCGCTGCTTGGCGACCTTGACGGCGAGAGTGCGGCTCTCGGGGTCGTCACCCGGCGCAATGTTGACTGTGACCTCGCGCCGGATTGTCTGGAGGTTCGACTCCAGCGTGTCGTATGGCGTGGCCGTGTCTCGTCGCCAGACCTCGAACCAATGACCGGAAGTTTCGGGAAACGTGGTGATCACGCCGGCCGTCAGGTCCCTGCGGTCGACCTGGAACCGGTGGCGCCGCAGCACATCGAGCGTGGCGGCCCAAAGGGCGTCCATTTCGACCTCGTCGCGCACTGCGAGGCGAATGGATTCGTGTTCGATGGTCACGGCCGGGTCATGGCATCCGCAAAGGAGCCCCAGCCATACCGGCAACGTCAATCGGAGTAGTGAACGGTGCATCGTGCTCGGCATGATAGATCACCTGCCGGCGGGGTCAAGCGAAAGTGGAAGGGGCGTCGGCGAGCTACTCAGTGGCGGCCTCATCGGGCGGATCGCTCGGCGGCTCGATGCCCTCTGCAGTGGCCTCGAGAGAGTCCGTGGAATCGGGCGGGCAGTCCATCAGCACGTAGGCGATGGCTCCGTACGCGACCAGCGGTACCGCGAGGCCCAGAATGTAGATGAAGGGTCTTTCGCCGAGGATCCACGCGGCACTGCACGCGGCCGCGAGCAGGAATGCCACGAGCGCGCCCGCTACGGTGGGGCGGTAGCCTCGCACCTCGCGGAGCGTCAGCCGCCACCCGCCGACGCCCATGGCGATACCACTGATCGCGAAAAGGAGAAAGACCACCTGCGACACACGCGTGTCGTTTTCGCGCATGCCCGCAAGCCAGTACAGAACACAGAGGATCATCGCCCCGAAACCGGCGACGGTCGCTGTAATCACGCCGGCGACGATGGCCGCAACGGCCGCATGATGTCGGCGGCGTTCGCGTGCAGGGGTCGTCTTGTCGGCGGGATCAGGCATGACCATTCGCAGGCTTCGAGCCCAACCTGTTCATTGTCACCAATGCCGCTTCATTATACGGTGGCTGAGCCTGGATGTCAGCCAGAAACCCATATCGGTTCGCAAGGGGCTGGACCGCAAGCCCCTCAGGCCTAGAATTCATGAGGGCGGTTCGGACGACCCCACACGGCTCCGGGTGACGACCCACTCGGCCAGTTCCGCGATTCCGGTTCGGCTGCCGTGATCCGTCCGGATGATCCGCACGCCGGGGTTGAGGCGTTCGAGGTCACGCGTAGCCGCCGCGATGTCGAAGTTCGTGTGCTCCAGCAGGTCGCACTTGGTCACAAGCACGAGGGGAACGTCCTTGAACATCAGCGGGTACTTTGACGGCTTGTCGTCGCCTTCGGTTACGCTGAGGACCGCGATCCGCGCGTGCTCGCCCAGATCGTAGTTGGCCGGGCAGACGAGGTTTCCAACGTTCTCGATAACGACAAGGTCGAGCTGATCGAGCCCGAGCCGTTCCAGGCCCTGCTGCACGATCGTCGCCGTCAGATGGCAGCCGCCCTCGGTCAGCAACTGGACCACCGGCACCTCCAGGGCTGCGATGCGCGCGGCGTCCCGGGTCGTGGCCAGATCGCCCTCCAGCACTCCGACGTCCAGAGTGCCCGCCAGCGCCGGCAGCAAGCCCTCGAGCACGGTCGTTTTCCCGCTGCCCGCTCCGCCGAGCAGGTTGATACAAGCCACGCCGGCAGCATCCAGCCGCTCCCGGTTCTCGCGGGCAGCGTTGTCATTCCGCTGCAGCACGTTCTTCAGCACTTGGACCTTCATCATCGATCTCCGCCTCGATCGAGACCAGCTCGAGCTCGCCGCCGCCGGTAAGCGCGGCGCCCTCGCCGCCACAGGTCGGGCACTCCCAGCACCAGTCTCGCACAGGGTAGTGCCGACCGCACTGCGGACACGTCACGTGCATCTCGCCCTTCTCGACGACCAGTTCGGCGTTTCGACACAGCGTGTCCTCGCG
>CAYMME010000194.1:0-15115 GCA_964391465.1 uncultured Planctomycetales bacterium
AGCTTAACTCACAAGGAGGTCGTAAAACAGGGGCAAGCGTGAATAATCCGGGCTATGCTTCTGGGGCAACCGCTCGTGCTGCGGAATCGTCGTGGTCTCCGTAACTGCTATGATGTTCTGGGGAGGGGCGTTGGTGGGGCCTACTTGCTCGCGATAGGACGGGTGGTACAATCGAGGAGTCGGAAGCTCTTTCGCGTGTTCCACTTGGCTCCAATGAGCCGAAGCGAGGCGCGGCGATATCGACGGATGATCGGACCATGAAGAAGCGGCAACCGACCCCGCCAAGAGCATCGAAGGCAGAATTGGCTTGCGTGGAACAGCGAGCTGCGGAGAGTGCATTCGAACGCCTTGATCGGGGTGATGCCGAGATCCTGTCGCCGTCAGATTATCCTGAACCGCTACGCCAATTCATCGAGAAGCACCGCGGTCGGTTGACGATCGAGTTGTCTGCACAGGCTCGCCGCCGTCTTGACGCTGCGAGCAAGCGTCAGGGAATTCGTCCGGAAGACCTGGTGCGACGATGGATTCGCGATCAACTCACCCGAGAAGCCGGTTAGACGTGCGGCCCACCCCCGGCCGAACTGCTGTCACGCCGAGATGATCGCC
Source organism: uncultured Planctomycetales bacterium (assembly GCA_964391465.1). Classification (GTDB taxonomy): domain Bacteria; phylum Planctomycetota; class Phycisphaerae; order UBA1845; family CAYMME01; genus CAYMME01. The sequence continues at coordinate 607 of CAYMME010000194.1, forward strand.
CCGACTTGCCCCTGGTGCTCGGCCAGGAAGCGGTCGGCTTCGGCGGCATCGACGTTTCGGTTGTGCATGACCAGTGCGGTTTTGACGCGGCCCTCGGCGCGGTCGAGGAGGCCGCGAGCAGCGGCGCGTTCGAGCCCGGTCAGAAGCGTGAGGATGCGGGTGGCCCGGTCGACGAGCTTGGCGCAGGCCCTGGCGTTCAGGTCGACCATGAGGTTGCCGTAGACCTTGCCGATCCCCACCATTGAGATCGTAGAGATGGCATTGAGGACCATCTTCGTGGCCAAGCCGGCCTTGAGGCGTGTCGAGCCGGTGATGACTTCGGGGCCGGTGAGCACACGAATCGAAACGTCCGCCGGATCGCTCACCTGCTCCGTTGGCACGCAGGCCAGGAAGACCGTCTTCGCGCCGCGCCGCCCGGCTCTCACGATGGCGCCGTGCACGTAGGGTGTCGTGCCGCCGGTGGCGATGCCGACCACGACATCGTCGGCGCCGACGTTGCGGGCGTCCATCTCGGCCGCACCTGCGTTCGGATCGTCTTCGGCGCCCTCGATGCTTCGGAGCATGGCCTCGGGGCCGCCCGAGATAATGCCCTGAACCATCTCGGGGTCGCTCAGGAACGTGGGGGGGCATTCGGCCGCGTCGACCACGCCGAGTCGGCCGCTCGTCCCCGCTCCAATATAGAAGAGTCGACCCCCGGCCCGAAACGCGGCCGTCACCAACTCGACGGCTCGACAGATCTCCGGCTTGGCGGCGGCCACGGCGCTCGCGATGCTTGCGTCCTGCGCGTTCATCAGGTCAAACGCTTCGGGGATCGACATTCGATCGATTTCGCTGGAAGCGTCGTTGCGTTGCTCGGTCAGCAGGTGTCCGCGGTCTTGCATGCGATGTTACCGGACCGAGTATAGCCTGCCGCCGCCAACCGGTCATCCGGATGCCTGGCCGCTCGCCAGGCGGGTGCCCCATCCTTCGCGGCAGTTTCGCGAAGGGTGGGGGACGGAGCGGTCAGCGAGGCGGTGCTCGACTGGCCGCCGACGGTCGTGTGAGACACTCACGTCGCCGGCGTGATTGAGCCAAGCACGACCGGCTGGCGGGCGCCGGTTACCTGCGACAGATTCGCCGGGGTCCCGTCCACGCACGCGGCCGCGAGCATGGCAAAGCTCACGGCCTCCTTGGCTACATCAGGGATGCCGTACGCATCGATCGTGCCCAGTTGCACGCCGGGCAGCGCCTCGGCGAGCATGCGCAACAGTGTACGGTTTCGGGCCCCGCCTCCGGTCACGATGATCTCGTCGATGTTCGGTCGTTCGCCGGCCTTGGGTAGGAAACGCGCGTAAGCGTCAGCGATCGATCGAGCGGTCCAGGCCGTGGCCGTGGCGATCCAATCGTCGTTGGCGTACCCCTTCGTGCGTTGTTGCGGCAATGCCGCGGCGGCGAACCCCTTGCCGAAATCCTCCCGGCCGGTTGTCTTCGGTGGCCGGCGACGCAGGAACGGGTGATTCATCCACAATCGAAGCACCGGCTCGATGACCGTTCCGCGCGCGGCCCGGCGCCCCCCGGCGTCGTACCGAGACCGCCCCCGCGTGAACCGGCGGACCATCTCGTCGATGACCATGTTGCCCGGACCGGTGTCGAAGGCGATCACATCAGCGGGGCGCCCTCCGGCCGGCAGCCAGGTGACGTTGCCGATGCCGCCGATGTTCTGCACGGCGCGCGATTGCCTGGGGTGCGAGAAGAGGACGTGATCGGTCCACGGGACAAGCGGAGCGCCCTGGCCGCCCGCAGCGACATCCGCCTGCCGGAAGTCGGCCACCGTCGTTACACCGGTGCGAGCCGCAATGCGGGCGGGGTCCCCGATCTGGAGCGTCGAACCGGCCCGCGTGCGTTTCGCGGTGCGGCGCGTCCTGACCGTGGGTGGCAGGTGACAGATGGTCTGGCCGTGCGAGCCGATCAGATCGACGTGCCCGTCGGGTCCGAGAATCTCCCGGATCGCCCGCGCTGCCGTCTCCGCAAACCGATCCCCCACGGCCGCGTGCAGGGCACACAACTCCTGCGTGTGGGTGCGGGCCGGAGCCATCACCTCGAGCAGACGGCGCCGTAGCGCGGGCGCGTACGCTCGGTGTACATGGCCGAGCAACTCGACCCGCATGGCCGTACTGCGCCCGCGGATGTCGACGATCGCTGCATCCACGCCGTCGCAGCTCGTGCCGCTCATCAGGCCGAGCACGCGACGGGTTGTCCGATGTGTCACTGGAGTTCCGTGATTCCGAACGATGCGAGGGCCTTCGCTTCGGTGTCGAAAAAGTCGAACAGCTTATCGATTTTCGTGATCTTGAAAACCTTGTGAAGGTCGGGCTTCAGTCCGCACAGCACCACGCGGCCCTTGACCTTGTCCGCTCGGCCGCGAAGGTTCAGCAGCACGCCGAGCATGGACGACGAAAGGAACTTCACGTCCGTGAAGTCGAGCACGACCTTGCGTCGATCCTTCTTGTCGACCAGAGCGTAGAGTTCGTCCCCGATCTCCTCGACCTGCGCCGCGTCCAGGATGCGCGAAGCGTGAAAGGTGGCGATGGTCACGTCTTTGATCTGCTGCACGACAATCTGTTCTTCGTCAGGCACGGCCAGTCATCCTGTAAGCAGGGATTGCAGTCGCCGGGCCGCCCACCGCCCGATCCGGAGGTAGTCTACAAGACGGTGCCGGCGATTGCGAGCAGGCTCCGGAAGCGTGTCGGTGCGGCCGGCCTCCGAGTCCCCGGCTCTGCCGCCCGCACGTCTCCGTTCCCGAAACGTCTACATCAACTCATCGTCATCTGGAACTTCGGCTTCATCCGTCCCCGCCTGTCGTCGTCGTTCCTCGGCCTCGCGTTGGAGGCGATTTTCCTGGGCATTGGAGCGTCGTCTCGCCAACTCCCGCACCACCAGATTCATCACGATTCCGAGCACGATCCCGGTGGTGCCCAGGTGCAGGATCACGCGGCACACGAGCCCCGCCGTCAGGGCGGATAGGAATGCGGCGGCAAACCATGAGAAGACCACCCAGATCGCCCGCCCCAGCTTCAAGGCCGCGTCGCCTCGCTCGAAGATTCGGTCCGCCATGCCGGTGGCCACGACCGCGGCAAACGCAACGTACGTCGTGGAGACTGGGAGCTTGAGGCTGGAGGCCGTGGCGATCACGCTGGCCGAGACGGCTGTGATCACGGACGCCCGGAGGGTGTCATAGTGTACGGTCTTGCCGCGCTCCGTCACCGTCGGGGCCGGGGCCAGGGCAGGCAACTCGCCGCGCTTGCGAAGAAACAAACGGGCTGCCGCGATGCACCAGCCCGGAGCGTAGAGCCGAACGCGATCCCCCATGGAGCCCATGTTCACCTCGGCCCGGGTCACGCGCTGCGCTCCGGTGGTGGTCATGCCCGCGAAGAGGAGGAGCCCGCATGCGAAGAGCTTCCACCATTCGACCTTGATCTCCTCTGCACCGCTGCCTGAGGGGCTGTCGCTGAGCACGATGTCGATGATGGCCAGACCCGGGGAGGCACAGTTGGCCAGATCGTTCTGGCCGAAGGCAATCGCCATGGCAATCATGCCGATGACCGCCAGGCCCGGGAACAGCCAAGGCGCCAGGCGTTCCTTCAGGATTCGCAGCAGGCCGTAGGTGGCAGCCGAAAAAGCGGTCCAGAGTAGGAACAAGACGGTAGTGGGCCCGATCGTGCCGACGACCTGTTCATTGAAGGTGTCCACGAATGCCATCTGCTTCATTCCCTTCATGAGCAGAAAGTAGCACAGGCCGGTCAGGAGGAGTCCAGCAACCCACCAGCCGTGCAGCATCAGCGTGGGCAAGTGCGTGGTCCGATCGCGAATCGCCGCTCGCATCAGACGCTGTACGAAGAACCCGGCCGTGCCCGCCGCGAACACCGAGGCCACGATCGCAAACACCACCTTCCCTGACACGCCCCAATCCACAATCTCAAAACCGTTCGTGGCAAACGCTGCGCCGATCAGGGCGAACACCAGACTTGCGGTCGTACTGACCGGCATGCCGAACGCGGAATAGGCGTAGAGCAGTACCGTGTTCACGATGTACACGGACATGAAAACCGTGATCGCAGCATCGGCCGTGAGTTGGCTACGGTCGAAGATGTCCTTGCGCACGGTCTCGATCACGCCGGACGAAAACGTCGCCCCGATCACGACGCCGATCCCCGCGAGCAAGACGGCCTTCTTGCGGCGCATGATTCGCGAGCCGAACACGGCGTTGACGAGGTTGGCGGCGTCGTTGCGGCCGACCTCGACCGTATTGATGATGAGCATTCCGATGGCCACCACGAACACAAAAAGGTGGTAGCCCCCGAGTGATTCAAACAAGCCCAGCATTTCCATCGTGTTCACTCGTCTCACCCACAAGAGAAGAGGGCGACGGACCTACTCCAGCCCGTCGACGACTGCTCCTTGGCCACTGGTCAACACATCACCGATGCATTCGTCGATCGCATGCATCATGCGATCGAGGTTCTCCATGCGGATCGACAACGGCGGAAAGACGACGATCACGTCGGCCAGCGGTCGGACGAGTACGCCGTGACGGCGGGCCGCCGCGCAGATCTTCGCCCCGATTTGTTCGCCGTAAGTGTACGCCTCGCCCGTGGCTTTGTGCTTTACGATCTCCACGCCGGCGATCAGCCCCCACTGCCGCACGTTGCCCACCTCCTCCCGGCCGACCAGGCGGGTCAGGTGCCCGCTCAGACAACGAATCTTCTCGTCCAACCCGGCCAGCGTCTGCTCGGTGTCGAAGATGTCGAGCGACGCGAGGGCGGCCGCGCACCCCAACGCGTTTCCGGTGAAAGTGTGCCCGTGATAGAAGGTCTTTCCCGCGTCGACCGGGCCGAGGAAGGCTTCGTAGACCTCGTTGGTGGTCAGGGTCGCCGCCAGCGGCATGTATCCCCCGGTGAGCCCCTTCGACAAGCACAGGAAATCCGGCCGGACCTGATCGTGTTCGCAGGCGAACATCCGCCCGGTACGTCCGAAGCCCGTGGCCACCTCGTCGGCGATGAGCAGCACGTCGTGCCGGTCGCACAACTCCCGCAGGCGGGCCAGATGTCCGGGCGGGGCGGCGATCATGCCTCCGGCACACTGCATCAGGGGCTCGACGATGACGGCAGCGATTCGGCCGGCGTGCTTCGCCAGCAGGTCGCCGACCGCGTCGGCACAGGCCAACCCGCAGGTGGCGGGTTCCTTGCCCAACGGGCAGCGATAGCAGTAGGGCGAGGGCGCCAGGTGCGTCTTGAACAACAACGGGCGATAGATCTCGTGAAAAAGGTCGATCCCACCCAGGCTGACGGCCCCGATCGTGTCCCCGTGGTACGCCTCTCGCAGGGCAATGAACTCTCGCCGGTTGTGGTCGCCGCGATGTTGCCAGTAGGCGAATGCCATCTTGCAGGCCACCTCCACCGCGGTGGAGCCGTTGTCCGAGAAGAACACCTTGTCGAGCCCGTCAGGCGTGATCTGCACGAGCCGTTCGGCCAGTCGCACCGCGGGCTCTCCCGTCAAGCCGAGCAGCGTCGAATGGGCCACCTTCGAGAGCTGCTCGATGATCGCCTCGTTGATCCGCGGGTGATTGTGGCCGTGGATGTTGCACCAGATCGAGCTCGTACCGTCGATGTAGCGATTTCCATCGGTGTCGATGAGGTACTCTCGCTCCGCGCGATCGATGACGAGCGGGTCGGTCTGATTCCACAACTCGTGTTGCGTGAACGGATGCCAAACGTACCGCCGGTCGAGGGCCTGAAGCCGGCGGGTCGTGGTGCCCTCGGGAAACCTGTTCGGCGTCGAGTGGGTCGGTGTTTCAGACACGGAGTGCCTTCTCCCGGACGCTTGAGACGGAGGCCGCCTCAGCGAATGAACACGGGTGCTCCGACTCCTGCATCGAAGAGCTTCGCCGCGTTGACGCCATTGACCGCGATTTCCAGCACGTCGCTAGAGCCGATCAGGGCGAGTGGCTCCGCTTCGTCCACCGTAGCGTATGCATGAGTGAGTGGACCGATGCGCTGGTCGCCGAGGTAGACGTTTGCTTCTCTTCCGTTGGGCCCACGGTCCACGACCTGACGGTGGGACACGTTGGTGATGAGGTTCCCGAAGCCGTCGACGTACAGGACGCTCCCCTCTATCGAATGGTCGTCGTGGAACGTCGGCTGCGGGATGGCCAGGGTCGCGATGTGGTCGGTGGGTGGTCCCACTTCGTGCAGCTTCAGCCCCGTCATCAGACGCGCTGCGACAGGGGCCATGATGTCGCGGCCGTGGAACGTAGGCGACGGCGTGCCTTGGACCAACTGGTGTGCCTCCACGACATGCAGCTCCTCCAGTTGACCGTCTCGGTGCACGAAACTGATCAGACCGTTATCGGGGGCGACGACCATCCGTCCGTTGTAGCGGGCCGCCAGGATTCGTCGCTCGGTGCCGACCGTCGGATCAACGACGGCGACGTGGACGGTTTCCGGAGGGAAGGAGGTCCAGATCTGCCTGAGTATGAAGGCCGCGGCCACCACGTCCTGGGCCGCAATGTCGTGGGCCACGTCGACGATGGTCGCCGTCGGTGCGATCGACAGTATCACCCCCTTCATAGCAGCCACGTAGTGGTCCGAGTGACCGAAATCGGTCGTGAGCGTGATGATCGGTCTGTCGTTCGACTGGGCCACTGGCTGTCCTCCGTTCGGCGATACGGGATTATGGAGGTGGGGCCGATAGTGTCAAACCGGCACCATCCTTGAGGTGCGTGAGGGACCGCGATATCATTGGAGTACAGCCGAGTTCTCTGATTGACCAACACGACTGTAAGGGGGGGGCTCGTGACCGGGGCGATTCGATCATCCAACGTGTTATCGTGCGCGGCCCTCGTGCTTGTAGGCTTGGGTCTGGCAGTGACTCTCGTCGGTGCGAACGACGACGAAGCCGCTCGGGCCTGCGACTTGCCCTCAGCCCCCGACAGTCCTGAGCCGACTGACGGTGCCACCGGCGTGGCCGTCGATGCGCTCCTGGCCTGGAATGGCTGGGGAGACGCGATGCTGTCGGTCGTGCCGTCCGGCGAGTCTCGCGCGGAGGCCGCGACGAGTTCCAGCCTGGTGCGCCCGGCCGAGCAAGGTCCGTCTTTGGCACGTGGCCATGAAGCGGAGAGCAGCACCTGCAGCGTGGCGATCTTCGAGGACGAGCAGCCCTGGGGCATGACGCTGAATCAGGACGTTCTGGCCGCGAATGGAATCTCATACACGGTATTCGGTTCGGCCGACATGGACGTAGTGGGCCTGTCGGCGTTCGACAAGGTGATCGTTTCCTCGGCTCAGCCTGACGCTTTCTACGTTGCCCTCGAGGCGAACCGCACCGTATTCGAGGCGTATGCGGCCGAAGGCGGCCTTCTTGACCTGCATGCGACTGCGTTCTTCAGCTCCAACATGTGGGGCAAGGCGTTGCCGGGCGAGATGAGCGCGGTGTTGTTTCCGAGCGACGACGTTGCGATCTCCGATCCTTCGCACCCGGTCGTGGCCGTGCCGCATGCCGTTTCGGACATGGATCTGGCCGACTGGAACTTCTCCACGCATGGCTACTTCATCGATGTGCCCGGCGGCACCGCCTCGATCGTGACGTTGGGTGGAAGCAGTCCGGAACGGGTGGCGATCGAGGTTTCGTTTGGGGAAGGACGGATGTTCGCTACGCTCCAGCCCGTCGAATGGAGCGGCGGTTCGATCGAGTACCTCGAGAACACCATTTTGTCCGGCCTCGATTGTGCCGGTGGATGCCCAACGACGTACGACGTGTACTTCGGAACGGACAACCCGCCAACCGCGCTGCTGTGCGAGGACGTGGACGTTCGCTACTGCGATCCGGGTGGGCTCGACGCGAGCGTCACGTACTACTGGCAGGTCGTGGCGACGGACTGCTGCGGCGAGACTCCGGGCCCCGTCTGGTCCTTCACCACGGAAGTCTGTGCCGGGCTGCCGACGGTCCCGGCCGATCCCGCTCCGGCCGACGGTGCGGTTGACGTATCCGTCGATGCCGACCTGGCCTGGAGCGATGGAGAGGAAGCGTTCGCGGCCCGCGCCGTCGACGGCGGCTCGACGCCGAGTTCCTCGGTGGATCCGAAGCTGAACTGGTGGGCCGGGCGCAAGCCGGGAGACTGGTGCGCCACGGTCGACCGGTACGTGACCCGCGCTCGGACGAGAGGTGCAAGCGAAGAAGCGGCGTTGTGCGCGCAGGAAGGGGCATGTGACGATCCGGTCGTGCGTGACGCTCACGTCCCTGACGCGGAGACCCCCGTCAAGGCGTACCAGTTATCGATCCACATGTTCTGCGAGGACGACGGAACGGACTGCGTGGGCACTCCGGCCGACGTCGCGGCCCAGGTCGCATCGCTCAACGCGGCGTTTCTTCCGTGGAGGATTCAGTTTGCGGCCGAGGTCGAGTTCGTGCACGCAACACGGTTTCGGTACTTCGACCCGAGCGAAGAGGCCGCAATGAAGTCCGCGCACGCCGATGCGCCGGCCGTAAAGCTGAACGTCTACGTCGTCAACAACGCCGGCGGCTATTCTTGGGGAACGTTCCCCTGGGACCCGGATGCCCTGACCCACATGGGCGGCATCGTCCTGACCGAAGGGCACTTCGGCGCGACGGGCACGGCGCTGGCCCACGAGGTGGGCCACTGCCTCGGTCTGTGGCACACGCACCACGGCGTGACGGAGGTTGAGGAATGCGGGGCGTGCTACGAGTCGGCGGACGGGGCGGACGGCGACATCGTCGGAGACCGCTGCTCGGACACCGATCCGACGCCGATCAACTACGCGTGCGGCCCGCCGGGCGGGACGGACGGGTGCAGCGGGCTCGATTGGGGTGACACGGACTTCCACAATTACATGGGTTATGCCCCGGCCTCCTGTCTGACCGAGTTCACGCCTCAACAGGCCGGGCGCTCGCATTGCTGGACCGAGGCAGTGCTCGCCGGATGGCTGACGGACACGGCGGATGCTTCGATGCTCTACGCTGCGGCGACCGGTGACGGCCTGTTCGACTTCGGCTCGCTCGATCGGACGAATGGGCAGTTCGACGCGGTCGGCTCGGTGACGCAGCAGATGCAGGGGATGGCGCACGACCCCAACACGGATACCGTGTACGCGACCACGTACTTCGGTGCCTTGCTTGTCACGATTGATCGAGCCACCGGTGCGCTAACCACCGTCGGGTCGACGAGCGCGAGCGACATGCACGGCCTGGCGTTCGACCCGAACACCGACACGCTATACGGGATGAATGCCGCCGGGGGTAGCAGTCAACTCTATCGGCTTGAGACGGCCACCGGGACCGGGACGGCCGTCGGGAATCCTGTCTTCGGAGCGGCAGTAGGGGGGCTGGCGTTCGATGCAGTCACCAACACGCTGTACGGCGTGGACGACGGACCTGCGACCGGCACGCAACTCGTGACGATCGATGTCACCAGCGGTGCCCACACCGTAGTGGGACCACTCGGTGGCGTGCGGGACGCGGACGCACTCGCCTTCTGCGCCGATGACGGCATGCTGTACTCGATCAATGACACGACCGAACAGTTGATCTCGATCGATCCGGACACCGGCGCCGCAACCGTGATTGCGGTTACGAGTACAGCGTGGGGAGAGACGTACGGCATGGCATGTGCGGCCGGTGGCGCTCCACCCCGGTGCGAGATGACCTATGACGTGTTCTTCGGTACGGACAGCCCACCGACGACGCTGCTGTGTGAGGACTTGTCAGGTCCGATGTGCGACCCGGGCCCGCTTGCCGAAAACACGACCTACCACTGGCAGGTTGTCGCGACGAATCAGGCCGGTAGTACGCCCGGGCCGGTCTGGTCGTTCACGACGGAGTCGTGTGACCTGCCGCCCCTGCCGAGCGGACCCGAACCGGTCGATGGCGCGACGGAGGTGCCGGTCAACGCCGTGCTCTCCTGGGAGGGCGGCGCGACGCAGAGGGCCGCGACAAGGGCGTTGGCTCCGGGGGCTGAGCCTTCCCTCCTGGCCCCGCTGGAGCAGGACGTGCGGGAATACGTGCGCCGGTCCGGCGTGCTGGCCAACGATGCAGGCAAGCCGCTGGTGGTCTACGACGAGATCGTGGCGGCCGATGATGCGGCGTGGCTTCGCCTGATCTTCGACGACGTGAATCTGGGGGAGGGCAGCTTCCTGCGCATTACGTCGTTGACGGACGGTGCGGTGCAGGAACTCGACCGCACGAGTGCGGCCCAGTGGCAGAACACCTCGGCCTACTTCAACGGATCGGAGGTTCGCGTCGAGCTCATCGCCGGACCGGAGTCGTCCGACAACCGGCTGGAGATCGGCCGGCTTGTGGTCGGGCTCGCGGGTGCGACGGAGAGTCAGTGCGGGGACGCGGACGACCGCGTCCTGTCGGACGACAAAGCAGTCTCCAGAATACTTGACATACAGAACAGTGCTTTCACCGGTTGGCTGATCAACCCGTGTTTTCTGACCGCCGGCCACTGCATGAGCGGCTACGGCGCGGTCGTAGCGGAATTCAACGTGCCGTTGTCGGACCCGGCGAGCGGGGCGAAGATCCACCCGGGGCCGGAGGATCAGTACGCGGTCGATCCGGACTCGGTTCAATACAGCTACATCGGGGTGGGCAACGACTGGGGGTTCTTCGGGTGCTTCCCCAACACACAGACCGGGCTGACGCCGTTCGAGGCGCAGGGGGCGGCTCTCGCGCTGGCCGGCAGCGTCGCGATACCGTTGGGTGAGACGGTTCGTGTGACCGGTCACGGCGTGGACACGTCGCCTCTGGCCCACAACACCGTGCAACAGACCAACACCGGGCCGCACCACGGGGTGGTCGCGACGAGCATCCGGCACCAAGTGGACACCACGGGCGGAAGCTCAGGCTCACCCGTCATTCGGGAGAGCACGGGCGAGGTCATTGGCATCCACACGAACGCCGGTTGCGATCCGGCGCCCACGTCCTACAACTCGGGCACCGCGATTACGCAGGCCGGGCTGCAGAACGCACTGGCCAATCCGTTGGGAGTGTGTGGCCAAACGGACCCCTGCCCGACGGTCTACGATGTCTACCTTGGCACGGATAGCCAACCGACGACGCTGTGGTGTGACGATGTGGCGGGCCCAACATGTGACCCCGGCCCGCTCGATCTCGACACGACGTACTACTGGCAGGTCGTGGCGACGAACTGCTGCGGCGAAACGGCGGGTCCGGTTTGGTCCTTCACGACGTGTGAGTCGGCGGTCCTCCCCGAGTTGATCGGGGTCTGTCCGACGCTCGGCGAGCGCATGGCGTCGGACTTCTACATCCACCCGGCGGGTTGGTTCCACGGACTGGACAGTGTGGAGATCGCTCTGAGCTCGGTCGCCACGCTGGCTGATGCGGAGTCGTGGTGCACGACCTCCACCGGCGGCGCTCCCCCGGCGGTGCTCGACCTGGTGCCGGTCGGATCTGCAGGCTTGCATGAGGTGCAGTTCGATTCGTCCATCGAGCTTGGCGAGTGGACGACGGTCGTTCTGACGGTCGTCGGCTCGTGTGGTGTGCAGACCGACCTCTGCTTCCACCTCGGCTGGCTTCCGGACGATGTGAATCAGGACGGACAGATCAACATCAACGACGCTACGGCGTTTGGCGTGCTGTTCCCCGATGGCCCGGCGGCCCTGCTCGACATCGACGGTGACGGCGACGTGAGCATCAGCGACGCCACCACGTTCGGGGAGATCTGGCACGGCATCAGCGGCGGCGGGGAGAACCCTCCCGGCAAGCTCGGCACCGGTCTCCCGGACGCCGACGCAGTGACGGCAGGGATGCAGATGCCTCCGTGCGTGTGTCCTTGAGCCGCGCAGGCCACCCGGTGTTGCAGCCGCCGTGCGTTGGCGTTGCGCATCCACGACGCTATCATTGTTCCCCACGCGCCGACGTGGACGAACCGGCGCAGAGCCAAGGGGACACCTGATGCCATCAAATCCCGTGCTTGAGAGACTACATGCCGGCGAAGCGTCGTTCGGCGGTTGGATTGGATTCGCTTCGAGCTACGTCGCCGAACTGATGGGCCGTGCGGGCTTCGATTGGGTCGGGCTGGATAGCGAGCACGGCGTGATCAATCCCGAATCGCTCCAGGCCATGATCCAGGCCCTGCACACCACGAACACCGTGCCCATCGTGCGTCTGCCCGAGGCGAGTGAGCTTGCCGTCAAGCGTGCCCTCGACATGGGGGCCCGCGGCGTGATCGCACCGATGGTCAAGACGGCCGAGACGGCCTCGCTGCTGGTCCGGTCGGCCCGATTCCCGCCGGACGGCTTCCGCAGCGTCGGCGGCGGACGCTGGCACTTCACCTTCGATGGAGCGGCGCCCCCGGCAGTGAATCCGCAGGTTCTCGCGGCGGTGATGATCGAGCACGTCGAGGCCGTCGAGAACGTGGAGTCTATCCTGTCCGTCCAAGGGCTCGACTGCTACTTCATCGGCCCGACCGATCTCGGGGCGTCGCTCGGATACAAGCCCGACGAGGTCACCGATGCCATCGGTCGCGTTCTGCAGGCCGGCAAGAAGCTGGGCGTGCCCGGCGGGATCCACGTGGCGTCGCCCGAACTCGCCCGGGAGCGCGCCGCGCAGGGTTTCCAGTTCATCGCGGTGTCCGAGGCCGGGAAGCTGGTGGCCGACGGCGCCACACAGCTCATCTCCAGCTTGAAGGGCTGACGAGGCTCGCCTGGGCCTCAGGGACCGCACGTCGCGCCGGTGACCTGCCCTGGACGATGGGGCCGAGGGTCGGAGCACCGGTCAGTAGTGCGTGCCCGTCACGTGACTCAATCCGCATCGACGACGATCGACACGCCTGGGGCCTGCACATCGACGCCGGACTCGGTGATTTGAATCGAGCCTTCCGGGAAGAGGATGTCGAGTCCGAGGTCGCTGATGACAATGTTGCATCCGCCGCCCAGGAGAAACGTTGCCCCAAAGAGTGTGGGTAGGGTGGCGAGCACGACCTGACGAAACGACCGGCGGGCGAAAGAGCATCTTGGCATGTTTGTCCTCCCCGGCGATGGAATCAGCCTCACTCAATCGGTCATCGTCGCACTTGCCTTCCTGTTGCGTCGGATGAATGCGGTGGCAAGTGGTGGGGCGCACGCCCCTGTTCAATCACGGAGTATCGTGCAGGGCTCGCAGGACCGTCAGCCAGTCCGCGTAGAGGTACGGAACGCCGAGTTCGTCGTGGAGGGCACGCAGGCGGGCAAGCAGCTCCTCGCTGAGCGGGCCCTGCCAGGCTTGTGCGTTCGGATCGCAGAAGAAGATGCGGCAGCCGAGGGGCCGTCGGTCGCGGGCGTTGCACCGACCGGCTTCGGCATGTGGACAGGTGTCTTCCGTCACCGGCGGCGGCTCGTCGCCGGTCGCCAGGTAGTGACAGATCTCGAGCGCGGTGACGCAAAGGCGGTGGCCGTACTGGCCAAATCGGCAGCAGTCGCCGCGATTCCAGCAGGTGGGCCCCTGAGCGGCAATCCGGCGGTCGGCCTCCGCGTGGAACGCTCGCATGGCCGCCACGACCTCCGGGCGCGCGGCGCTCGCGCGGAGCACCTCCGCCGGAATGTCATCTACGCGGGGCGGCACGTGAATCCCCCGTCTGCTGTCTGCGTGCGCGCCGCACGCCGGGACTTGCGCATCATGATTCGGCCTCGGCCGTGACGCCGTCGTCCGCGGACGCGCGCACGACCTCGATCGGCGTACCGCACTCCGGGCAGACGCCGCTGACGTTACCGGTCAGGTCGTACCCGCAAGTTCCACAACCTGCGGAATCATGGACGCGCCGAGCCAGAAGCCGTGCGGCCAGCCAGCCACCTGCCAGCGGCGTTGCCAGCAGGACGGCCATGCGTGTGACGACGAAGTACGGTCGAAACTGAAACATCGCCGCGTATGAGTCGGCGATCGCCGAGGCGACCGCGAAGAGAACGGCGATCCATAGCCAATGCCTGCGGATCGCCAGTGCGATGATCATCCCCATGAGGAACCGGACGACAAGGTGCGGGACCTCGTCGAAAAACAACGGGATCCAGATCGCGGAGCGTCCCATGACCGTGGCCTCGGCCCACTCCTCGATCACCCTCATGGGGCTGCGTGCGACAGCCAACCAGATGGGGTATAGCCCCTGCCCGACGGGGACGGCCAGCCAGGCCGAGCCGAAGGTCACCAGCGCGACACAGGCCCAGAACACGTGAGAGCAAGGGCGGGCATCGAGGGGTCGCAGCCCCGACCGACGTGTGGCTCGTGTCGGATGAACCCACCGCATTCCGGGTACTCCGGCTTCCTGATGGTTCGTGGGATGCGGCCGCTCACCGGAATCGGCGCATCGAGGCATTATACCGCGCTTTTCGTCGGTGTGCATGACGAGGGGTGTCGCCCGGATCCCGCGGGGGTGCATCTCATGAATCGTGGCACCACCCCACGTGGTGCGTGCCACTGGCGGCTTGTCCGCCAGTGTTTCCCGTTGTCCCGGTGTGATGAGCAC
>CAYMME010000195.1:0-14988 GCA_964391465.1 uncultured Planctomycetales bacterium
CGAACGCGAGCAGAAACGCCGCCTTTCCCCTCAAGAAGCGCGAGCCCTCTGAACATGCCGTCGCCGAGCGTGTTCGGCAGACTGCTCTCGAAACGGAAAGCACCGGTCAAGGCGGTGCTGCTCGATCAGGGATTCGCGGCCGGTGTCGGGAACTGGATCGCGGACGAGGTGCTCTTCCAGGCCTACATCGCGCCGGGTCGGCGTGCGTGCGACCTGAGCGCGAGCGAGGTCGCGCGAGTGCGCACACGACTACGTGCGATCGTGCGCAAGGCCGTCGAGGTCGATGCGGACAAGAAGCGCTTCCCGAAGCGGTGGCTGTTCCACCGGCGATGGGGTAAGAACGCGGATGCGGTGACCTCGGACGGCGAGCAGATCGTCCACGAAACGATCGGCGGGCGAACGACGGCCTGGGTGCCGTCGCGGCAGCGCTGAACGTCGTACGGAGGCGACTCATGTCATGTGCGAAGTCGGTTGTTGATCATGCGTTGAAGGTGGTCTGGGTCATTGGCCCATTGATGGCTCTGTCTGGTCCCATTGCGGGCGCAGGCGAGTGTGCGGGCGACCGAGAGGAACTGCGCGGCGGGCTGCGGCAGTTGTTGGGGATCCCGACCGAGCGGTGTGCGCTGGAGCCCGAGCGGCGCGGGGAGTTGGTGCGCGATGGCGTTGTGATCGAGAAATGGGTGTGGACGAGCGAGCCGGGGTCGCGTGTGCCGTCCGTGCTGTATCGTCCGGCTCAGCGAAAGGAGCCGATGCCGGCGATTGTCGTGACGTGCGGGCATGGCGGGAGCAAGAGTGCTCCTTATTACACGTACATGGGGCAGCTCTACGCGCGGCTTGGTGTTGCCTGTCTGGTGCTGGATCCGGTCAGAGAGGAGGAACGACACATCAAGGGGCGGATGGGCACGCGGGCGCACGATCCGGAGGCGATCCACCGTCGTGCCGACGCCGCCGGTCGGCTGATCATCGGCAAGCTGGTGTTCGACACGATGCGCGGGATCGACTTCCTGCTCACGCGGAAAGACATTGATCCGACGCGCATCGGCGTGTCGGGCAACTCGTTGGGCGGGGCCAAGGCCGGATGGATGCTTGCACTCGACACGCGTCTGAAGATGGCGATTGTGTCCGGGTGGGCGTTCGATGATCTCCTGCTGACGTACGGGAAGTTCTGCACGCGCGTGCCGAATCAGCGGCTGCGCAAGCTGTGTTCCTGGCCGGAGTTCCTCTCGCTGGCGGCGCCGCACTGCGCGGTGTTGGTTCTCAACGGCGATGCGGATGTGATCATCGACCGCGACGGCGACGGGATGGCGTGGCGAGGGACGCGGGCCGCCGTGGCCGAGGCGGGAAAGGCCTTCGCGGCCATGGGCGCATCAGGAAGGATTGACTGCTGGTTCGAGCGCGGCGGCGGCCACCGGCCGTACCCGTGCTACACGGTGGCGCTCGAGTGGATTCACCGCCACATCGGCACGCCGGGCTGGACGCTCGAACGGATTCGTGCCTTGCCGAAAGTCAATTACGGCGACTGGTGCAAGGCGAATGGCGTGGTTGAGGAGAAGCTGTACGGGACCGCGCTACACCGATTCGGGGCGACACTGCCTGATTTCGGTATTCGTCTGATCACACGCGAGGAGCTGGCTTGTTTGCGGGCGGATGAGGTCGGCACGCCGCAGTACACGCTCGAGGGGTGGCTTGCGTCGGTTGAGAGGGCTGCTCGGGCGAGCGGTCGCCCGTAATGACGAATGACTAAGCCCGAATGACGAAAGAATGACGAAGGCCGAATGACTAAACGGGGAGGCTCAAGTTCGTCATGATTTGGGCTACGGATGCGGCGCGGTTCAGGGTGTAGAAATGGAGGCCCGGGACGCCGTGTTGGATGAGTTCCTCGCACATGTCGGTTGCGAGTTCGACGCCGTACTGGCGGGCAGATGCGTTGTCGTCCGCGTATGATTCGAGGCGGTCGAGTATCTGCGGGGGAAGCTTTGCTCCGCACAGACCGCAGAAGCGCTTGATTTGGGCGGTGCTCATGATCGGCAGTATGCCCGGGACGATGGGTGCGGTGACGCCGAGCTTGTTCTTGAGGTAGTCTTCGAATTCGAAGAAATCGTTGCTGTCGAAGAATAACTGGCTGATCACGGTGCCGGCGCCGGCTTCGACCTTGTCCCGGCAGCGTTGCCAGTCGAGATGCTTGTCCGGGCACTCGGGGTGGCCTTCGGGGTAGCCGGCGACAGCGATGTCAAAGCCTCCCAGTTCGCGGATGAACTCCACGAGCTCGACCGCATAGGAGAACCCGTCCGGATGCGGCTCGAAGGACTCCGTGCCTTGCGGCGGATCTCCGCGCAGGGCGACGACGTTGGTGACGTTCTGCTCGCGGGCCCTCTCGAGATAGGCGGCCAGCTCACGACGCGAGCGGCCGAGGCAGGTCAGATGCGTGGCCGACTCGGCCCCCACCTGGTTCTTGACGCGGGCCGCGACCTCGAGTGTCTTCTCGCGGGTGCTGCCCCCGGCTCCGTACGTGCAGGTCCAGAAGGCCGGTGAGAGGTCGAGCAGCGCCGGGATGGCCCGGTCAAAGAGCTTGGCCTCCGCTTCGGGCGTCTTGGGCGGGTAGAGCTCGAACGAGACGACGAGCTTGCCGGTTCCGTGAAACTCGGTCATATGCATCGGTGTTCACACATGTCGTGGAGCGTGGCCACCTGCATCCAACAGGTCGCCCGGCCGGCGCGGCGCCGGCCGCTATGACGCGGCTGAGAGTCTTTCCGCTGGGGGACAGCCCTGCTATAGCATCGGCTATCCGGTTCATCGTTCGTAGCAACGGGAAACGAACCGGAAGCCCGACGGTTCGCCGTCCGGTAAGGTGGCCGCTTGTAGCGGATCAGGTTCTCGGGTGCAATGGGTCGCGACGCGTGACAGCGGGAGAAGCCATGAAATCACGGTTTGCGAGTGTGGTGGTTGCTGCGGTTGTGATGGGGGTCGGTGGCCGGGTGCGGTCGTTGCATGCCGCGGACGGCTCGGGGAAGACCGACGAAAACAGCGGCCGCAGGGCGACATACGTGGACGCTGTGACCCGCGGAGCGGGCTTTCTGCCATGGCAGGAGAGGGGGATCTCCGAGGCGGAGGCCGCTTTCAGGGAATCGATGGAGCGGCGCAAGGATAGGCTCCTGGCGGGTCGCGTGCCCGTGGAGCATCCGACGTTGCTCGGCAAGGCCGAGATCGAGCAAGCTCGGCGCAACGTCGAGGTCACCGAGTGGGCGAAGAGTTGGTTCGGGAGTCACAAGAAGACGGCGGACTACATCGTCGAGCAGCCGGACGGTTTCGTTGAGCAGATGATCCCGGAGCTGACGCCGACGAACCCCTATGGGTTCACCTGCCCCAACTGCGTGGGCAAGAAATCGCAGGAGGCGACGGGCAGTTCGCTGGTGCGATGGGACCATCGCAAGCCGGATACGCTGGCGTGCCGGAGGTGCAAGCATGCGTTCCCGAGCGAGGCCTATCCGGAGACGGCGACGTTGATCTGCCCACGTACCGATCAGACGTTCCGCTACTACCTGAACGATGCCGAGCGTGCGCACCCGGACGACCGCTCCGGAAAGTATGCGTGGCATTGGGTGGGATATCCAATCCATGTGAGCTTCACCGGCATCATCCGCATGCGGCAGATCCAGTTCATGAAGTCAGGGGCGAAGAGCCTGGGGGTCGCCTACGCGCTGACTGATGATGTGCGCTATGCCGAACGGGCAGCACAGATTCTGGTGCGCCTGGCGCACTGCTATCGCAAGTGGCTCTACCACGACTACTGGGACACGGTCGCCGACTGCGATCCGCTCTACGCGGCTTGGCACGACAAGAAGCTGCCGCTGGAGTGGAAGCGGCATCTCTGTGCGCAGGCTTTCAAGCGCGACAAGGTTGACCGGGCGGCGATGTTGCAGAACTTCTGGGGTGCGGGGCGGATTCACCCGAGCACCGATACGATCAGCGGGTTGGCCGATCTCGCGCTTGCCTATGACCTGATCCACGACGCGAGGACCGAGGACGGTCGGTCCGTGTGGCAAACGGGCTGGCGCAAGCGTGTCGAGCGGGATCTGTTTCTCGAATACCTTTTTGGCGCGGAGCCGTTCCTGGGTGGGGAGGGCAAGGCCGACAACCACAACAACAAGTCGCCGCGGGTCTACCACGCACTCGCAGCGGTCGGGAAGTGCCTTGGGCTGCCGGCGTTCGTGGACACGGCCCTGCGCGGCTACGAGGCGGTTCGCGACAAGTCGTTTCTCTACGACGGGTTCAGTCGCGAGAGTCCCGCGTACACGAACATGTACCTCGGCAATTTGATTCAGATCCCGGAGAAGCTGCACGGGTTCCGCTGGCCGGAGGGCTTCAAGGGACGCAGCGGCGTCGTGGATCTGTACGCGAATGACGCGCGGCTCGGGCTGATGTTCCGGTCAGTCATCGATCAGTTGCGGCCGGACGGTCGGTACATTCCGTCGTCGGACACGCGCGAGAACACCTGGCCTTCGCCGCACATCGTCGAGGTCGGTCTGAAGCGCTACCCCGAGCACTATCGCGGTGCGTTGCCTACGCTGCGTCGCGGTCGCGGGCCGAGTGAGTACGGCGTGCTGCATTTGCCCGCGGACGAGATCGAACGCGACTCGGGGCTACATCTGCCCGAGATTCTCTACCCGGCCTGGAAGACGGCGATCTTGCGCCATGGGCACGGACGTGACGCGGCACTGCTCGCCCTGACGTTCTCGCCTCCGGGTGGGCATCGGCAGCGGGACAACCTGGCGCTGTACTACGTGGATCGCAACCGGACCGTCCTCGGTGATCTCGGATACGTCGGTGACATGCCGCTCAATTCCTGGATCCGGAGTACGCTGAGTCACAACCTGGTGGTGGTGGATGACAAGGACCAGCGGCACGGGGGCAAGAACCCGCGCCGCACGCAGTTCCACGCGATGTTCACATCGCCGCGCGTTTCGATGGTCGAGGCCTCCGCGGATGTCTACGCGCAGTGCGGCACGTATCGCCGGCGCGTGGCGCTGATGAAGGGGCCGGACGGTCGGACGTTTGCCGTGGACATCTTCCGCGTTCGCGGCGGCAGCAAGCACGCCTTCCGCCTGTTCAGCGAGCTGGCGTCGAGCGATGCGAAGGACGGGGCGCTCGAGTTCTCCGCCCTTGACATGCCGCCGGAGCCACCGCTTCCGAAGGTCGGCGCGAGCCTCAAGCGCGAGGACATTTACGGCTTGCGAGACACGCGCATCGCGACCAACCCGCCGCCGGCCTGGCAGGTCGTGTGGAAGCAGAAAGGCGATGCATATCGGCTGTGGATGCTGTCGCCGGCCGATGCCGTCGCGGCGTCGAACGGTCCGGGCCAGGAGTCATTGCAGCAGCCCGGGCGGCGCGTGCGGTATCTCGATGTGATTCGCGAAGGAGAGGATGTGACTAGCACGTTTGTGGCCGTGCACGAGCCCGCGGGGCCGGACGGAAAGCTGCCGGTCCGCGACGCCCGCCGGCTGTCGGTGGATGCGTCGGCCGGGCCGGATGCGGTGGCCGTCGAGATCGACTCGATGTGGGGACGCTACTTGGTCCTGTGTGATTTCGCGGATGAAGTCGAGGTCAACGGGGTGCGCTTCCAGGGAGCGTTCGGCGTCGTCGGTCACGGGCCGGACGGCAAGCGATGGTTCATCACCTCCGGCGCGAGCACGCTGAAGTCGGGCGACCTGGGCTTCGCCGGGCTTTCCGCCTCGTGGTCGGGCGGTGTGAAGGCGCAGACTGAGAGCGAGTTTCTGGCGGACACGTCCAGACCTGCGGACTGGCCAGCGGCGCCCGAGTCGGTCACGGGCTACGTTCGCGTCGAGACGGACGGCGACGCGACCGGCTTCGCGGTGCGGGCGGTGAGCGGTGAGCGCATCAGCGTCGACCGCTTCCCGCTGCCGGAGGTGAAGCGGTTCGACCTGCCGTTGGTGCGTACGGGAACCGCACCGTAACGTAGGGACAGCAGCACGCCTGTGCGATCTGTCGAGCGGCGATTGCGGCGGGCGCGGGCATTGGAAAGGGAGCGATGCCTTGAGCACCTGGACTACAGTGGAGCCATGCAGCGTCGGTCAGGTTGTGTGGCGAGTCTACGGATCGGAGAGCTTCGATCCCGATGACTTCGCTCGCCGCTACCGACTCGCCGGCGATACCTGGCGCAAGGGAGACCAGATCGGTTTCGGTAGGAAGAAGCGATCCGCCGAGTGCTCGGGTTTCGTGATGACCGTCGGCCGAGACGACAGTAACGAAAGCCAGGCCAAGCTCATGGCCGCAGCCGCTACGTTTGTTCGGCAACATGACGCGGCGTTCGACGAGCTGGCTGAGCAGCGCGCGGAGAGTCATATCGACTTTTTGATGGGCGTGGGCAGCAGTCAGTCTTTCGTGCGATGCCTGTCGTTTCCCCCCGAGTTCCTCGCGCTGCTTGTGTCAAAGACTACACACCTTGATGTCATGGCTGCACCCGTTTCCGATGAGGAATGAGCGGAGACCGGGCCGCGAACCGGAGGTGTTGCATTTCCCGTTCGTGGGCGGCCGAGCTACCGGCCAGTTGGAGTCCTCTCGATCCAACTGCGTGTAGGCACCTCACCGCACACCTGGAGGGCAAGCAGCGCGTAGCACGTGCCGCTGTAGGTGATCCAGTGAAAGCGGTCGGTGTTGAGTGATCGGGTCCACCAGCGGCCCGACTCGCGCTGGTTCGTCTTCAGCCACGCGATACCGCGGCGGATTTGCCGGTGGTCGGCGGGTAGGCCGGCTTCGCGCAGTACCATCACGGCCAGGCCAGTGGCGTGTCCGTCGCTGGGGGGATTGTCGCGGTCGAGTTCCGCGTCGAGTCGCTTCCGGCGACTCTCCCATTTCGCGAGCGTGCGTAGCGACCAGCCTCCGTCGGGCCGTTGTGCGTCGAGCGTTGACTGGATGAGTTGTTTCTTCCGATCAGGCTCGATCAGATCCGACCAGCGACACGCGGCCCACAGGAGGGCGATCTCATGGTAGGTATGCTCCGGCTTCGTCGTGCGCAGGTAGGTACGTAGCCGTTCGATGCCTTTGCGAATCTTGGGATCGCTGACTTGCCCGAGATGGCCCGGTGCCGTGCCGACGGCCATGGCGGCGACGGTTGTGCCGTCGTAGATGCTGCCCTCCAGCGGCGGCCAGCAGTCGGGCCACTTCCACGCGCCGTCGTCGTTCTGGCAGGCGAACATGAGGCGCAGCGCCCGGCGCGTGGGCTCGGTGAGCCGCTTGCGCGTGTACGCGTCGTCGGTGGCCAGCCCGGCGGCCAGATAGACGAGCTGCTCCGGCGGAAGGCCTTTGCCCTGCTCGGCCTTCTCGAGCTTGGTCTCGAGGAACTCGCGCACTAGCGGGTTTGGCGTGCCGAGGGTCGAGGACAGCAGCGGGCGCGTCATCAGATACGCTCCGTCGGTGTGGCACGAGATGCACCCGCGTTCCCGTTGCCAGGCGATGGCGCCGTCTTCGATGTGGCGTAGGGCTGCGTCAATGGATACCGTCTTGCGAATCGGCTCGTCCGCCCGGGCACGGGGCACGCCGATCGAGCCGGCGCGGTACTGATAGGCGGTACGGGCCAGCGTTGCGTAGGGGTCGTCGGCGCCGAGCGTCTTCGGGGTGACAGCAAGGACGCAAGCCGTGATGCTGAGTGCTCTACACATAGTTGGTATTGTAGTGGCGGAGGTCACCCAGATCGAATCCTGTGCGTGCGGGCGCCGCCGGCTCTGCCGGCAGCTCACGCTCCCTGATCCCGATGTACATCGGGACGTCTCGGTGTGGAGCGCGTTTCGTCGGTTCTCTGGGCTTGTGCCTACACGGGTCGCGCCTCGGGGCAGACGCCATGGCTGGTTGCATCTGCTCGTTCCGCGGCAATAATGTTCGGCGTGGCTGAGAGCTTCCTTCCTCATCTTGCGGGGATCATTGTTGTTGGCGTGCTTGCGCAGTGGCTGGCGTGGCGGGTCGCGCTGCCTTCGATCCTGTTGCTGTTGACGTTCGGGCTGATTGCCGGGCCGGTGACGGGGTGGATCGATCCGGACGAGCTGTTCGGGCCGCTGCTGACTCCCATCGTTTCGATCTCCGTGGCGTTGATCCTGTACGAGGGTGGGCTGACGTTGCGGATTGCGGACTTGCCGAAGATCGGCGCGGTCGTGCGCAACCTGGTGTCGGTTGGGGTGCTGGTCACGTGGGTCGTCGGTGCGCTGGCGGCGTATTGGATTCTCGGGCTTAGCGCATCGTTGTCGGCGTTGCTTGGGGCGGTGGTGGTGGTGACGGGACCCACGGTGATCGCACCGCTGCTTCGTCACATCCGTCCGTCCGGCGATGTCGGGCCGGCGCTGCGGTGGGAGGGTATCGTCATCGACCCGGTCGGGGCGATGCTGGCGGTGCTCGTCTACGAAGCGATCCAAGCCGGCGGAACACGGGTTGCCGCTTTCCACGTGGCGATGGGCGTGCTCAAGACGGTCGTGTTCGGGGGTGGGCTCGGGCTGGCGGCGGCGGCGCTGCTGGTCGTGTTCCTGCAACGGTATTGGATCGCCGACTTCCTGCAGAGTGCCGTTTCGCTGATGCTCGTCGTGGCCACGTTTACGGTGTCGAACGCCATTCAGCACGAATCGGGATTGCTGGCCGTCACGGTCATGGGTTTCGCGCTGGCCAACCAGAAGCGGGCAGACGTGGAGCACATCGTCGAGTTCAAGGAGAACTTGCGGGTGCTGCTGATCTCGACGTTGTTCATCGTGCTCGCAGCGCGGCTGGAACTCGCGGATCTGACGCGTTGGCTCGCGGCCGGCCTGGGCTTCGTTGCGGTTCTCGTGTTCGTGGCCCGGCCCTTGAGCGTGTTTCTCTCGACGCTGAGATCGGGACTGACGCTGCGGCAGCGCGTGTTTCTGTGCTGGATGGCGCCGCGCGGGATCGTCGCCGCCGCCGTGGCTTCGGTGTTCGCGCTGCGCTTGGAGGCCGAGCACTACGAGGGGGCCGGCGTGCTCGTGCCGGTCACGTTCATCACGATCATTGCCACCGTGGTCGTGTACGGGCTCACCGCGCCGCTCGCGGCGCGATGGTTGGGCGTTGCGGAGTCGAATCCACAGGGCGTGCTGTTCGTCGGGGCGCATGCTTGGGCGCGCGAAGTGGCGTCGTTGTTGGATCGGGAGGGGTTCCGTGTGCTGTTGGTGGACAGCAACCGGGACAACATCAGCGAGGCCCGCATGGCCGGGCTTCGGACGTACTCCGGCAGCATTCTGGCTGAGCATACGCTGGACGAACTCGAACTGGGTGGGATCGGACGTCTGTTTGCCGTGACGCCGAACGACTGGGTGAACGCGCTGGCCGTGCGCCGCTTCGCGCGCATCTTCGGGCGGGCCGAGTGCTATCAGTTGCCGCCGGAGCAGGATGACCGCCGCAAGGAGCAGCATCGGTACCTGTACGGACGCTCGCTGTTCCACGAGGAGGTCACCTACGACGAACTGGAGTTCCGGATTCGCATGGGCTACACGGCGAAAGCGAGCGGGCTCTCCGAGAAGTTCGACTACGCGGCGTTTTGTGATCGCCATGGTGACTCGGCCTTGCCGCTGTTCGTGGTCGACGAGCGCGGTCGGTTGCGGGTCGTCACGGCGGCCGAGCCGGCCGAGCCGAAAGCGGGGGAGACACTCATCAGTCTCGTACGGGACAGGGGCTAGTGTAGTGTCTCAGAGTTGTCGAGGCTTGTCTGATCCGAACCTCGCCCGTAAGGAAGCGGCCGCGGCAAGGCGAAGCATTACTGCTCCCTCATCCCGATGTACATGGGGATCAGGGAGCGGACTGGCGCATCAACGATTGCGCCGTGGACATAAGTCTCGAGGTTCGTTGGGTGGGGCCGCTTCCTTACGGGCGCGGTTCGGAATCTCGGATTTCTGCTTCTGGGTGAACGAGCAGGAGTACTCGATCCGAGACGCATATCATCAGGCCGGCGGCTTGATGCGGATCAGGCGGCTGGCGATGGGCCAGAGGAGTAGGGGGGCGGCGGCGCTGACGAGGATTGCGATCGCCGGTCGGTCGGCCTGGGCGTGGCCGAGGGCGGCGAATGTCAGGGCCATCGGGATGCAACCGCACGCGAGGGCGGCGAAGAATCGTCCGGCGGGCATGCGCGTGAGCCCGGCCAGGCAAGCGACCACCTCCGGCAGCAGCGGCATCCATCGCGAGAGGGCCACGGCCCAACCTCCCGATCGGGCGAAGAATGCCTCGCCGCGGGCCAGGTCCTTTTCGCCCACGAGCGTACGGGCTGCGGGCCGGCCCAGAGCCCGGCATGCAAGGTAGGCGATTGTGCCCGCGAGGAACGAGCCGGCGGCACCGATGAGTCCACCGAGAACGGTCCCGTAGCCGATTCCGAGGGCAGCCATGACGGAGGTGGCCGGGACCGGCAGGACGAGGTCGGCCGTAAGCAGTGCGATCGCCGCGAGCCAGGCCCATTGGCCGTAGGCGCGCAGCCAGTCGATCGCCCGTTCAGGCGAGAACGTGTTCTCGAACCGATCTCCCCAGATCAGGTACGGGATCAGGAAGGCAATTGCGAATCCGACGGCGATCAACACCAGCCGCATGTTCGGCTCACTTCGGGCGAGCGGCGGCAGCCGGCTTGCTTGTGGCCGCGTCGCCACCCTTCGCGATGCTGACCTTCACGACGGGTGCGATATCGGCGAGGTCTTTCTCGAACCCGGCCGCGTTACCCACCAGCACGATGGCGAAGCGGTTGGAATCAATGCGACGTTTGGCGAGAGTGGTGACGTCCCTGGGCGCGACCCGGTTGATCTGACCGAGATAGGTGTCGTAGTAGTCCTCGGCCAGGCCGTAGAACTTGAGGTCGAACACCTTTCCCGCCACATCGTCCGGCGTCTCCAGAGACAGGCCGAATCGACCGACGATGTAGCTCTGAGCGTCACTCATCTCCTCCTCGTTGGGAGCGTCCGTGCGGATCTTGCGGACCTCGTCGAGAAGCACTCGTATGGTCTTGGCCGTCTCCTCGCCGCGTGTGAACGTGCTCATGGACAAACGGCCCGGTTCCTTGGTGGCTGAGAAGCCGCCACGGGCCCCGTAGGTCAGGCCCTCTTCGATGCGAACGCGACGCATCAATCGACTGCTGAAGCCGCCGCCGAAGATCTGGTTGAACACCTGAGCGGGGACGAACTCCGGATCCGTGCGTCGGAAGCCGATCTGGCCCATGCGAATCTGCGTCTGCGTTGCGTCCGGCTTGTCCACGAGGAAGATCGTGGTGCGCTCGAGCGTCGGGATCTTCCCGGGCTTGATCGACGGCGCAGTACCGCGCTTCCATTCCCCGAAGTGCTTTCGGGCCAGCTTGACCGCCTGCTCGTTGGAGACGGCCCCGCTGAACACGATCATGGCGTTGTTCGGCACGTAGCAGGATTTGTGAAATGCGATGAGGTCGTCGCGCTCGATCTTGCGAATCGTGGCGGGGAGACCCTCGGTGGGACGGGACAGGTAGTGCTCTCCGTAGATCCGCCGCGTGAACTCGCGTTCGGCGAGGTATGCTCCGTCCTTCTCGGCAACCGCCAGTTGGGTTAGCTTCTGCTGGATGTGACGGCGAAACTCGGCCTCTTCGAAGACGGGGCTGCGGACGGCTTCGGCCATCAGTTGCAGGCCGAGGTCCAGGTACTGCGTGAGCGCTCCGATGCGGACGAGCGTCGTCTCTTGTCCGGCGTTGGCGACCCAGGCGATCGCGTGGCGGTCCAGCAGCGCCGACAGCTCGTTGGCGGTATGCGCTTGCGTGCCCTGACGCAGCAACTCGGCCGTGGTCTTGGCCAGCCCGCCCTTGCCCTCCGGATCGGCCTTCGCGCCGGTCAGCACGTAGAGGTTGGCCGAGACCCAGGGGATCTCGTCATTGCTGATGACGACGACTTCCAGACCGTTCGCCAGCTTCGTGCTGAACACGGGAGGCAGTTTCGCGGGGCGCAGCGGGGGCGCGGACGGCGGCGCGTCGGGGAAGTCGGCCGGCGGCTTGGCCTTCTCGGCGCCGAGCGCGGCCGTGGTTGCGAGCAGGAGCAGGGCCGAGGTCGCGAGTCGAACATGCATCACTTGTTGTCCTTTGCGTTTTCCTTCTTGTCGTCGCCCTCTTTCTGCTTGACGACCTTGCTCTTGAGCCCGTCGACGGCCTTCTTGAGCGTGAGCACAAGCGGCTTGACGACCAGGGTCAGTCGTTTGTCGTCGGTCAGGTAGGTGTTGGCGGCTCGCTTGACGTCGTTGACCGTGACGCTCATCAGGGCGTCCAGCTCCTTGTTGACCTGGTCGACGTCGCCTTGGACCACGGCGGCAACGCCCAGGCGTCTCGCCTTTCCGGCGCACGTGGCCCGTTCTCGCACCGCATGAGCAAGGGCCTGGTTGCGGGCCTTGGTCAGCTCGTCTTCGGTGATTCCGTCCTTCCGGATTCCCTCGAGAACACCGGTCAGGGCGGCGATGGTGTCGTCCACGCTGCTTAGCGGCTTGACTGCCGATCCGAATCCCCACAGTGCGTCCTGTTCGAGGGCCCAGTACATCGATTGCACGCCGACGGAGATCTCCAGCTCCTTGACGAGCTTCTGATGCAGGCGGCCGCTCTCGCCGGAGAGCACCGTGTCGAGGACATCCAACGCATGCCGATCAAGGTTTCGCAGATCGGGGCCATGGAAGCCGATGGCCACGACGGTGACCGGCCCTTTGTCGTGTACCTCCGACGTGCGGGCCTCGGACATTTCCGGCTCGCGTATGGTGACGCGCGGGACCTTCTGCGTGCGGGGGATCCATCCGAAATACCGCTTGGCCTTCGTGAGGATCTCGTTGCGGTCCACGTCGCCGACGACGACGAGCGTCGCGTTGTTGGGAACGTAGTAGGTGTCGAAGAACGTGCGGAGCTCGTCGGCGGTGGCGGCGTTGAGGTGGTCCAGGTTGCCGATGGTCGGCCAGCGATAGGGGTGCTTGACGAAGGCCAGCTTCAGGGCGTTCTCGAGAACGTGGCCGTAGGGCCGGTTGCTGACCCGCAGCCGGTACTCCTCCTTGACCACCTCACGCTCCTTGGCGAAGTAGTCCTCGTTGATCTTGAGCTTGGCCATGCGCTCGGCTGCGAGCCAGAACGTCAGGTCGACCTGGTTCGGCGGCACTTCCTGGATGTAGACCGTCGTGTCGAACGTGGTGTATCCGTTGACGGCGCCGCCGAATCGACGCAGATATTTGAAGTGGTCCTCGGGCCCAATCCGGTCGGTGCCGCGGAACATCATGTGCTCGAACATGTGGGCGAACCCCTGGCGCTCGGGGTCCTCGTCCTTGCTGCCCACGTGGTACCAGACCTGCACGGCCACAATGGGGGCGGAACGATCCTCCATCACGATCACCCGCAGGCCGTTGTCCAGCGTGTCGTCCGAGTAGACCCATGCCTGCGGGGCGGCCGAGCCAACCGCCGCCACGCAGCAAACGATGAGGAACGTCAGTTTGCATCTCATGCCGGGGATTGTAACCGGTGGTGGGCGTGGGGGACAACGTGCGGTGGGTGGGAGGCGCTACCCGGCTTCGAAGACCGAGCGCGGCAGACCTCGCGGCCTGAAAGGGACCGAAGCTTACCCAATGGCGACCTCGATGGGCGTCACGTAGACTTCGGTTCGAAGACGTTGCTGAATCTCGGAGGGATCGGCGGTTTCAAAGAACAGCTCCAGCGCTTCAACCAGATTGCGTCGGGCCTCCTCGATGGTCCGGCCCTGGCTGGCCAAGTCCAGTTCCGGGCACAGGGAGACGTAACCGTCCCCATCGCGTTCGATGAACCCGGTGAGCCGCTGGACTTGCTTCATGGACGCTTCTCCTTCGTTCGTCAGGCTATTGTATTCGGAAAACGTTCCACGCGCCAACTGTGGAGCCGACCATCGCACTGACCGTGAGGTAATCACTCGGTGGCGAATCGGTGCTCGAGTCCCTCATCCGATCGTGTGTCTTCGGGTCAGTAGGGTGCGATGCGGAGCGGGAGGGGGTCGGCGGCGGACATCAGCTTGGTGAGCAGGCGTTTGCGCATTCGGTCGAGGAGGGGCTTGGCTGCCTTGTCGGCGGCCAGGTTGTTGAACTCGTGGGCGTCCTTGGTCAGGTCGAAGAGGACCTCGGTGCCGCCGCGGTGGATCGCGTACTTGGCCTGGGGCGTACGGATCATTCGGACGCCGTAGCCTTCCATGAAGACCAGGTCGCGGGCCTTCCCACCCGTCATCGCCTTGCGCAGCGAGATGCCCTGTACGCCTTCGGGGGCCTTGGCGCCGGCCAGGTCGAGCAACGTGGGCATGAGGTCGATGATCTCGGCGAGGGCGTCGGGCTTGGCGCCTTTGGGAATGCCCGGGCCTCGGATGATCAGCGGGATGTTCATCACCTCCTCGTAGACGAGTATCGACTTGCTCACGAGGTTGTGGGCGCCGAGATAGTCGCCGTGGTCGCTGGTGACGACGATCAGCGTGCGATCGGCGATGCCGGCCTGCTCGACCGCCTTCATGATCCGGCCGACGTTGGTGTCCAGCATCGAGACCATGGCGTAGAAGTGCTTGCGGTACGCGGTCCAGACGGCCTCCGTGGTCTCGGCCTGGCGCCCGGCGGCGCGGCGGTAGAACTTGGGCATGCCGTCCATTTCGCCGTCGCGGGGGTGGCGAGGGGGCAACTCGACGTCATCGTAGCGGGCCAGCTCGGAAGCCGGCGGGTTGAGCGGCGGGTGCGGGGCGTAGAAACCGGCGTGCACGAAGAACGGCCGGTTGGCGTTGGCCTTGATGAAGCGGATGGTCTCACTGGTGACCCACCAGGCTTGCGTGGTCTTCTCGTTTCCGGCGAACGTGTAGTAGTCGAACCGCGTGCGGTCGGCGGGCATGGCTACCCGGGCCTTGTCACGCACATCGGGTCCCTGGGCGTCGAGCCACAGGCCGTAGGCGTCGTCATAGCAGCCCGGCTCAGAGGGCTCGCGCTTCTTGAGGGGAAAGGCGGCGTTTCTGCTCGCGTTCG
>CAYMME010000196.1:0-14964 GCA_964391465.1 uncultured Planctomycetales bacterium
GCAGACTGCATTTTTTCCGAACCGCGACCGTGAGGGAGCGGCAATGCTTCGCCTTGCCGCGGCCGCTTCCTAACGGGCGCGGTTCGGATCAGATAAGCCTGGCCAACTCTGAGACACCACACTAGCATGGCTCACCGACGGCAAGGATCGGCTGCAACCAGCACAGTGAAGTTGCGGGTAACGCATTCCAGCGTACGGGAACTCACCTCCTGCGTCCCTACGTCCCTACGTCCCTGTGTCCCTTCGTCTCTTCCTTCGACGCAGGCTCGCCTTCAGGGCTGGCAGCCGAAACTGCTACCGACCGGCGGCCATCTCACGAAGCCTCCGCATGGTCGGCTCGCGGTAGTAGCCGAAGCGGTCCGAGAGGCGTTTGTACTCACGATAGAGTTCGACATACCGCTCGTGGTTCGCCTTCTTCGGGCGATACGACTCGCTCGGCGCCTTACACATGGCCTTGGCCGCGGCCGTGACGCTGTCGTGGCCGCCCGCCTTGGACCCGGCCGCGACGGCACCGAGAATGGCCGCCCCGAGCGACGACGCCTGGTCACTGGCGGCCACGCGAATAGGCCGGCCGGTCACGTCAGCGTAGATCTGCATGAGCACCGGGTTCTTCTTGGCGATGCCTCCGCACGCCACGAGCGACTTGGTCCTGACGCGGGCCTTGTCGAAGATCTCGATGATGCGCATCGTGCCGTAGGCCGTGGATTCGATCAGAGCTCGGTAGACCTCGTGCGGTTTCGTCGCCAGCGTCAGCCCGACGATGAGCCCGGAGAGGTTCGCATCGACGAACGGCGTGCGGTTGCCGTTCCACCAGTCCAGGGCGAGCAGTCCTGACTCCCCAGGCTTCAAGGCGGCCGATTCGCGAGTGAGCCGGGCGTGGAGCTCGGCGGAGTCGACCCGTCCCCCCAGGTGGTCGATGTACCACGCGAAGATGTCGCCGACCGCGACCTGTCCGGCCTCATACCCGAAGTAACCGGGCAGAATGCCGTCCTCGACCACGCCGGAAATGTTCGGCACCAGCCGTTCCTGCTCGCCCATGAGCATGTGGCACGTGCTCGTACCCATGACCATGACCATGACGTCCGGGCCGGTCACCCCCGCGCCCGGAACGGCGCTGTGGGCGTCGATGATCGATGCCGATACCGCAATGCCCTCTCTCAGCCCCAGCAGTTTGGCGCCCTTGGCCGTCAGTTGCCCCGCCCGATGCCCCGGCGCGATGCGCGGGCCGCGCATCTTGGAGGCAGTCAACTGCGGCATTCGCGGATGCAGGGCCTTGAGGTACGCCTTGCTCGGGTACCCTTCCTTCTTGTGCCAGCACTGCTTGTACCCGCCGTGGCAGGTGCTCCGCGTGAGGTTGTCCGTCAACTGCCAGGCGACCCACTCGCCGGCCTCGATGAACACGCTGGCCGCCGTCCAGACCTCCGGCTCTTCGTCGAGTGCCTGAAGGGCCTTCGGGAAGAACCACTCGGATGAGACGATTCCCCCATAGCGGGCGAGCCATTTGACGCTGCGCCGCCGAGCCAGTTCGTTCATGCGGTCGGCCTGCGGCTGGGAGGCGTGATGCTTCCAGAGCTTGCACCAGGCGTTCGGCTTGCGGGCCAACTTGCGATCGAAGCACAGCGGTGTTCCGTCGTCCCGCGTGGGCAGCATCGTGCAGGCCGTGAAGCTGATCCCGATGCCGCACACCTGGTCTCGACCGATGCCGGCGCTGGCGACGGCGCGCTTCGTGGCCGCCGCCATGCCCTTGAGGTAGTCCTCAGGGTGCTGAAGGGCCCACTCGCCGCGCAGGCGCACCTTCGAGCCCGGCAGTGCCTCCGTGATGACGCCGTGCCGGTAGCGCACCACCGCCTCGCCTGCACCGCGACCCGTGCGTGTGTTGAACAGGACGGCGCGTACTGACTCGGTTCCGAAATCCAACCCCAATGCGTACTGTGCTGACTTTGCCATGGTTCTCTGTGCTCCACTCGCGTCAAGACCGTGAGCGGCGATTCTCGTTACGTGGGGCGAACATGTCAACGTCGCGAATCCTGACGTTCAGACAGACGGCCAAGCCGCGGGCGGCGCGCAAGGCTTCGTGTTCTTGCTGACGAGTCTCAACCGCCATGCGGTGGGGACGCGCAGCCTTCTCGCCGCGGTAGTCGGAACGTTGCAGGTGGGCGATGAAGTTGGAGATCATACCGCTGATGCGACGGCAGAGATCATTGAGACGCACGTGATCGTCCGTCGGAACGTAGTGTTGATCGGCCGCGATTTGGAGCTGCGCCCGGACCTCGCCACACGAGCCCTTGGCGATGAACAGGAACTGAATGAACTCGGCACTGGAGCCGCGCTCGAAGCCCTCGGCGATGCTCGACATGACGGAGACCGACGCGCGTCGAATCTGGTCCACCAGGCCGGAGTCGCGGGCGAAGGCATGGCATCATTCGTTCCTCTTCGGCGGCACTGTGGCGGCGCCAGCGTCCTGTGCCGTGGCGCGTATGAGCAGGAAGCCGACTGCGAGCGCCCAATACCCCATCTCGTGCTACAATTCGGCCGCACAATCTGCTTGGGTACGATCTTCTGTAGGAGCTTGGATTACCGTGACATGTGGAATTGCCGGACGTCAGCGTAGTGGTGGGATGTTGTTTGCTCTGGCCCTGGTCCTGTTCTGGACGTTCGGCGGCTGCCCCGGGTTGACGGGGTCGCCGCCGGTCACGACCGGAAGCACCGATTCGACGGACACGGGCGGGTCATCCGATGCATCCGACGGCACGGGCGGCACCTCAAACGGCAGCGTCGACGTACCCGACATCGAGTACTGCGACGACGTGACGGATTGGGATGCGGCGCGCGTGCAGTTTGAAGAGCAGGTCGTGACGTTGGTGAACGCGCGTCGCGCGGCAGGGGCCGCGTGCGGGACCGAGGGAACGTTTGGCCCGGCCGCGGCACTGACCGCCAACAGCAACCTGCGATGTGCGGCACGGGTTCAGTCGCTGGACATGGACACGTGAAGCTTCTTCAGCCACACCAACCCCGACGGACTCAGCGCGGGCGACCGCGCGACGCTCGCCGGATACGAATGGTCCAGGGTGGGTGAGAATATCGCGTCCGGCCAGGAGAGCGCGGACGAGGTTGTCGACGGCTGGATGGCCAGTCCGGGGCACTGCGCCAACATCATGGACCCCAACTTCACCGAGATCGGCGTCGGCTACTACGACGGCGACATCTGGACGCAGGTCTTCGGCCGGCCGCTCAGCGGGCCGTGATCGCGACTCGTGTTCAGTCCAGTTGTGTCGGGGGCTTCTCGTCGTTGGGGATGCCGCACGCATAATGGTGACCCGCGGTGGCACCGCGAAACGCTTTGGTGGCGGCGGTGAGCGTTTGCGGATCGGTCAGTAGATCGATCGCCGATGCGGCGAGGACCTTGGCCGCGGTCAGGGTGGCCTTCTCGCCGATGGTGCCGCCCGCGGAGGCTACGAAGCACCAACTGTGACCGGGAGCGTCGTTGGCGTTGGCGGCCACACGCAGTTCGCCCGTGGGCACAATCCAACTCACGTCACCCACGTCGGTCGACCCCATGCTGCGATCCGTACGAATCGGATCGACCGTCGCTCTGAGTACCGGGTCCGGCAAGCTTCGCAGGACGTTCACCGCTACCAGTTCCTCGAGCACCGAGCGAGCGAAACGCCGGTCCGTTTCATCGAACCGCGGCGGGCCGATCCGGCGGAGGTTCGCGTCGAGCAGCCCCGCCAGCGGTCGGTTGGGCAGGATCTCATACGTGCCTGTCTCGCTGTGGATCTCGAGGCGCGTACGCGTCATCAGAGCCGCCCCCTCGGCGATTTCCTTGAGCCGCGTGAAGAGCCGCCGGGCGACAGCCATCTCGGGGGCCCGGGCGTAGTACCACACCTCGGCGCGATCGGGCACGACGTTGGGCCGCTGGCCGCCGTCGGTGATGACGTAATGGATGCGGGCGTCAGAGGCAACGTGCTCGCGGAGATAGTTGACGCCGATGTTCATCAACTCGACGGCGTCAAGTGCACTGTGAGCCTTCTCCGGCGCACCCGCGGCGTGGGCGGACTGGCCGTGGAATCGAAACCGGGCTCGCTTGACGGCCAGGTTGCTGTTGGCCAGGGCCCGGGTGTGCGTGCTGGGGTGCCACGTGAGCACGGCGTCGACGTCGTTGAAGAGCCCGGCCCGAACCATGTAGACCTTTCCGGAACCGCCCTCCTCGGCCGGCGTGCCGTAGACCTTGATCGTGCCCGCAAGCGCGGTTGTGTCGATCGCCGCCCTGACGGCCACGCCGGCGGCAGTACTGGCCGTGCCGAGCAGGTTGTGCCCACAGCCGTGACCGGCGGCGCCGTCGATGAGCGGCTTGGGCTTCGGACCTGCCTGCTGCGACAGACCGGGCAGAGCGTCGTATTCGGCCAGGAATGCAATCACCGGCTTGCCCTCTCCGTATTGGGCGACCCATGCCGTGGGCATGTCGGCCACGCCGCGTTGGACATCGAATCCGGCCGCGGCCAACCAATCGGCGAGTAGCTTGGATGACTCTTGCTCCTGAAACGCGACCTCGGCGAGTTCCCAGATTCTGCGACTGACCGCGGCGACCTCGTCTGCGTGGCCGTCCACCCACGCAACGGCCACTTGCTTGGATGCGCTCATGTCGGCCGGCGGCGCGGTCTGCTGAGCAACCGCCGTTCCCACCGTCCATGACACGACCAATGCCGCCGCCATCGGTGCGTGGCGGCCGACCGCCCAGTTACCTGGTTCGCAAGCCTCACGTCTATCGAGATCGTCGCGCAAGCGGGCCTCCTTTCGCCGCGACCGGCGGCAACGCGCAACGAAGCCTATCACACTTCGCCGCGCGATGCCGCGCCAAGTCAACGCCGCGTAACTGGCTGCCACCCCCGGGTTTGCGTGCCACGACGTCCGGAAACCAACGACTCGAGTGCCGCGCGAAATCGACGTGCCGGAATTGCCCTCACAATCCGCACATCCGGCCTGCCGCCACAAGACGCTGTATGCCAACGAGTTCCGGTGAGTCGATTGCACCCGGCACGAGCGGCGTAGCGCTTGCCCTTTCTGCCCGGCGGTCCTTCCAAGCCAAGGACCTCATGACCCACAGCCTCGCTCGATTCATCGCCGAAGAGAGAGAGCGAGGGAGAGATGGACATTCAATCCGTCAATAGTGCGACGTTCGCGTCGCACGGCGCCGGCGGCGCATCCAGCCAGTCGACGCACATCAGTTCCAGCCAGTCCGTGACCTCCACGGGTCTCGGATCGTCGACATCGGCTTTCACGTCGAGCGGTTCAACCGACTTCTCGATGCTGTCGGAATCGACCGCGACCAGCGAGCCGCTGCAAGCGCTGGCGACGTTGCTGCTGGCGGTCGCTCTTCTCGAGGCGATGTCGGGCGAGGAGGACGAGAATGACAGCGGCAAGGCCGCCGGCATGCTCGCCCTCGCGGGTGCCTTGTTCTCTGGAGGTGAGTCGACCTTCATCTCGATGAGCAGCACGTCGATCTCGTCGGGCGGGTACGACGCCGGCGGCGCGGCAGTAGCCGGCGGTCAGGCCCCGGCGCAGATCGACACCGTGGCATAGGGGAGGGAGGCCCCCATGTGGTGGGCCGGTGGGCCATGAAGTTGGTTCGCCGGCCCATTGCATGCGCGGCGCCCGAGATGACGAAAGAAGTCCGAAGGGACGGGCGGACCTACGCGTCGGACGCGATCGTCAGGGGAACGGACGCGGGGGCAGTGATGGGTTCGTCGACTCGCACCCCGTGGAGGGTGAAGGCGGTGGCGGCGGTGATGCGAACGCGGAGTGTCTGGCCAATGAGGGATTCGTCGCCGTGGAAGACGGTGATCTGGTCGCGGCGGGTGCGGCCGGTGAGTTGGTCGGAGCGTCGCCAGCCGACCTCCTGCCCTCGCTCCTGCTCGGCCTGCTGCGCCTTGATCGCGGCCTTGCTGTAGCCCTCCACGAACACTTCCTGGGTTTGGCCGACCAATCGCTGGTTGGCGGCTACGGCAATGCGCTCCTGAAGCTTCAGCAGCGCGAGGTTGCGGCTGCGCTTGACGCCGTCGGGAACGTCGTCGGCCAGGTTCCGATCGGCGGCGGTGCCGGGGCGCGGCGAGTACTTGAAAACGAAGACGCTCTTGTAGCTGACCCGTTCGACAAGCCGGCAGGACTGCTCGAACTCGTCGTCGGTCTCGCCGGAGAACCCGACGATGAAGTCGCCGGCCAAGGCGATGTCGGGCACGATGTTCCGCGCGCGGTCTACCAGATCCACGTACTGCTGGACCGTGTACTGACGTTTCATGCGTCGCAGGACCGCGTCCGAGCCGCTCTGGGCAGGCAGGTGCAGGTACTCGCAGACCCTATCGAGGTCGCGCATGGCTTCCAGGATATCAACCGTGAAGTCACTCGGCGAGCTGGTGACGAAGCGGAGGCGCTCGATCCCCGGCACGTCGTGGACGCGTTCGAGCAACTCAGCGAAACGGACGGTGCGACCGGACACATTGTGGACGTAACTGTTCACGGTCTGGCCCAGCAGCGTAATCTCCTTCGCACCGCGATCAGCCAGCATCCGGGCCTCGTCGACGATGGCCTGCGGAGGCCGGCTGCGCTCGGGCCCGCGCGTGAACGGCACCACGCAGAACGTGCAGAACTTGTCGCACCCGCGCTGGACGCGAATGTACGACTGGAGGACGCCGGCGCCCGGAGCCGGTGAGCGCGAGCGGTCAAGGGCCTCAATGCTGTCGAAGAGCTGGGCTCGCTCGGCCGCGGGTGTGGCCCGACTGTGCTCGCTGCTGGTGGCGACGGCCCGACGACGCGCCTCGGTCGCCTCGACGAGCAGAGCCGGGAGCCGGTTCAGCTCACCCGGACCGCACAGGAGGTCCACGTGCGGCATGGCCTTGAGAATCCCCGGTCCGTCACGCTCGGCCATACACCCGATGACGCCTACGATCAGGTCCGGGCGATCTTGCTTGCGTCTGCGCAGCTCGCCCAACCGCGAGAGGACCTTATCCTCGGCATGCTGGCGGACCGAGCAGGTATTGAGCAGCACCACGTCGGCCGTGAGCGTGTCCGTCGTCGGCTCATAACCGAGGGCGCGAAGCTGCCCCATGACGAGCTCGCTGTCGAGCACGTTCATCTGACAGCCCATGGTTTCGAGGTAGACGGATCGGGTCATCACATCCCCCGGCGGACCGGAGCCCGCCGCGCGATTCTAGCTGCGCTGCGGCGCAGCCACAACGGGCGTGCGGACGGTGTGCGGTGCAGGAGGTACGGCGGGCGCCTCGCCTACTCGAAGGTGGGAGCACGAACACAGGCCACGCGGTCGGCGCAAAAAGAGACTCGTGCCGGCGCAGACGCACCGGCACGAGCCACGTTGTCACGTTACGGATGTACTCTCGGTCTGCCGCGTTCAGCTCTTGCGACCGCGGCGACGCAGCAGCAGCGGGATCGCGGCAGCCGCGAGCAGGGTCATCGTCGCGGGCTCCGGAACATGGTCAATGATGACACCCGCATGCAAGTCGTTGATGACGCCGGGAGCGCCAATGAGTAACTCTATCAAGGCCAAGTTGGCGGGCACACTGAGGTCGAGCCCGATCTCGTTGGTCGCGTAGTCCGTCGTGTCGTCAAAGTCGCCCACGTCGCTCACGAAGTAGATCACCTGGGGGACCGCAGCATTCGTAGGGTGCGGCCCAACGGACACACCGAAGCTGGCCTGCACGTTCGGGGGGAGCGCGAGGGGGGCTCCATCGTGGGTGAAGTAGATGAACGCGGTGCTGTCGCGGCCTTGCGGGAATTCGCCCGGCAGCAGGTTCTGGCAGTTGATGTCAGAGAGGGCGAGGCCGAAGCCGGCCGCATTGTTGCTGAGCCGATTTCCGCTCACGGTTTCGAAAGTGAATTCGAGGATGTCGGCGCCCGGTTGCACGAATGCCGGATTGTTGTGCACGGATTGGTCCGGGAAGGTGACATTCAGTCCACCCGGAATACCGGCGAACGGAGTCGACGTCTCCGACACATTCATATCGGTGCCGACCAGCTCGGGATTGGGAACTCCGAACGTGACGGGCTGAGCCGTATAGTCGTCGGGGAAGCTCAGCCCTGAGACATAGTATGTGTCGCCGGTCGGATCGGCGAACGCCGGCATGGCCAAGCACAACAGTACACAGACGGTCTTGAGAGATCGGGACATTGAACCTGCCTCCTCCAAAGAGTACTCCGCACGCCTAACCAAAGGCGGCGGCCACGTCAGCAGGCGCGAGGCCCGAAGGGATCTCATCCGCCCGCCATCACGGAACCGCACACGCTGTCCTGTTCACCGAGGAAGAAACGCGAGGAGCGATCTTCCTTCTCCCTCTCTCTAGCCCCACCACGCACCCGCGGTCGCTGGAGAATTGACGGGCCGCAACGAGACTCTATTACACCCATAACCCAACCCGCTGATCATGTCAAGGAAGAAATCCGCCAAGAACCCGGCATCTGCCGGCCCGTCGAACGCACTCCAGTGCCCGCCATG
This sequence comes from uncultured Planctomycetales bacterium, assembly GCA_964391465.1. GTDB lineage: Bacteria > Planctomycetota > Phycisphaerae > UBA1845 > CAYMME01 > CAYMME01. The sequence goes on from CAYMME010000196.1 coordinate 8,504, forward strand.
CGACGGCTCGGGCGCTTGCGGCGCCGAGTGGAGTGACCCGAAAAAGGTGTGCACCCTTTCAGGCGCGGCGCCGATCGGCCTCCTACGGGCGGGAACGCGAATTCGATCGCCTCGTTCCGGGGACTTGCAGCGGACTCGACGTCCCTGCTCATGGACGTGCACGCACCAGGGAAAGCAACCGCTGGATAGTGCTTGCACGAGTCCGGGGCGCCCGGTAGACTCGAATAGGAAGCATGTTTTCGGTTGCGCGGCAGCCGGAGCGAAGCAGGAGTATGAGGAGAAAGATGGCCCATCTCTCCTTCCGCACATCGTGATGCTTCGGCACGCGCGGGAACGAGGCCCCATCCAAAAAGTAGAAAGGGAAAAGACGATGCGAAAAGCCAGGAACGCAGGTGCGTTGACCGGTTGTGTGATCGCCGCGCTCGGCGCGGGACCTCGGTTCGCCTTCGCTTCGCCCCCCCTCTTGAGGGGGGGCGAGCATCCGCCGGTAGCGGCCACGGATGCACTCATGGTCGGGAGCGGCGCAGGGCTCGCGGTGGACCGCGATTTCACCGGCATGTGGTCCGGCCTCGATCAGTTGCCGTACACCGGCGACGAAGTCGTGATCTCCACCACCGCGCCCTCGGGCGAGTTCGTCGACGGGGACATGTGGGACGGTCCGGGCGGCACCTTTCCCGACGGTATGACGATGTGGGGCAACCAGGGCTACGGCTCGGTGGGGCAGCCCTATTGGGACGGAACCGGGCTTCCATGTCTTGCTTCGTTCGCGCCGCCTCCTGTCGGCGGTGCATTGGGTGCCGGTACGATGACGGCCACGGGCATGCCGACGGCACCGGGCGGCTTCGATCTCAATACCGTGTACAGGGGCGACCTGGACGAGTACGTGTACAACATGTACACTCGGTATAATGGCGTGTTTGATCATACTTTCGGAATCGCCATGAACGGCCGGCTCTGGGACGGGCGGCTCGCCGAATGGGGGTATGCCGCGGGCGCCATGCTCACCGGCGTCGACCTGACCCTCTTCGATCTCGACCCGACCCTCGAGACCGACATTTGGCACGGCGGAGGGGAAGTTCAGGAAGGGAAGATGTACGAGCTCGACGACGACGAACCCGACGGATCGCTGACGAACAACTGCGGTCTGTACAACGCCGCCCGGGCCGGCCAGCACGGCCAGGGGGATCCCCGATACTTCTTCCGCCTCGCCAACGATGACCCGCTCAACGACGAACACCGCAGACACCAGGTGGACATATCACAACTGTCCCACACGAGGGGCGTCCCGGGTTCGGAGGACCGGTACTCTCGTACCGACAGCGGCAACGCGACGGAGGCCATGGTGGATCAGACCTGGCTCAGCGGTTTCATGATCCCCTTGGTCGACGCCGACGAAAACGGCAAGCCCGACAGCATCGAAGCGCTCCAGCCGGGGGATTTGGGCGACGCAGCGTGGCACGCGGCGAGGTTTCCGAATCACCCGTACCCGACCGGCATGGACCTGAACGGGGACGGCGACATCGGGGATCCCGGAGAACAGCCGTTCGACATGGCTACCTACGTCAAGGAGATCGTGTACAACCAGCTCCTCGACGGAGCGGACCACCCGGCCCACGCTACGCCCGGATACCAGCCGCATCCGAACATGGCCGCGGCGAACGGCGGCGCCTTCTACTTCGACGCCCTCGCCGGTTGCGTACGCCACTATCTTGATGAATCCTTCTTAAAGATGCGATACCTTCAGATTCTACGGATGCAGGCGCCGGTCGTGGTGGCCGACGATCTCGAAGGGTCGGATTCGCTGGTGACCGCGGGCCTCTACGGCGTGCAGACGGGCGACATCACGACCTACACCGACATCATGGTGACCGATTCTTTCATCGAGCAGATCTTGAATATCGGCTATTTCACGACCACAGTCCCAAAGTACGGAGTGCAGTTCAATTCGGTGGCCCTGGAGCCCTTCACCGCCATGATCTCCCAAGGGAACACGGGCGTGGGCGCCGACTGGAACGGTGACGGCGAACTCAAGAACGGCATCACCGGCACCGGCAACAACGTGTACGATCAGTTCGCGGGCGGTGTCGGCGAGTCGGAGGACGACTACGCGGCCGAGTTCACCCGCACGACGAACCAGAGTCAGAACTACGTCGGACTCGGCGGCCGGCAGAAGGATGGCAACGGCCTGAGGTGCCTGCCGAACGGTGTCAACCCCGACACAGATCGTGTATGGGATCTCGCGGACGGACCGGCCTACGCGGAGGCGCAGGTGCGGCTCATTTTCGACAACCCGGACCAAGTGCTGCATCTGATCCTGGAGCGGCAGAACGCACCCGTCGCGTGGGCCATCATCGTCGACGGCGTCAAACCGATCCTCGGGCTTGGAGGCGACGTAATCGATGACGACGCGTGCGCAGCCGGCGACGGCACATACGGTGGCGTCGACGTGACGACGACGACGTGTTGCCAGGCGAACGTGGGCGGTGACTGCATCCTGGCTGCCGATGCCGATCTCGGCACGGGCGGTGACCAGTACGCATGCTACCTGCTGTGCATCGACGACGCCGCGAAGGAAGTGCGGTTGTACCTGGGCGAGGGCGACGGGGCGAGCAACCTGCTCGCGACGTACGACTACAGTGCCACCGAGTGCGCCGCTGCGGAGAAGTTCGTGGACGGGATGCGAATCTTCACGACGTCCACGGTGGAGCCGGCTCCGAACCCGCTGTTCTGCACCGACGTGGAGCCGGCCGACACAACCAACGACTATCTCGAGAAAATGGACGTGGACCTGATCGCGTGGGGCTACGACTACTGCCCGGCGCCGGCGCTCGTGGCCGTGCAGCCCGAGGCGCCCATCAAGTACTCGCCGAGCGCCTTTGTCTTCACGGGCTCCGAGTTGGATTGCAGTTACAGCAGCGTCGACATCCAACTGAACGGAGACGTAAGTCAGACCGGTAGTTGCGTGACGAGCCCGACCCCGGGCCCGACCTCGGCAACGATCGCCGCGCAAGGTGGCGGCATCTACACGGTGACGCTCGATGCCCCGGTTCCGCTGCAGGAGTGGACGACGGTGGTCCTGTCTGTTCGGCCGGCGTGTGCGCCGACGGCTCCGGCAACGGACATCTGCTTCCATCTTGGTTGGATGCCGGGTGACGTGAACCAGGACGGCCAGATGAGCCTTGCCGATTCGACGGAATTCGGCAACCAGTTCAACAACGTCCCGCATCCGACGAACACGTACGTGGCGGATGTCAACTGTGACGGTCAGGTCAGTCTGGCCGACTCGACTCGGTTCGGGAACATGTGGAACGGTACGAGTGGCTCGGTCCAATGGCAGGGCCAGGGCATCGGAGCCCCGCCGGACTGCACATGCCCGTAAACCGCGGTGGTGTTGCGAGCGGATCTGAACCTCGATGGTCAGGTGAATCCGACCGACGCGAATCGGTTCGGAAACGCGTGAAACGGCACCGACGGCGAGCGGCAGTGGCAGAGGCTGGGCCTTGGCGACAGACCGCACTGGGAGTGCCCGTGATCTCGCTGCCAAGAGCCCTTCCGGGCGGAACAGGTGTGCTCCGTTTTCACTTCGGACGGATGTGAAACCACGTCCAGCGTGTCGGCACGCCGCATGTCGGGCGGCTACGGTTTTTTTTCGCTTGACGCCGTCCCTCCGGGCGGAGTAGGCTTATAGATGAAGGTACACATGTCTTGCCGAGGAGCAATAAGGAGGAGAAGGGTCCATACCCTTTCCTGCGTGTGCTGAGGTGAGTTTCGAGTGAGGGGATGTATCGTGCGGTCAGAGCGGCGTAGCACCGATCCATCAGGTCGATGGGACTCGGGTGAAGGACACCGACAAGCGTATTCGCTGCGGTGCGCGTGAAGGTCCGCCCGGACTGCATCGTATCTCATGTGTTGGCGTACTGGTGATCTGTCGGGCGGCACGTCAGCGTCCGACCCTTTCGAGCAAAGGAGAGCAAAATGGTGACACAGGAAAGAGGCAGGCTCTTGACATCGTGCCTTGCGGTGCTGCTTGCCGTGGGGCTGTGGAGCGCGCCCGCCGCAGCCCAGCCCGGCACCTTCGGCGGCGAGTACGCACCCGTGACGATGACGGATTCGTTGTACGTCGGCGACGGCAGTGGCGGCCCCGGCATCGACCGCAATTTCGGCGGCATGTTCCCCGGGCCGGACCAGTTGCCGTACACCGGCGATGACTGGTCCATCTCCGCCGAGTCGATCAGCGGAGACATCTGGGGCAACCTCGACAGCGATTCCACGATCCAGACCGTCTACGGAAACGCCGGCTACGGTTCCCTGGGGATCGGGTATCCGGATCTGACACCGGTCGGAGGTGTGGGATGTGAGACCGCCCTCGGGGCCCCGCCGGCAGCGGGTAGCCTGGGCGCCGGCACGCTGGTCGCGACGGGCACACCCACGACGCAGGGCGGGTTCGACATGAACACGCCGTACGGAAACCAGCCGGATGAGTACGTGTACCACCACTACACGCGCGGACAGGGGCTGACCGGCAGCAGCATGCTCTGGGCCCTCAACGGGCGCATGTGGGACGGTCGTGTGGCCGAATGGCAGTGGGGATCGGCGGGAATGTTCACGGGCATCGACCTGAGTCAATACGATCTCGACTACACGGTCACCACCGACATCTGGGGCGACGGTCAGACCTTGACCTGGGAGATGTACGACATCGTCGACCACCCCGGCTGGACCGGTGAGAACGAGGCCGGCATGTACAACAACTCTCGGGGGAACCAGCATGGCCAGGGGCACCCGAGGTACTACTACAACATCGGCAACGCGGACACGCTGAACGAGGAGCATCGCGGCCGCCCGTTTCATTTCATGAATATGTTCCACACCGAGGATATCGCGGGCTCGGAGGCGCGTTTCTCGCGCACGGACAGCGTGAACTCCACGCCCGAGATCGTCGAGGGAAGCGCTCTCAGCGGCTTCCTCATTCCGATTCTGCCCACCGGCGACGTAGCCCTGTTGCAGCCGGGCGATCTCGGCGACCAGGCGTGGCACGAGGCGACCTGGCCGGACTTCCCCTATCCGGACGGGATGGATCTGAACGGTGATGGGGATATCGACGACGCCGGTGAGCAACCGTTCGACATGGCCACGTACGTGCGGGACATCCTTTACGGGCAGATCCTCGACACGAACGGGAATCCGGCCGACGGGCTCCAGAACCATCCCAACATCTACTCGCCCATCGCGGCGTTGCTCGACGTCGGGTTCTGCGTGCGTCATGACACCACGACGCTTCACTACCTCCACATCTCGCGGATCCGGGCGCCCATCGCGCTGGAGCCGGACGCAGGTTCGGCGGTGACGGCGGACCTCCTGGGGACGGTGACCGGCGATGTGTCGACCAACACGGACATCCAGATCAGTGACTTCACGCTCGAGGCGGGGTTCCAGGGCTTCACGACAACGACCATTCCGAAGTACGGCGTGCAGTTCAACGCGGTGGCGATGGAGAGCTTCCCTCCCGTTCCGGCACCCGTCGGCGCTGACTGGAACGGTGATGGCGAACTCAAGAACGGCCTCACCAACACCGGCAACAACACCTTCGACTTGTTCACGAGCAGCATCGGCGAGTCGGAGGACGGCTACGCGGCCGAGTTCACTCGCACAACGGACCAGAGCCAGAACTACCTCGGGCTCGGCGGTCGGCAGAGGGATGGCAACGGCCTGAGGTGCCTGCCGAACGGAATCAACCCCGACACAGACCGCGTATGGGATCTCGCGGACGGACCGGCCTACGCGGAGGCGCAGGTGCGGCTCATTCTCGACAACCCGGACCAGGTGCTGCATCTGATCCTGGAACGCCAGAACGCACCGGTCGCGTGGGCGATCATCGTCGACGGCGTCAAACCGATCCTCGGGCTTGGAGGCGACGTAATCGATGACGACGCGTGCGCAGCCGGCGACGGCACATACGGTGGCGTCGACGTGACGACGACGACGTGTTGCCAGGCGAACGTGGGCGGTGACTGCATCCTGGCTGCCGATGCCGATCTCGGCACGGGCGGTGACCAGTACGCATGCTACCTGCTGTGCATCGACGACGCCGCGAAGGAAGTGCGGTTGTACCTGGGCGAGGGCGACGGGGCGAGCAACCTGCTCGCGACGTACGACTACAGTGCCACCGAGTGCGCCGCTGTGGAGAAGTCCGTGGACGGAATGCGGATCTTCACGACGGCGACGCTGGACCTGGCCCCGGATCCGATCTTCTGCACGGATGTGGAGCCGGCCGACACGGGCAACGACTATGTCGAGAAGATGGACGTGGACGTGATCGCGTGGGGCTACGACTACTGCCCGGCGCCGCAGCTCGTGGCCGTGCAGCCCGAGGCGCCGATCCACCCGGCCAGCGGGGACGCCTTCATCTTCACCGGCTCGGAGTTGGACTGCAGCTACAGCAGCGTCGACATCCAACTGAA
>CAYMME010000197.1:0-14927 GCA_964391465.1 uncultured Planctomycetales bacterium
GACCCAGATCCGGCGGTCGGCGGCGAACACTTGAAAAGCATCCATCGCCCCGACGCAGGTCAACATCGCGCCAATCACCAGCAACGGGAGTCTTCGCGTAAGGCGGTACTGCACAAACGCGAGCACGCCGACGAGGACGGCAGCGCAGCGGGCGGTCCACTCGAGGAACGTGTGCGCGCCGCCGCCGGCCGACGGCGGCGTGTCGGCGCCGCCTGCGACAGGCAGCAGGAGCACGACGCAGAATGCGGCGAAGGCCGCGGCCCACCCCAACGGCCGCCACCATCGTTTCGACTCGGGTGCCGGGGCAACGATGCTCTGGGGTCGAGCGGATCGGTTCATCTCAGAGCACCTTTCGGGGTCGGCCCTCGGCACGCGCCGCCTCTCGTTGCGGCGGCGGAGGCTCTCTTCGCTGAACGCTCACGCCTGGACCGACGCCATTCGCTCAGCCAGCGCCTCCTGAATCGCCTCCAGGAGGATGGCGGAATCGATTGGTTTCTGCAGGAAGAAGCGTGCCCCCTCGTCCATCGCACGCCCACGAATCTCGGGCTGGATCTTGGCGGTCAGGAAGACGACGGGCACGTCCGCGTAGGCGGGCAATGCCCGCAGACGAGTGAAGGTTTCCAGCCCGTCGAGTTCGGGCATGCCCACGTCGAGAATCACCAGGTCGAACGGCGTCCGCTTGGCGACGGCCAAGGCCTCGAATCCGCCCCGGGCCGTGGCTACCTCGTACCCGGAGGCGCGGAGCCGGTGGGAAGTCGCGAGGAGAAGATGCGGTTCGTCGTCCACGAGGAGAATCGCGTCAGACATGAGCAGGCACCTCGCTTCCCAGAATAATGGACTCGAGCTGCCGCACGACCGCCGGCTCGTCGGCTCGCGTGTTGACCGTCCACGTGCCGAGACCTTCAAGGTCGATGGCGGGAATGCGCCCGGAAGGCATCCCCTGATAGACCGTTTCGAAAGCCTCCTGCAGCCGGCGGATGATCGCGTGCCCCTCATCGACAGCAGCGACAATGTAGTACTGCCCCTCCTCGCGACCGGGAAGGAGCAGATCGTGAGGCCGTAGCGAGTGGTTCAGGAAGTCGGCCGTCTCGGCCCGCCGTGTCGCCTCTTCGTGACTGATGCGCACGCTGATCAGGGTCACACCGTGTGACTCCGAGCCAAGTTGGGTGCGGTGCTCGAGGTAGCGTTGAAGGATGAGGCGCGGCTCATAGACGGGCACGGCAAGAGTGAACGTACTACCCGATCCGAGGACACTCGAGACGCCGACCGAGGCCATGTTCAACCGGGCCAATTCACGAACGATGTTGAGACCCAGGCCGAAGCCCTTCGTCGCCGAGTTGCAGTCGCCGACTTGCCGAAACCGCTCGAAGATTGCGTCGACCTTCTCGGGCGGGATGCCGGGCCCGCAGTCCGTGACGCGAAACTCGATGTCCTCAGAGTGCAACCGGGGCTCGGGCACAACCACTCGGACAACACCGTTCTCGGGCGAGAACTTGATCGCGTTCACGACAAGATTGATCAGGGCACGGCCGATCTTCTCTGGATCGCAGTACACATCCGGGAGTCCGTCCGGGACGTCGATGCGCAGTTCGACCTTGCCGGATCCGACGCGGGCATCGAGCGTGACGCACACCGAGTCGATGATGTCGGCCACGGCGCAGGGCATTCTCGCGACGCCGACCATGCCCGACTCGATCCGGCTCGCGTCGAGCAGGTCATTGACCATGATGATGAGGTCCTCGACCTTGGCGGCCATGATCTGGACGTACTCACGCTGCAGCTCGCTGAGGTCACCCGCCAAGCCGTCGAGGAGGAGCGAGTTGAACTCCTTGAGCACGGCGAGCGGCGTGCGGAACTCGTGCGACACGTTGTCCACGAACGTGTGCGACAGCTCGTACAGTTGGGCGAGGCGCCGGTTCTTGGCAACGAGCTCCTCCTGATAGCCGGCGTTCTGCCGCTCGAGCTCGAACCGCTCGATCGCGCCACGGATGGAACGATGCAGGATGTCCGCGTCTGAGAAGATCCGCGACTTGACGAGATAGTCGGATGCACCGGCGCGCATGGCGGATGCGGCGACCTCCTCGTCACCGTGCCCGGTGAGCAGGATGACAGGCCCACCCCCCTGCCGGATCACATCGGGCAATACGTCAACACCACAGAGGGCGCCGATCCTGTTGTCCAGCAGAACGACGCTTGCGGCCTGCGGGTCGGCCTCGACGGATGCGCAAAACGCATCGAGGTCTGCGTGCTCGAGGACGGTCAAGTCCAGCGAAGAGTCTGCCTCAACTGCTTCCTTGATGAGCCAACGATGGCTCGCATCATCATCGACGATGCGCAGATACCGCAACGGACGCGCGGACGATGGCATCAGGTCAAGCCCTCGAATCACTCCCCCCGACCGAGAAACGGGCGTACGCCGGGCTCCACTGCCCGCTGCCAACGCGATGCATGCACGCCTGTCCGGTACGACGACCAATTGGGTTCATCGTCCCCGCCGGCTGCGGCCTTTAGCTAGAGCAGGTCCGGGAAACGATCCGGTGACAACGCAGAAACGCGTGGAAAAGACGGTGGGAAGAGCAGAGGGACCAAGTCGCAGGGAGGCTACCGGGCCGGAGGGGGCGACTTCTGCTTGAGGCGCTCGCGGGCGATGCGCTGAGCGATCCAGCGGGCACGTTCCTCGGGTGTCATGGCTCGGAGGCGGCTTCTCTCGGAGGGAGTCAGCGAGGCCACGAAGTTCTTCACCTTCGGGAGGAGATCTCTGAGGCGGTCGAGGGCCTCAGGGTCTTTCTCCTTGAGGACGGTGATCTCGGCTGCGGCCCTCCTGTACTGCTCCGGAGCCTGGGCGTAGCGACGGAGGATCTCGACATACTGCTTGCGTTGCCCGGGTTCGAGACCTCTCCACCGCTGCCAGGTCGTGCGCAGCAGCTTGGTGCGTTCGGGCGATTCCGGCTCGGGCTTGGGCGCATTCGTAGCGGGCTTGCCCGCCTTGGCCGTGGCGTCCGGAGCCTTGGCCGCCGGGCGTGCCTTCTTGGTCACATCCCGCTCGGGCCGAGCGGCAGCTCGCGGCTGAGCGAATGCGCCGGACGCAACGGCGACGCACAGGCCGAAGGCCGCGCAGGCGGTCCACGACCCGAGCGGCATGGGCCGTGGGACCGACGCGGTCATGTTGTCACAACGTGATCTGCTCATCCTGCAACGCACGATCTACTGCTCGCAAGAGGTCGTAGTGTTCGATCAGGTCCGGATACTCTTGCATGACGTCGAGCACCTCACGGTTCTCGAGGATCAACTCGATATCGCTACTGGTCGGGGACGGCGGTGCAGCCTTCCGGTCCCCGACGGCGAATTTGCCCGTCGGCATTGGGTCCGCCGCACGGTCGCTCGGGCCGGGTCGGTAGAACACCAACAGGGCCACGGCGGCAGCGGCGGCAGCGGCGGCCAGAGGAACGGCGATGCGCCGAAGTAGTGATCTGCGACTGGGCTCGCCGACCTCGCGGGAAGCTTCCTCGCTCGCTCGGGCAACGACGGCAGCAGCGAAACCCTCGGGGACGGCCGGCTGCTCGGGAGCCGCATCGAGCAGGCCCCATACCTCCGTCAATCGCTCGGCCTCGTCCCGACACGATGGGCATGCATCGAGATGCGTCCGACATCGGGTCATCTCTTCGGCCGACAGCTCGCCATCGAGGTATGGAACCAGGATATCCGAGTTAAGGTGATTCATTGCCCTACCTGTCTAACTCGCCTCGGCCGGATCTGGTGGCCTGGAGCGATGCTTCCTATGGGCAAACCCTGCGCGTCGCGACAAGTTTCGCTCCGATGACGGGTTACGGCAAGTTATTTCCTTCGCACCCGCAGATTCCGCGTCGTCGTTGGTGATTGCCCCAGCCCGTGCCGGTCCCCCGGAGAGATACCGGACGAGCCGATCCTTGAGATTGGTGCGGGCCCGGGAAAGGAGACTCTTCACCGCCATGGTCGAGCAGTCCAAGACAGCAGCGATCTCCTCGTAGCAGAGCCCTTCGTACTTGTTGAGAATGATCGCAATCCGTTGTTTGTCAGGGAGTTGCGCGATGGCATCCCCGACCTGGCCCGCAAGCTCGGCACGCTCGAGACCGGCGTGGGGCTCAGCGTACCGCGTGTCGGGTATGTCCCGCTGAAACGCTTGTCCGTCCGACGAGCTCTCGATCTCCAGGGACACCGGCCGCCCTCGCCCGAGGGACCGCATCGCGTTCAGAGCAACGTTCGCCGCAATTCGGTAGAGCCACGTGCTGAATTTCGCGCTGGGGACGTAGCGGTCTGCACTGCGAAAGACCCGCAGAAAAACATCCTGGGCCAGATCCTCGCAGGCGCTTCGATCCCCGAGGAAGCGGTAGATGACGGAGTGGACCTTGGACTGATTGCGCAGGACCAGTTGTTCGAACGCATCCACTCGGCCCTGTTGGAACTCGAGCATGAGCCGGGTGTCGGGGTCGCGCACCGCAGCGGAGCCCTCGTCCTCTCGGGCGGCTCCGCCCGCGCCTGCGGGCTCGAACGGGATGGCCTGGTCGAATCGGTTCATCGGCGGCTGGTGCCGGGCGGCTCCGGGTCGGCATCGTCGCTGCGGCGGGAGGACGGCTGGTCGGGGGCGGGAGCAGGCTCCGAGGGGCTCACCGCTCGTCCCGTAATCTCGCTGACCAGCGTGTCATCGTCGAGCAGGAGCTTCTCCAACTGGATGCGGTCGGCTTCGGCCAATCGCTCGAGCGTCCTGTCCGCGTAGACGGCCTCGGCTCGGTCCACGAGGTCGCCCACAACCTTGCGCCGCTCCCGGATCGCGCCGAGCCAATCCTCGTCTTCCCGGGCCACTTGCGTCTCCAGGGCATCGAGGAAGTACTGCAACCTCTTTGCTCCCAATAGGATATCCTCTGCGAGGGGAGCAATCAACTCCTTCTTTCCGGTCAGCAGTGGTTCGACGAGGTGGCCCCACGCTTTCTCGACCTCGCTTTCCAGCCGGGCGCGCATGACATCTCTTTCGGCGAGGCCGATCACGCCGAAATCACGCCCCACCCCACCACATCGCGGGCAGATTATATAGGTGAATCCGCGGCAGGTCTTGCAGGGCATCCCGCCATTGCCGACCAGCCGGCCGTCCGGGGCCGCTGCTCGGACACCGGAATCGGCTCGAGCCTCGCGATCGGGCGACATCATGCCCGTTCCCTTGCACTGCGGGCAGTTGACCAGCCCGGTGCGCAGGGCCTTGCTACAAGTGGGACAGCCGGCACCGAATCGGTTCTCCACGATGAACTCGGCGATGGAGAGGCCGGTAAGTGACCGCAGCCGGCGGGCCGCGTCGGCCACCTGGGTGGGGTCCTTGATGTTTGCCAGCCGCACGAGCGTGGAGACGGACGCGGCGTGCTCGCCCTTGTTGAAGCGTTCGACGGCCAGCGAGACCAAGGTAGCCACACGAGCCGCGTTGTCGGCCTCGAGCCGCCCGAGTTGGATCGCGGCCGTGTGGTTTCGGGGGTTGTTGCGGACGAGCTCGACGAGCAGCCCCTTGGCTCGCTCGATCTGCTCGAGCTCAACGAGCGAGAGGACCGCCCGATACAAGGCGTCGGCAGCCAGGGCGGCATCCATCTTCGCAGAGGTCTCGAACGCTTCGACCGCCTCGGCGTGATGCTTCTTCTCGGCACACCAAGCGGCGAAGTCGTAGTGGGCGCGGGCGGTGCCGGTCAGCTCGGCAATGCGGGCCCGTTCGGCAAGCTCGTCGGCGGGGGTCTTCGGCGGCTTCAGCAACGCGTCCGTCGACGGAACCGTACCCCACACCACGCGCTGCACCTTGGCTCGGGGAATCCGCTCGGCCCGGGTCACGCCGTCCCGCGTGACCTCGATGACGATGTGGCCCTCCGCATCCTCGATGATGATCCCTTCCCGGACGGCACCGTCACGGAGCCAGACCTGGTCGGCGCGGACAGAGTCTCCGATTCCCAGCGAGAGCGCAACGACAAGGCTCCATGCTCGCAAGCCGGGACTCAAGACCCATCGAGCTCCGCTCGTTCGGGGCACCGACACGCTCCCATTATACGGCCCACCTTCCACCCGACAACGCGCCGGGCGTGGGGGCCTGAGTATTCTCTCTGTGTATATAGGACGCTGCAAAAAGCCGAGGGTTTGCTCGCCTTTCTGCGATCGGCGTTTGACACGCTCACAGTTATATCACATGACTGCATTGCGGGTTTTGCGCACTGTGGAGGTGACGAAACCAGACATCGCAGCAATCCCCCCCTCGGAGGGCCGGACGAGCGAGGCAGCCAGGTGGTGATGAAGAGGAGCATGTGCACGACGCGGCACCTCCGTGCGCGATTCGCACAGGCGGGACCGGACGCGTCGGGCAATCTGGTACCGTCGCGGCCTGTACGGAGCCGAGGGGGAGCAAGCCGACGCGGGCACTGCGGCGCCGTCGCGCGATCCCCCCCCGATTCTCCAAGGCACTCACCCTCAATGGAGCGAGAGTGACGCGACAATAGGTACCGCCGATGTAAGCGGCGGAACCGCTCATGCGCCGCCAAGCTGCAAAAGGAGCCGTGCATGTATCACTCATCGCCATCAGCCGGCCACGGCCGGCGTCTGTCAGCCATCTTCATCGCCGTGGCTGCCGTCTGGGGTACGCTGGGATGGGTAACGTCGGCCGTCTCGACGACCCCAGTCGAGGAGCCGATTGTGCGAGTCGAGGAAGACTGGGTGCTGGTGCTGAATGCACCGGACACCGATCTCGATGCGCCCCAGTTTCACACGATGATGTCGCCATTCGGCCACGTCGACTCGTACTTCGCCCAGGTGACCTGGAACTACCAGGAGGACCCGGAGTTCGTGTCGGGCGGTCTTCAGTTGCAGAGCTGGAACGGTGATGACCTCGTTCGTCGGCGGAGCATCGACCGGGAGCAACTGAGCACGGAAGCCGAGATCATCACCTGGACCCAGACTCTGGAGACGGATGGAAGCGTCCTGAGCTTCTCAATCGTCAACGGTCAGTCATCTACCTGGGGCGAGTTCGGCAGGGACATGACCATCGGGCAGGACGTCTCGTTGGCCAACCTGAACGACTACAACACGGACGTCACCGTCGAGAATTCCTGGATCACCTACGGAGCCAACCGCGTGACCGGAATGGCCATCCTCGAGGTGCGTCGCTACGGCGAGAGCGGACTGATTTCGGTCGACTCGCAGCCCAGGATCGTGTTCTACCTCGGGTGGTTGGATGAGTGGATCGGTCTCGGCGACGACGACTAGGCGTGTGGCGAGGAACCATCGTACGCGTCCTGCGGGCTCGCACGCAGAATCAGGAGAAACGGTCATGAACGCAAGACCCGATCGACATGCATACGCTCAGCGGCGCGGCGCGGTGATCTTCGTTGTCGCGGTGACGATCTTCCTTGTGCTGGGCATGGCCGCCCTCGCCGTGGATCTCGGGAACCTGATGATGGCGCGCACGCAATTGCAGCGCACCGCGGACGCGGCCGCGCTTGCGGCGGCATGGGAACTGCTGGACGAGGACCGGCTCGCGGGAGCCGCGGAGATGAGCGAGGAAATGACGGCCGCACGGCTGGCGGCCGCGGACTACGCCGTCCGCAATCCCGTGATGAATGTCGCCCCGGAAGTCGACACCAACGAAGCCAATAGCGCCAGCGGAGACGTGGTCATCGGATACTTGAGCAATCCGACCGACCTCAGTGAATCCCTGTCGCTGGCGAACCCCTCGAGCTTCAACACCGTACGTGTCCGGGTGCAGCGCACCACAGAGCGGAACGGACCGGTGGAGTTGTTCTTCGCCCAGATCTTCGGCCACGCAAGCAGTGACCTCGACGCCGAGGCCACGGCGTCGTTCAAGGACGGCGTCGTCGGCTTCAAGGTAACTCCGACGACCGGCAATGCGGGGCTCCTTCCGCTGGCGCTCCACGTGGATACGTGGAACGCCCTGCTGGCCGGCACGTTCTCCGTCGGGGACGACTACACCTACGATGCGGATACCAAGACCGTGAGCGGCGGCTCGGACGGTATTTCGGAACTGAACTTGTATCCGGGCGGCGGTACCTACCAGTTGCCGCCGGGCAACTTCGGCACGGTCGATATCGGCTCGTCCAACAACAGCACGGCCGATCTCTCGCGGCAGATCCGTGACGGCGTCTCGGAAGCGGACCTGGCCTACCACGGGGGTGAACTGACGCTGGGTCCGAACGGAACGCTGCTGCTCAATGGTGACACCGGCCTGAGCGCCGCGATCAAGGACGACCTCGAATCGATCAAGGGGCAGCCCCGGACCATCGTGCTGTTCAACGCGGTCAGCGGTCCGGGCAACAACGCCATGTACACGATCGTGGGGTTCGCCGGAATCCGTATTCTGAACGTGAAGCTCACGGGTCCGATGAACAAGAAGGAAGTGGTGATCCAGCCGGCCTACGTGGTCGACGACGCGGCCGTTACCGGACCGGGCTCGGGTCCGAGCCACTTCGTGTATCAGCCGGTCCAACTGGTGCGATAATACGGGCCGACAGCAGCGCCCGCAGGGCGGGCGCCCCCGCCTGGGCCCACGCGGGCCGACCCAAACCACTTTTTCACTTCTCTCTTCTCCGTTTTCTTCGAGGGGCAGTTGACGCTCACCCCATTGTATTGGATGTTTTCCCTGGCGGTTCATCTCGCACGATTGCGGCGCAGGGAGCGTCGGCAGTCGTCTTCCCCTCGGAGGGACGGGTTCAGGAGGCGGTGAGTCGAACCTCGATTCGCCTGGTTATCAGCACTCGTACGATCCGGGGGGAAGGTCACAGTCATGCGAATCACACGGTCAACTCGGGCGCGACGGGGCGTCGCTGCGGTCATTGCGGCCGCCACGATGGTCATGCTGCTGGGGTTCGTGTCACTGGCGCTGGACCTCGGCTACCTGTACAACGTCAAGACGGGGCTGCAACGCACCGCCGACGCGTCAGCAATGGCGGCGGCGGCAAAGCTTGCCAACTTCACGCAGGAGAACGTCGCGGAAGCCCGGGCGGTGGCGACCGAGTATGCGCTGCACGAAATGAACCAGGTGATCGGCACCGAGGTTCAGATCAGCGCCGACGCGGACGTCGATCTGGGCCGGGCGGAGTTCGTCGACGGCTCGCTGGAGTTCACGGTCACGGATAGTTACCCCAACGCGGTACGGGTCACCGTTCACGCGGAGGACACGGTCGATTCCGGCATCTCGCTGCTCTTCAGTGCGAAGCACAGCCCGACGAGCCGAATCAATGCCCAGGCGATCGCCGTCCTCGTACCCCGTGACATCTCGATCGTCGCCGACCTGTCCGCCTCGCACACCGATGACTCCGAGCTGCGAAGCTACAAGGACACCGAGATCAATCTCGACGACGTCTACGACGCGATCCACACCAACAGCTATGACGATGCTGCCGCCACGGACGGGGTCGGGTTCACGTCGCAGATGACGCTCACGGATCTGGGCAACGGGTTCAGCGAGATCAGCATCGACCTGACGAGTGACGCGTCCGGCGGCACGCCGGCCCTGAGCCATCTGACGATCGGTTTGCCGGACAGCGCCGTGGCCACGGCCGTGTCGACCGCCAGCAGCGAGGGCGGCTACCCGGTCGAAACGGTGGGACCGGACCCGACAACCGGCGTTACGGGAATCAAGTTCGACGAGACCGCCCTCGGCGAGGACGGCGTGTCGGAGACCGAGACGTTCACGTTCCAAGTGCCCAGTGACTCGCTCGTCCAGGACGCATCCGCCGTCACCGTGGCTACGAAGGCCGGCGGTGAAATCGGCATCGAAACACACGCCACGACCGCGTGGGGCGGATTGAGCTACTACGGCGACGCGGACATCCCGACGGACTATGACCCCACCGGCGACGATGGGCTGCGGTATCTGCCGTACGACCAGGACTGGAGCGACAGCGCGCTGGAGGACATGCTGTACAACCGGGGCTACATCGAATCCGAGGTCGACGCGCTGATGTCCGACTCGTACGACTCGGACGGCGCCTACAAGTATCGCGCGGCCGTGGCCCTGGGCTTGGCCGACTGGAACAGCGGGCACTCGGAGGGCCGCTGGAACGCGGCCGGGGCCGGCAGCGGGAACGGCAACAACTGGGTCGGCTCGTCGGAGCTGGACTGGAAGGTCGACTACCCGTTCGACGGCGGCTCGTGGACCGAGTACATCGACAGCTACATGCGTTCGTCGTACACGGGCATGGAGAACGCGAACTCCGACTTCCGGTACCGCCTCGGGGCCAAGACGTTCACGAACTACCTGCTGGAGTGGCGTGAGAACAACAATGAGGTGCCGGAGCTGGCCGACGCACCGGTGCAGCCGATGCAGGCGGTCAAGGACGCGGTGGAGCGGCTGACCGAGGTCCTCACGGAGCTGGACACGGACGACTACCTGGCCCTGGAGATCTATGGGACGACAGCGTATCACCGCGTCGACCTGACAACGGACTTCAACGACATCCTGAACGGCACGAATGGCCTGCTCACCATGCAAGCCGGGCACTTCGATCCGCGCACGAACATGGGCGGCGGCATCGGCAAGGGCATCGAGGAACTGACGGGAGAGCGCGCCCGCCCGATGTCGCACAAGGTGCTGTTCGTGCTGACGGACGGCATCCCCAACGAGGGACCGGCCGGTGAGAACTCCTCGTCGCTCGGCAAGCAGTACGCCGAGGATCAGGTGGAACTGGCCGTGGCCGCCGGCATCCGGGTCTACACGATTTCGGTGGGAGCCGGTGCCGATACGGCTTTCATGGAAGATCTGGCGGATCTCGGAAACGGCAAGCACTATTTCGCCAGCGGCTCATCCATCGAGGAGTACGCGGCGGGCTTGCAGGAGATCTTCGAGACCCTCGGCGGAACGAGGCCGGTCGTGCTCGTCAAGTAATCATCACCCGCGATTGTGGGAACCTCAAAGCGGAACGCGGAGCCTCGGCTCCGCGTTCCGCTGTTTCGTAGGGAACAGGGTTCGGACGGAGGGTTCAGGGTTCGGGGTTCAGGGTTCAGGTTCGTCTGAGGATGGCCATCTTCTTGCCGATGCCGGAAGATGCTTCTCGAGAGTTCGCTCCATTCCGTTCAGCATCCGGACGCATTCTTGGTAGCGATCGCGGAACGACGCGTAGGTCTCATCCGAGATGTACCCTTTCAGCTATGCCACGTACAAGTGGTGGATCGTCTCGAGCGCTTCTCCCCTGGCGCGGTTGACGCCCTCAATCTTGTTCCGGATGTGGCGGTCGCTGTGCTTCTCGGCAAGGTTTGCCGGTGCGCTGTTCGACGCACGCCGGATCTGCGAGCCCAGTTCGTATCGTTCTTCGCCCGGCCAGCTTCGAGCCAAGTCGCAAACGTCAAGGTGCAACCGACAGAGCTTTCTGTAAACGTCAAGGTCCTCGACGCGCATGAAGTCCGGCATGCGACACAACCTCCACGTACAGGCTCGTGCTGATCACCCCTCCACTGAACCCCGAACCCTAAACCCTTACTTGACGGTGACAAAGAACGGGCTCACCCAGGCCATCTCGGGGTCGCCTTGGGGATCTTCCACGTCGCGCTGGATGACGCGGACGTAGTAGTAGGAGGGCTTCTCCGTAATCGGATCGGGATCGGCCCACTCGAAGGTATCGGCCTTGGCTTTCGGCTCACGAGCGAAGACGATCTGACCCTGTCGAATGACGTCGATGCGAAGAATGTCGTTGTTGGCCTCGGCGCGGACCCGTAGCTTGGGCTTGGCCCCGCTGAGCTCGAACGCCTCACCCATCATGTGGCCGTTCATGGTGGCCTCGATCCGGATGTTGTCGCTCGCGGCGTAGGTCCGTCGGGCGCGCAGGGCCTCGAGCACCGACTCGCGATCCAACGCCTTGACGTACAGGTACGCGTAGCTGTTGTGCGTGCTGAAATGGTCGGACGAAGCGATGAAGCCGTAGCGATGGCCCTTGGCCAGTGCGTCCTGGGCGAAGCTGCCTCCCTCCTCGAGCTGGCTGTTACCCCGGCGCTGCCCTTCGGGGGCGTCGCCCCGTTCGTAGCTACTGCGGGCACCTTGGTAGATCTCGAGGACGGGCTCGAACTCGGGCGGGGCCCAGTTCCACTCCGCCCGCCCCTGCTTCGACTCGGCGAAGGTGTGCGGGATGATGGCCACGCGCTGGCCGTTCTGGGTCATCCAGCCCCAGAGATTCTCCGGCATGTTGTCGTCGGGGTTCTGCGAACGGAACGCCGGACGCATCTTGCCGCCCCGCTCGGCGAAGATGATGTTGCGATGGCCGGACGGCGTCTTGAGGGAGTGCTCATAGGCGTACATGGTCAGGAACGCGGGCGGATGGTGATAGAGATCCGCCGCTTTCTGTGTGAAGGACCATTGATAGTCGCGGAGGCCGTCGAGCCATTTGCCGCCGTCGGCTTGGTTGTGGTCGGTGGTGGCAACGAAGTCGAGGTCGGCCGCATCTGCGGCGTAGCGGTAGGTGTCGAGAATGCTGGCATCGACGCCGCCGTGGCCGCGAATGTCCGTGTGCCGGTGCAGGTCCCCCGCAATCAGCGTGTATTCCTGGTCTCCGACGGTCACCTTCCAGCGTGGCGGAGGGGACGGAGCGTCTGCTCGCTCCTTGACGGTGACCGGCTCGAGCGGGATCCGGTGCCAATCATCACCGAGCGGGGGCCGTGGGAGCGTGGCCCGATGCACCGAGTAGTTGAGCGCCGGACCGTGGCCCTCGGGACGGTTCTTGCCGCGCCCGTCGCCGGCATAGACGGCGCAGATGCGACGGCCCCGCCCGTAAGCCGCGCCCATGCGCTGACTGTTGCGTCCTTCGCTCTCAGCCAGAAGATGGGGCTCGCTCCAGCCGTCCTTCGTCAGACGCGTGGCATAGAGGACATAGATCTCGGTTGGACGCCGCTGCTTCCAATGGCGGACGAACATCCACAGGCCGCCTGCCCCATCCATGGTCAGGTGCGGCATCTCGGCGAATTGGGCGAGCCCGCCGGTCCCGAGCGCACCGAGGCCCGCCTTGGGCTGGTAGACCTTGCCGTGGTGATAGGCGCGGATCTCCGTGGTGCGACGGGCGTGCAGACCCCGGCTGCCCTCGGCCGCGACCCCGCTTCCCGGTGAGAAGTCCTTTCCCCAGTTGCGGTCGGCCACATCGTAGGCGATCCAGACCCGCCCCATCAGGTCGACGGCAACCGAGGGGTGGAACTCCGCCCGAGGCGAGTCCGTGATGCGCACGGTCTCCGTGAGTGCGGTCCCGATGTGCCGAAGCATCACATCGTAGTCGCCGGCGGCGTAGCTGTCCCAAGCGACGACGGCCCCATAGTTGGGGAATGCCGCAACCGAGGGCGCCCAGTCATTGGCATCGGACTTCGACACGAAGACGGGCTTGCCCCAACCGGAGCCCAGGTCCGACACGAGGCAGATATCGCTGTTGCCCTGACGAAAGCTCTGGAAGGCGATAATGGTGGCGGGCTTGTCCTTTGGGGGTGGGAGAAAGAACGTGGTGATCGCGGGGGCGAGGTCGGGGGCGGGGTCGGTGGTGAGCCGCTTCGTCTCACCGATGACCTCGAGCTTCGGGTCCAGCATCGTGCAGTAGATGTCCCAGTTGTCGCCGTCGCGTCCCGCAAAGGTCACGATGGTGTTGATCTTGTCGAGGCGAGACGGCAACTGGACGACGCGGGCATCGTGGTAGGCGTCGAGCCTGTCGTCGACGACGACGGTGCGGCCGGGGCCGGCGTCGCGGGCGAGTTCGGAGGCGACGACGCGCTCCTTCCCGTCCTTGCGCTCGACCCAGGTGGCGACCCAGCGTCCGCCAGTCAAGGCCGCGATGTCGGGGAACTCGCACTGCCGGTCCGGCTCGGACAGCCGCACGGCGGGAATCGTGCCGGCGTCGGGCACGGGCTTGATCTTCTCGCGGCCGACCGAGCCGGTGCCACGCGGCACCGCGGTCTTCCGCGTGGCGGGGGCGGCGGTCTTGCTCCCCTGCTTCGCGCCGTCGTCCTGGGCATCGGCACTGCCGGACGCAACCAGCCCGGCGCAGAACAACACAACACATCGTCGAAGGAAGTTCGTCCGTCTCACCTTGTCATCCCTGCTTTCGTGTTCGACTTCTCGAGCGTTCGCGGTCGTCACTCGTCATCCAACCGCGGTGCCTCCGACTCCTCCGCGTCGGGGGGCATCGTCGGGACCGACGGCGCCGTGGGCTCCGGTGCGGGCGAAGGCGGCGGCGCCGCAGGCGATTCAACCGGAGCGGCCTTCGGTCTGCTCGCCCGGAAGCCGGCAAACATGGCGGCAATGACGACCATCGTCATGGTCCCGGCCGGACCGGCCAACTTGCCGTCCCAGGGGCACTTCAACGCCGCCAGCCACTCGACGGACTCCGGCCAGTAGCCCCGTGCACTCATGATGATCCACGCAATGACCACCACACCGCCCACGGCCGAAAGGAAGATCGGCACGCCACGGAGCCGGCGGACCAAGACCGCCATCAGGAAGAGCCCCAGGAACGGGCCTCCCAGGACGCCGGCAATGTCCCACCAGATGTCGATGGCTGCTTCGGCCTTGACCAACGTGACCACCAGTCCCGCGAGCGTCGCCACGACCCCGAATATCAGAGTCAGACGGCGCACCACCCACAGCGCGTCGGCGTCACCTGCGTCCGGTCGAATCTTGCGTCGGTAGAAGTCCTGCATGCACACGGTCGATGCCGAGTTGAGTGACGTCGATACCGTGCTCATCGCGGCGGCGAAGACCGCGGCGACCAGCATGCCACTCAGGCCTCGGGGCAGACGGTTCTGAATGAAATAGGGAAAGACTCTGTCGGCATCGTCCATGTCCGCCGGGAGTTGATTGGGGGCCAACGCCGCAGAGCCGGCCGGCGCGATCGATCGCGTCGCCGCGGCGCGCGCGGCCGGCGGTGCCGCTGGGGGCGGGTTGTAGAACGCGA
>CAYMME010000198.1:0-14924 GCA_964391465.1 uncultured Planctomycetales bacterium
TCTCGTACCACGCGATCTTGTCGTCGCTCTGCGACGCGGAGAGCACGTCGGTGTCTCCGTCGCCGTCCACGTCCGCCGCGAAAACCGACTTGGTGAAACGGGCCGCTGTGGAGATCACCCGCTCGGTGAAGCCGGGTGGCGAAGCCCCATCGTTCTCGTACCACGTGATTCTGTCTTCGGACTGAGCAGTGGAGATCGCGTCGGTGTCTCCGTCGCCGTCCAGGTCCGCCGCGAAGATGCAGTGGGGATAATCGACTGTGGCCGGAATAGCCCGTTCGATGAATCCCGGCGGCGAAGCCCCGTCGTTCTCGTACCACGCGATCCTGTGGCCATACACCATTGCCGCGAGTACGTCAGTGTCGCCGTCGCCGTCCATGTCCGCCGCGAACACGGAGGCGGCTGAGGTGGCTGCGGTCGTAATCACCCGCTCGGTGAAGACCGGCGGTGACGCTCCGTTGTTCTGGTACCAGGCGATCTTGGCGTCATTCCATGACGCGGAGAGCACGTCAGTGTCTCCGTCGCCGTCCACGTCCGCTGCGAAGACGGACTGGGCCGTGTCGGCCGCGGTTGAGATCACCCGCTCGGTGAAGACCGGTTGCGGCTCCGCCGTGAACGACCAGACCGGCCCCGGCGTGATGCTGCCGTCGAAGCTGGCGACCACTTGCCAGTAGTATTCGGTGTTGCACTCGAGCGGCCCCGGGTCGCAGGTTGGACTCACCGAGTCGTCGCAGACCAGGGTTGTCGGGGGATTGTCGGTGCCCACGTACACGTCCCATGTCGTAGGACAGCACGTCACGGACGTCCATGTCAGAACCGCATCGAGCCGGACGTCCGTTGCGCCGTCAGCCGGACCCGGCTCCGTCGGGGCCGGCGGCGGCCGGCATTGAGCCACGAGGAAGTTTCCGTACCACGCGATCTTGTCGTCGCGCACTGACGCAGAGAGCACCTCGGCATCCCCGTCCCCATCCAGGTCTGCCGCAAAGACAGAGACGGCGTAGTCGGCTGCGGTCGAGAGAAGCCGCTGGCTGAAGCCCGGCGGCGAAACCCCGTCGTTCTCGTACCAAGCAATCG
Source organism: uncultured Planctomycetales bacterium (assembly GCA_964391465.1). GTDB lineage: Bacteria > Planctomycetota > Phycisphaerae > UBA1845 > CAYMME01 > CAYMME01. The sequence continues at coordinate 1,072 of CAYMME010000198.1, forward strand.
TGTCGTCGTCACTCGACGCGGAGAGCACGTCGGCGTCGCCGTCGCCGTCCAGATCCGCCGCGAAGACTGACCAGATATGGTCGGCCGCTGTCGAGACGATCCGTTCTGCGAACTCGGGCGGTGAGCCGCCATCATTCTCGTACCACGCGATCGTGTCGTCACCGAGCGCCCCGGAAAGCACATCCGTGTCGCCGTCGCCGTCGAGATCCGCCGCGAAGACGGAGGAGGCGCCGTCGGCGGTGGCCGAAATCACCCGCTCGGTGAACACCGGCGGCGAGGTTCCGTCGTTTTCATACCACGCGACCGTGTCGTCAAGCACCGACGCCGAGAGCACATCGATGTCTCCGTCCTCATCCAAGTCCGTGGCGAAGACGGAATGGGCAGAGTCTGCGGTGGCAGAGATCACTCGCTCGGTGAACACCGGCGGCGAACCACCGTCGTTTTCGTACCATGCGATCTTGTCGTCAAAGCCCGACGCGGACAGCACGTCGGTGTCACCGTCCCCGTCCAGGTCAGTCGCGAAAACGGACTTGGCCCCGTCCGCGGTCGTCGAGATGACGCGCTCGGTGAACCCCGGTGGCGACTCGCCGTCGTGCTCGTACCACGCGATCTTGTCGTCCTCCGTAGACGCCGAGAGCACGTCGATGTCGCCGTCGTTGTCCACATCCGCTGCGAAGACGGAGAGCGCCCCGTTCGCAGCGGTCGTGATAACCCGCTCGGTGAACCCCGGTGGTGCCTCACCGTCGTGCTCGTACCACGCGATCTTGTCGCCGGCATACGACGCGGCGAGCACATCGGTGTCCCCGTCGCCGTCCACATCCGCCGCGAAGACACAGTGTGGCAGCCTGGCATCAGCGGAAATGACCTGCTCCGTACAGAACGGCACGTCGGCCGCTCGGGCCGATGCGGCCATCGCGGCCACGACCATCAGCGTCTGGAATCGCCCCCGAATACGCAAGCAGGCACATGCCATCGCGGCCATCCTTTCCCCCGCGGGGGTCCCGGAGCAAGATTTCATTTTCGCAGATCGCCCTCGCCCGTTCAATGTTCCGGTTCCGGCATGTCCGTGGAGTCCGGTGGTCCGCTCCATCAGGCTCTGTGCAGTGCTCCAACCCCATCGTGACCCGACCGCGACGCCCGTGGCGGCCATCCCGACCTCGCACCGCTCCTCTGCCCGCACGTCGGCGGGCGCGTATCATTTAGACGGAGATCGTGCCGCTTTGTTTCGGCGGGATTTGCCGCGTCTCTCCCTTCGTCGTTCGGGCTTCGTCATTCGACATTGCGCAGGTTTGGGGACCGACTCCGCCCCACATGCCGGAATCCCTCCGGGAAAGTAGCGACCTGCGCCTCGCAGGCCGCCCGGCCGGCCGGGCGCCGGCCGCTACATCGGGCGGGCGAGCATGAGTTTGGCGGAAACGGTACACTATTGGTCACTCTGTGCGCGACGGCGTGGCCCTGGACGCGATTCCCGTTCAGGACACCCGGTACTACACTACAGGAGCTTGAACCATGTCCGACAGCAAGATCAATCGAAGACGATTCCTGGCCGGCTCGGCGGCGGCGGTGGCCTCGACTCGGCTGGCCGCGTCCGCGGCGGAGCGCGTGGTCGGGGCCAACGATCGCATCGCGGTCGGCGTCATCGGCTGCGGCCGGCGCGCGGGAGCGCTCATGAAGGAGGTGCATGACTTCTCGAAGGAGTGCAACGCCGAGATCGTGGCCGTGTGCGACGTGTGGCGGCAGCGGCGCGAGAAGGCGGCGGCCAAAGTCTCGGTGTGGTACGAGAGCAAGCCGAAGTCGTTCGTTCGCTGGCAGGAAGTCATCGCCCTCGACGACGTCGACGCCGTGATCATCGCCGCGCCCGACCATCACCACGCAACGATGCTGAAGGCCGCGGTCCTGGCCGGCAAGGATGTCTACTGCGAGAAGCCTTGGGCCATCGAGTTGGATGAGCTCAACGAAGCCGTCGATGCGGTGAAGAAGACCAAGCGCGTCGTTCAGGCAGGGACGCAACTGCGCAGCCGGCCGTCGTTCACCGGATGCCGGGAGCTCGTGAAGACGGGTGCGCTCGGCACGATCTCCAAGATCGAACAGTGCCGCAACGGCACGCGCCCCTACTGGCACGGGCGCAGCGAGCCGCTCCGTGAGGCGGACGTCGATTGGAAGGCGTTCCTCGGCAACCGCCCCTACCGGCCGTTCGACGCCCGCCAGTTCACCGACTGGTACGGCTTCCGGGAGTTCTCGACCGGACCCATCGGCGGGCTCATGTGCCACTTCACCGACCTCGTCCACTACGTCACCGGGGCCAAGTTCCCGCGCAGCGCCGTGTCCCACGGCGGCATCTACTACTGGAAGGACGGGCACACCAACCCCGACACCATCGCCACGCTGCTCGAGTATCCCGACGACGGGTTCCTCGTCAGCTACAGCACGAACTTCGGCAACGGGACCGGCAGCTACACCAGGTTCCTCGGCAGCAAGGGCACGCTGGACACCAGCAACTGGAACAAGCCCAAGGTCAGCGGCGCGGGTGCCTCCGACCCGAAATCGATCAAGGGCGACAAGCCGGTCGATCCCGTCGAGCGTGCGGCTCACATGCAAGACTGGTTGCAGTGCATCCGCTCGCGCAAGCAGCCGAACGCCGACGTCGACGCCGGGTACCAGCACGCCATCACGAGCATCCTCTCCGACACGGCCTGGGTCAAGGGTCGCCGCATGGTCTTCGACCCCAAGAAACGAGAGATCCTGCCCGGGTAGTGATACGTCTCAGAATCAACGAGTTACGCCCCGCACCGAGACGCGACCGTCAGGGAGCGTGGGATGCCGGCAACGCCGGCATCTGGTCTGCGCACGCACCGCCAAACGACGGAGACACCACGCCCGTGTCGTAACTCAGGCTTTGCGAGGCGCATCTGATCCGAACCGCGACCGTGAGGGAGCGGCCGTGGCACGGCGAAGCACTGCCGCTCCCTCACGGTCGCGGTTCGGAAAGACTTCAGTCGGTCTGAGATGCCACCGCAATGGCACTGGTCCCGGCGTACATCGGGACCAGTGGCGCCCGACAGCGAGCACGTGCATGCCGACAGCCGCCGCGCAAAGACGCCTTCGTCTCGCTGAGATGCTTCGTTGGGGAATCGCGTCGGCAGATCAATCAGGCGTAGCTGGCGTCTCCCGGCGCGCCGTGTTTGGCTTCACGTTCCTCGGCGACGCGGCGTTCGTAGCCGCCGGCACGGTACGCGGCCAGGGCATCGGCTTCCCGGCCCGCCTCGCGGCGGATGTGACCGATGAGGGGACGCGTGTCGGTGAAGTACGCGCCCCGCAGGATCTCCTCGGCGCCGACCACGTCTTGCCTGGATTGGGCATCGCGCAGCGCGGCGCGGTCGACGAGCAGGGCCTTGGCGAACAGTTCGTGGGCGACGGTGACCGTCTGGATCATGGCCTCCATCTTCGGCTTGATGTTGTGCGACTGGTCGACCATGTACGAGATATCGAGAGATCGGCCGGTGCGCTCCTCCTCGCCGACGATCTCGTTGAAGATGCGGAGCACTTGGTAAGGGTCGATGCTCGCGAGCGTGAGGTCGTCGTCCGCGTAGCGCCGGTCGTTGACGTGAAAGCCGCCGAGCATTTGCTCGTCGAGGAGCCAGGCCACGATCTGCTCGATGTTCTGCGTGGGGTAGTGATGGCCGGTGTCGACCAGCACCTTCGCCCGCTCGCCGGTGGCCCGGGCCAGCAGAAGAGACATGCCCCAGTCGGCGACGTCCGTGGCGTAGAAGGCCGGCTCGAACGGTTTGTATTCGATGAGCATGGTCACCGCAGCCGGCATGGCGGCGTAGACCTCGGCGAGACATTCGGTGAAGCGCCGCTTGCGGGTGCGGATGTCGTCCTGCCCGGGGTAGTTCGTGCCGTCGGCGAACCAGAGCGTCAGCCACCCGCTGTTGACTTCGTCGGCGAGTTTCGCGCAATCGACGCAGTGGGCGACGGCCCGCTTGCGCACGGTCGCGTCGGGGTTGCCGAAGCTGCCGTACTTGTAGCACTGGTCCTGGAACACGTTGGCGTTGACGCTGCCCACGCGCACGCCGGCCTTGGCGAGGTGGTCGAGGGTGGCCGGATCGGCCCCGCCCGGGAAGTCCCACAGCGCATGTACGGCCAATGCCGGACAGACACCGGTCCAGCGATGCACCTCGGCCGCGTCGTCGATTTTCTCGTCGAAAGTCCGGGCCGCCGCGGGCTGATGGAACTTGGCGAACCGCGTTCCCGTGTCCGCAAACCCCCACGACGGCAGCTCAATCGAGAATGCGTTCAGGCGCGCAACCACCGCCTCGGGGTCACGCCCCTGCCCGGCAATCGCGTCGAGTATCGGTTGGTGGTCCGCTTCGTAGGGTGAGCTCATGTGCGTGTTCTCCCGGTCAGCATCTCGTCTGCGCGGGCGCGCCCGCGTCGGTCCCGCGGCATGATCACTCCGATCATAGTCCAGCCGCCGTGTCGAGGGTAGCAGTCCGATCCAAACGGACGCCTCAGTGCGTGTGCGAGACCCAACGGACAGTCACCACGGGTGCCGACGCACGTCGGAATCCGCCCGTGTTCTGCGGTGAAGGCATTGGTCCCGACGCACATCGGGACCAGTGGCACCCTCATGCACACTTTCAGTGAGGAACCGGGTCGATGCCGCCGCGCGAGAAGGGATGGCAGCGCGCGAGGCGCCGGAGTCCGAGCCACGTGCCCCGCCACGGCCCGTGGCGTTGGACGGCCTCGATGAAGTAGGCGCTGCACGAAGGCGCGAACTTGCAGTTGCCGATGAGCAGCGGCGCGAGACACGCCCGATACGCACACACCAGGGAGATCAGAAGAGAGGACGCTGCGCTTCGCAACCGGCCGCCGCGCCGGGGTGTGGGGACGGAAGAATCGGGGCCGGGGCCGGCGATGGTGACACGCTCCCTCCTGTGCGGTTCACGAGACGCACGGGCGCTCACGTCGCCTTGAGCACGTCGGGGTACGCATCCGCGAGGTGCTTGAGAATGTCGCGGATGGAGACCATCGCGGTGGGCCCCTCACTCTCCACGATGGGAATGTGCCGAAAGTGCCCGACGTCCATCCGGTTCAGAGCGAAGGCGATGGGGTCGGCTCCACCGAGCGACTCCGGCGCGGGCGTCATGAACTCGCTGATCGGACGGTCGGCCAGCTCATCGTAACGCTCGCCGATCTTCATCAGCAGGTCGCGCTCCGAGAAAATCCCGAGCAGACTGCCGTCCTGCACGACCAGCACGGCCCCGTCCGCGTCGAGCAGGCGCGCGACGACATCGCGAAGGGATGCATCCGGCGCAACCTTCGGCGGCTCGACGGCCGCGACCGAACGCAGCGGGTGCTCCATGATGCCGCGCTCAAGCGGGGTCTTTGCCTTCGGTGCGTCCAGGTGCGTCAGGTCCGTCTGACATTCCTCGCACGCATCCGCCCCCGCGATGTTCTCGTGCCCACAACGAGGACACTCCATCGCTATTTTACCTCCCAGGTATCGCCGCTGCTGAGCAGCTTCTCGAGATCGCCGGCCCCCTCCTTGGCAACCGCCGCGTCGATCTGATCCTGCATCAGACCCTCGTAGCAGGGATGCTCGACGCACCGGAACACGCCCATCGGCTCCGGGAACTCCGGGTAGCTCATGCGGCTCAAGAGGAACGCCAGGCTCGGCTCGGCGGTTCGTTCGTCGTGGAAGAGCAGATCGTCTTCCCGAACGCCGTCGTCCAGCGTGACGACCTCCGGATCGAGCCCGTTCAGGCGAATCCCCTTGGTCCGCTCCTTGCCGAAGATGAGCGGCTTGCCGTGCTCGAGATAGACCGTGTTGTCGGCCTTCGTGTTCTTGCCCGTCGCGTACTCGAAGGTGAGGTGGTTGAAGATGTTGCAGTCCTGATAGATCTCGACGAACGACGTACCCTTGTGCCGGGCCGCCCGCTCGAGGACCTGCGCCAGATGCTTCACGTCCACGTCCACCGCCCGGGCCGCGAACGTCGTCTCGGCGGCAAGGGCAACCGAGATCGCACGCATGGGTTTGTCCACCGTCCCGTAGGGGCTGGACTTCGTCTTCTTGCCCAGCTCCGACGTGGGCGAGTACTGCCCCTTGGTCAGCCCGTAGATCCGGTTGTTGAACAGGATGACGTTGATGTCGACGTTGCGGCGGATGGTGTGGAGGAAGTGGTTCCCGCCGATACTGAGCCCGTCCCCATCGCCGGTCATGACCCAGACGCTCAGATCCGGGTTCGCCATCTTGACCCCCATGGCAATGGTGAGGGCCCGTCCGTGAATCGTGTGGAATCCGTACGTGTTCATGTAGTACGGAAACCGGCTCGAACACCCGATCCCCGAGATGAACACGAACTTCTCGCGCGGGATCCCCAGCGTGGGCAGCACCTTCTTCATCTGCGCGAGGATCGAGTAGTCCCCGCAGCCCGGACACCACCGCACCGCCTGGTCGGATGCAAAATCCGTCGCTTTCAACTGGACCGTTTCCGTCTGGACGCTCACGATTGCCCCTCACTCAGCGCGCGTTCAATTGCCTGCAGGACTTCGGAAACCATAAACGGCTTGCCCTTCACTTTGTGGAACCCTTGCACGTCACACAGGTACCGCCCGCGGATCACGGTCTGCAGTTGGCCGAGGTTCAACTCGCACGCCAGAACCTTGTTGAACCGCGACAGGACCTCCCCGAGGTTCCGCGGGAATGGATTCAGGTAGCGTAGATGGAGATTGGAGACCGGGAGCCCCTTCTCGCGGGCGGCCATCCCGGCCGACAGCACGGCCCCGTACGTCCCGCCCCAACTGAGCAGCAGCAGCTCTCCGGATTCCGGGCCTTCGACCTTCACCGGCGGGATGTCCTTGACGATCCCCGCGACCTTGTCCGCCCGCATCTGGACCATCAGGTGGTGATTGTCCGGCACGTAGCAGACGTTGCCGCTGATGTGTTGCTTCTCCAGGCCGCCGATGCGGTGCTCGAGCCCGGGGGTACCGGGTGCCGCCCAGGGTCGGGCGAGGTGCTCATCGCGGGCGTACGGCGCGAAGCTCTCCGGGTCCGTGGGGTGTGAGACCGGAATCTGCGGCAATTCCGCCGGATCGGGGACCCGCCAGGGTTCGGCCCCTTGGCCCAGGTACCCGTCGGACAGAACCAGCACCGGCGTCGTGTACTTGATCGCGATACGGAACGCCTCGATGCACATCGCGAAGCAATCGCCGGGCGTCGCCGCCGCGAGCACCGGCACCGGAGACTCGCCGTGCCGACCGTAAATGGCCTGGAACAGATCGGATTGCTCGGTCTTGGTCGGCAGCCCGGTACTCGGGCCGCCGCGCTGCACGCTCACGATGACGCAGGGGATCTCGGCCATCACGGCAAGCCCCACGGCCTCGGACTTGAGACACATGCCCGGGCCGCTCGTGCCCGTCGAAGCGCACGCTCCCGCGAAGCCGGCCCCGATCGTCGCCCCCATCGCCGCGATCTCGTCTTCCGCCTGAAAGGTCTTGACGCCGTAGCTCTTGTAGCGCGAAAGCTCCTGCAGGATCTCGCTCGCCGGCGTGATCGGATAGCTGGCGTAGAAGAGCGACTTGCCGGCGCAGCGGGCACCGGCGATCAGCCCCAGCGCCGCCGCCTCGTTGCCGGTGATTTTGCGATACCGGCCGGGCTCGATCGGGGCCGCCGCAACGTGATACCGTGCATCGAAGATCTCGGCGGTTTCTCCGAAATGATAGCCCGCATCGAGGGCCCGGCGATTGGCCTCGGCAACATCGGGCACCTTGCCGAACTTCTGGTCGATCCACTCGATCGTCGGCTCCGGCGGACGATCGTAGAGCCAGTAAACCAAGCCGAGGGCAAAGAAGTTCCGGCATCGGTCGAGTGCCTTGGGCCCGAGATTCACACCTTCATTCGCGGCGCGATTGAGGCGGTTCATCGGAACCTTGATCACCTTGTATCCGGTGAGCTCGTCGCCCTCGAGCGGGTTGTCCTCGTAGCCCGCCTTCGACAACCCCTGCTTGTCGAACGCATCCTCGTTGACGATGAGGATTCCGGCCTTCTCCAGGTCGCCGATGTTCGCCTTGAGCGCGGCCGGGTTCATGGCCACCAGCGTGTGAACCGTGTCGCCGGGCGTGAAGATATCGTGGCTGGCGAAGTTGACCTGGAAGCCGCTGACGCCGGCGAGCGAACCCGCCGGAGCGCGGATCTCGGCCGGGTAGTCCGGGAGCGTCGCGAGATCGTTTCCCACCACCGCCGAGGCGTTGGTGAACTGCGTGCCCGCGAGCTGCATCCCGTCGCCCGAATCACCGGCGAACCGGATCGTTACCGCCGACAGCTCTGTAATCGGCTTCTTCTTTCCCGTACCGGAACTGGTTTGAGCGCCCATCTGATCGCTTGGCTCCGCGTGATGAGGAAGGGAACGCTTCGTTCGAATCAGGCCCCCTCGCGGCTCGTTTGCACCTGCTCAGGCTCCGGCGGCAGGTTGTAAACCGTGGCCGGGAAGTGCGACACGAGATAATGCACGATTCCCTTGACCGAGACCGCCCCCACGGCCACGCCCCCGGCATCGACGATGGGAAGATGCCGGTAACCACCCTTGAGCATGCGGCGAATCACGTCGCGCACCGTGTCGTCCGCACGAATGGTTACCGGCTCGGCCGTCATGTACTTGGAGATGGGTGCGTCGAGATCCGCATCGGCGCCGATCACGCGCTTCAACACGTCGCGCTCGGTGACGATGCCGACCAGAGACGGCCCCTCGCACACGAGCACGCAGCCCGAACGCTGTTCGCGCATGGCGGCCAGCGCGCCACGCATGCTTGTCGTCGGCGTCACCTTGACCAGCGCGGATTGCTCCAGCTCCGACACTGGATCGTTTGAAAGGTTTTCTCGCAGCGGCACTGCTCCGCTCCGGCTATGCCAAGCCAAGCCTTCCACCGCCCAAGCTCCATTCCCGTGACCTCTGAAGATATGCGGACGCAGGGTCGGATGCAAGGGACGCAAGACCCGAAAACCGGGACGGAGTCGTCCCATCGAGTCCCGGCCCGGAGCCGCCCTCAACGCCCGCCGCGGACAGCCTCTCTCCTGTATCATTGGTCGGTCGAAATGCGGTTGCGCAGACACAAGATTCTCACGTGGGCCCGACCGAGTCGATGGAGCATAAGGTGAAGACCTCATCGCAACGTTCCAAGTGGCTGTCGGCCGCCGACGGGGAGCTGCTCGGCGAGTGCGACGTGCACACGTACCGGGCTTCCGGCCCCGGCGGTCAGAAGCGGAATAAGACCGACTCGGCCGTCCGCCTCCGACATCGGCCCACCGAAATCACCGTGGTGGGCACGGAGAGCCGGTCGCAGCATGAGAACCGGGCCCGGGCCTTGCGGCGACTCCGGCTGGCCATCGCCCTCACCATCCGCGAGCACATCGATGTCGATCCGAACACCCCCGTTGCGCTGCCGGGCGACTACGTCGGGCCCGACGGTCACCTCCGCATCAACCGCAAGAACCCGGACTACGTGCATTGGGTCGCCCGAATCCTCGACACCCTCCACGCCTGCCACGGCAGGCTCTCCGCCACCGCCGACGCGATCGGCACGACCACGGCTCAGCTCACGCGCCTCCTTGTCGCCGAAAAGAAGCTCCTCGCCGCGGCCAACCAGCTCCGGGCCGTCCACGGTCAGCGAGCGCTGCGCCCGTGAACCCCAAGGAGGCCTCGGTCGCCCCGGGGACTTGCTCGCCGGTCTGGACGCCCACCCTCGGGGCGGAACACCCTCGGGGCGAGACACCCTCGGCCATCGCCCCCTCGGAGACCGATCGCGCCCCCGCGCGACGGCCTCGGGAACGATCGGAGTCCCAAACAGGAGCACCACACACGCGGCTCTCGTTCGGCCCGGTGTAACTACAATCAGGTACCCGTTGCGGGCTCAAACGCACACAACGTCGGTCACACGGCATCGCCGCAGAACGCCCGGTTCGAACGCGAATCATTCCCCATTCCACCCGCCCGCGTTTTCGCGGCGTGCTGGGACCGCTCCCTGGTGGTGCGTGCGACAGCCATCCCTGAAATGTGTATAATCTTCCCTCAATCGCGTGACATTTCAGTATCCTTTCTCGCCCTTACCATGGGAGCATCCGCATGGCCGGGGCTGCAAATGGCGACGAGCTGCCGGAGCGACTGATCGGTCGTGCCCGAGGGGGCGACCAGGCGGCAATGGGTCGATTGCTGGAGCAGTATCGCAACTACCTCTGGCTTCTGGCCCGCAGTCAGATCGGCACCGCCCTAGCCGTCCGCGTGGAGCCCTCCGACGCGGTGCAGGAGGCATTTCTGGAGGCGCAGCGGGATTTCGAGACCTTTGCCGGCAATACCGAAGGAGAGTTGCTCGTGTGGTTGCGCCAGATTCTGGTACGAAACCTTGTGGATCAGGGTCGACACCATCGAGCCCACAGACGAGATGCCCACCGCGAGCAGTCGCTCGAGCGGATGCTGGAACGGTCGGGTACGGCCGCCCACGAAGCGCTGCGGGCGGCGATTCCCACGCCCAGTGCGTCCGCGGCCCGGCGGGAGGAGGCCGTTCTGTTGGCCGATGCGCTTCACCGCTTGCCCGCGGACTATCGCGAGGTGATCATTCTGCGACACCTCGAACGACTCAAGTTCGATCAAATCGCCGCCCGCATGAACCGTTCGGCCGGGGCGGTGCGGATGCTGTGGACGAGAGCGATCGAGAAGCTGTCCCAGGAATGGGAGCTCGACCGGTGAGCGGCGACCCTCACGCGACGGTGTCCGAGCGCGATGCGGCGGCGAGCGAAGACGCCGAGCTGGCGCGGGTGCTTGAAGCGTGCTTGGCCGGGCTGGAGGCCGGCTTGCACATCGATCCGGATCGGCTCGTGGCTGAGCACCCGGCGATTGCGGACCGGCTTCGGGGCTGCCTGATCACGCTGCGGCTCGTGGAGCAGACCTCCGACCGTCTCGCCGACGCTCCCGCCGCCGATCAGCCCGGCAGCGAGACGCGCACGCTCGGCGACTACCGGATCATTCGCGAAGTCGGGCGCGGGGGGATGGGCGTGGTCTACGAGGCCGAGCAGATTTCGCTGGGCCGGCGCGTGGCGCTGAAGGTGCTGCCGTTCGCGGCCGTGCTCGACCGGCGTCAGCTCCGGCGGTTCGAGAACGAGGCCCACGCGGCCGCCCAACTGCACCACGCGAACATCCTGCCCGTGCATGGGGTCGGCTGCGAACGCGGCGTGCATTTCTATGCGATGCAGTTGGTTGAGGGGCCGACGCTCGGCGATGTGATCGCCGAGCTTAAGGGACAGAGGGACTAAGGGGCAGCACGGTAGCGGCCGGCGCCTCGCCGGACGAGGGAATGGGAGGAGGAGGGATTGAGGGAACGGGGCGCGGCCTTGCGGCCGCGAGAGCAGGCGAACAGGCGAACAGTAGCGCAGGTGAGACGGGAACAGGGGACCCCCAATCCGCAATCGACGTGGCCGGTTCGTCTGCATTCGCTGGGCGTTTGACCGGCGCGGTGTCCGTGATCTCGGGTGACGGGTCTACGCGGAGTCCGGCGTTCTTCCGGTCGGCGGCTACGCTGGGCATCCAGGCGGCCGAGGCCCTGGAGCATGCCCATGACATGGGCGTGATCCACCGAGATATCAAGCCGTCGAACCTGCTGCTGGACGCGCGCGGGCACCTGTGGGTGACGGACTTCGGGCTGGCCCACTGCCAGACCGATCCCGGCCAGACGCTGACGATGGCGGGCGACCTGGTGGGGACGCTTCGCTACATGAGTCCGGAACAGGCCCAGGGTGGCCGGACGTTGATCGACCACCGCACCGACGTCTACTCGCTCGGCGTGACGCTCTACGAGCTGCTCACGCTCGAGCCGGCCCTCACCGGCCGGGACCGCCAGGAACTGCTGCGCAAGATCGCCGATGAGGAACCCCGGCGGCCACGACAGCTCAACGACGCGATCCCGGCCGATCTTGAAACCATCGTCCTCAAGGCGACCGAGAAGCAGCCGCAGGACCGCTATGCCACGGCCCAAGCCCTGGCCGACGACCTGCGGCGGTTCCTGGACGAGAAGCCCATCCTCGCCATGCCACCGTCTCTCTTCGACCGGACGACAAAGTGGGCGCGCCGCCATCGGGCGGTCGTAACGGCCGGCATCGTCGTGCTGCTCATGGCCGTCGCCGCGCTGGCGGTCACGACGGTGCTGACGCGAGCCGCGTACGAGTCCGAGGCCCAGCAGCGCGCCCGCGCCGACGCAGACTACGAACGAGCCCGCGCCGCGGTCGAGGCAATGACACGCATCGCGGAGGAGGACTTGGCGGACGTGCCGCGCATGACGGAGATTCGGCGGACACTCCTTGAAGAGGCGTTGAAGTTCTACCAGGGTTTCCTGCCGGCACGCAGCAATGATCCCACGATGCGGCACGAGACGGCACGCGCCCACATGCGGGTTGCCGTCATTAGCGAGGACCTTGGGCGAGCGGTTGAGGCAGTGGCAGCCTCAAGAGAAGCCATCGCGCTTCTCCGATCGCTTGCGGCGGACTCTCCCGCAAACTCGGAATACCGCAGAGACCTCGTGGCCGCGCTGTACGAACTCGCACCTGTGCTGGCGAGCGAATTCGGTGACAAGCTGGGAGCCGCGGCCGCAATGGAAGAGGCTGTGAGTCTCGAAACAGAACTTGCAGCGGAGTATCCGGACGAGCCGGAGTACCGTCGGGGGCATAGTCATGTAAGACTCGCCATGCGCCTAAATCAACTTTCCCGACGCGGCGAGGCTGAAGGATACTACCGTGGAGGGTTGCGTCTCTGTCAGCACTTGGTTTCGGACTTCCCCAATGTGCTTCGCTACCGGTCCGACCTTGCACACGCGCATCATTGGTTTGGGGTGTATCTCGGCCGGTCAGGTCGGTTCGACGAAGCGGAGCGACACCTACGCGAATGCCTGGCATTGCGAGAGGAGTGCCGGCGCGCGTTTCCCGACGACATGCGGCTTGTCGATCACGTCGTTCATGTCAAGGAGTACCTGGGCACGTTCCTGGCCGATACGGGTCGTCCGGAGGAGGCCGAGCAGCAACTTCGAGACGCGGTAGATTTGGTCGAGACGCTCGTTGAAGCGTTTCCCGGCATGGTCCACGCCAGGCGCAGACGGGCAAGTTCGAACAGGTCGTTTGGCAATGTGCTGTGGGCCATCGGTCGCCGAGACGCGGCCGCGGAGGCGTACCGACGGGCGCGCGACACCTACGAGCAGATCGTGGCGGACTCACCGGACGTACCCTGGTACCGCAACTCGCTTGTGCGTTTTCTGCTGGGATGCCCCGTGCCGGGTCTTCACGATCCGGAGCGGGCCCTCGAATTGGCTGAAGCGACGGTCGAGTTCGCGCCCCGTGACGGAGAGGCCTGGCACATGCTCGGTGCGGCATACTATGAGCTCGGCCACTGGGAAGCCGCGATTGAGGCGCTGCTCAAGTCGATCGAGATCGGCGAGAACATCGTGTGGAACACACAGGACCGGTTCCGGCTAGCCACCGCACACTGGCGGGCCGGCAACGAGGACGAGGCGCGCGAGTGGTACGCGCGAGGGATCGCATGGGTGCAGGAACAGGATTTCCATGAGAGGAGCGCCGCCAAGTTCCGAACCGAGGCTGCGGTGCTGCTGGGCATCGACGACGCGTCCACGACGGATGACGCGGCACAAGATGAGTGAGGGCATGGGAAGCGTGTGAGGTGTGGAGGTTCGCAGCCCTGAAGGGGCGACAGAAGGTCTGGCGTGTGGACAAGTTGGCGCGATCGATGCGGCTCGCGCGGGAAACGATCGCGACTCACCCTCGCATCCACCGACTTCTGTCGCCCCTGGCGGGGCTTCCG
>CAYMME010000199.1:0-14864 GCA_964391465.1 uncultured Planctomycetales bacterium
GCCGCCACGACGGGCCGAGCCCCCGAAAACCCGAGTTGTTACGGCGGAATCAATCATGAGACCGATGACAAGAAACAGAGCCGAGAACAGGGGTGCTCGATTCGACATGGTATGTCCCTCCTCTTCGCCCGGGAGCCCGGACTCGGTTGCGGCCACATCATGTCCGGACAGCGGACCAACCGCGCACGGATCGCAGCCGCGATTCCCGATCAGTCAGACGTTGACCGGTTACCCTACCCGACCGACCTGGCCGTATCAAGCGGCATGAGGCTTTCGCCGTTCTGGGAGCCACGCTCGCAAGCATTCACCCGCGCCCTCGGGGCGACGACGACGGAGTTGGCGGATACAATCCCACTCCGCACGATCAACGCACCGATCGCTGCTGCTGGTGAGCGAGCGAGTCGGCCACAAAGGAGGAATCGCAATGGCACGCACGGGAATGACCCGCCGGGACCTTCTGCACAAGAGCACCGTAGTGGTTGCGAGCGCTACCGCGTCCGTCTGGTGGAGTGAGGCTGCGCGAGCGGCGGCGAAGGCGGACGCGAAGAAGGCGCCGGCCTCGCTCAATAATCCGCTGTTTCGAGAGTACCGCTACGGGCACATGGTGCAGGAGTACTATGTGCAACGGTTGCGTGCGATCACGCGCGAGCGGCGCAAGGCTCGCAAGGAAATCCGCACGCCGGAGCAAGTGGCGGCCCTGCGCGAGGACGTGCGCCGCAAGCTGCGCAAGTGCTTCGGGCCGCGGCCCGAGCGCACGCCGCTCGAGCCCCGCGTGACGGGGAAGGTCGAGCGCGAACACTACACGATCGAGAAGATCATCTACGAGAGCCGCCCCGACTATCTCGTCACCGCAAACCTGTACGTGCCGAAGCCCGCGGCCGAGCGGATGCCGGCCGTGCTGGGCACGTGCGGGCACTCGCGAAACGGCAAGGCGTCGTCGATGTACCAGGAGTTCGCCCGCAACCTGGCCCGCCAGGGCTACGTGGTGCTGATCTACGACCCCCCGGCCCAAGGTGAACGAACCGAATACCCCCCGAAGAAGGGCGAACCGCGAATCAACTTCGGCACGATGTCGCACAACGTGGCCGGGAATCAGATGACGCTCTGCGGGCGGAACTTCGCGTTCTGGGAGGCGTGGGACGGCATCCGCGGTGTCGACTATCTGCTGTCGTTGCCGTATGTCGACCCCAAACGGCTGGGCGTCACCGGTAACTCCGGCGGCGGCACGCAGTCGACGCATCTCAACGCGCTCGAGGACCGGTTCACGATGGCCGCTCCGAGCTGTTTCGTCACGCGCTACGGCCGCAACCTCGAGAACGAAGAGCCGACCGACGCCGAGCAGGTCATCCCCGGCATGCTGGCCGAGGGGTTGGACATGGCCGACTTCTTCGTCGCTCAGATTCCGCGGCCGGTGATACTCGTGGGCCAGATCAACGACTTCTTCGACGTCCGCGGCCTGCGCGAGACGTATCAGGAGCTGCGCCGCCTGTACGCCGCGGCCGGGGCCGAGAAGAACATCCGGCTGCACGTCGGACCAAACCAACACGGCTACCACCCGGACGGCCGCAAGGCCATGTACCGCTTCTTCAACGAACATGCGGGTGTGCAGGCCTCACCCGACGAGCCGGAGATGCCGGTCGAACCGGACGAGGTTCTCCAGGTCACGCCCAAGGGCCAGACCCACCTGCTCGGCTCGCGGCGGACGTTCGACTTCACGCGCGACAAGGCACAGCAGTTGGCGAAGGGCCGCAAGCGCGTGGCGGGCAAGGCGCTGACCGAACGGGTCGTCGAGCGCCTGGCTCTGCCGCAGCGATCGCGCCCGCCGCATTACCGCGTATTGCGGGCCCGAACGATCTCGAGCAAGCCGAAGCTGCGCGACCACTGTTTCGCGGTCGAGACGGAGCCGCGGATTCAAGCCTTGCTGCATGCCGTGGTCGAGAGCGACCCGGTGTACTACCTGCGCAAGGGCCGTCGCGTGACGCTGTACGTCGCGCATCGATCGGGTTTGAAGGAGGCGATTCTCGGGCAGGTGCCCGAGGATCCGGACACGTCGATCCGCTACGCCCTCGACGTGCGGGGGATCGGCGAGCTGACGGCGCGAACGAGCCGGGACAGCGGCGACGACTTCTTCCACTACTATCACAGCGACTTCATGTACTCCAACCACGGCCTGATGCTGCGCGAACCCTACTGCGGCCGACGTGTGCACGACGTGTTGCGCGTGATCGACCTGTTCAAGGCGAAGGGCTACGAGGAAGTGCACCTGGTCGGCCGGGGGCTCGGCGCGATCAGCGCAACGTTCGCGGCCGTCGTGCATCCGCTGGTCACGCGGGTCACCCTGCACAACGCGCTGCTGTCGTACCACGAGCTGGCCCAGACGCCCCGCTACGCCTGGCCGTTCTCGTCGATGGTGTTCGGCGTGCTCGAGAACTTCGACCTCCCGGACTGCCTCCGCGAGCTGGCGACGCACAAGAAGCTGGCCCTCGTCGACCCATGGGACGCCCGAATGCGACTGTGGTCGAAGAGCGCAATCGCTGATCATCTCAAGACGCTGGGGCTGGACGGGTTGAAGATCGGGTGGAGCGCGTAGGATGTGGGAACCTGAGCCGTTCTCCCACGACGCGGGCAAGCAGCGGGACCAGAAGCTGGGGTCGCCCGCATCTGCGATCCATCAATGGTATTCGTAGAAGACCTCGCGCTCATCCTGCGGCCAACCGCCGAATTCGATGGCAATGGCAGCCATCGCGGCTTCTTGGCGCACGGGCCTCCACCCCGGGCATACACCCTTGTCTCGCTTCGCCAGACGCCGCAGAGCGGGAATCGCTTCCGTTACGTTCATGGACGCAAGAGAATAGCAGGTCCAGAATCGGATTTGCGGCGAACGGTCACGGAGTAGGCCGAGCAGAAGTCCCGACGCCTTCTTGAAATCGTTCGATCGCCGGTCCATCGAGTCACCGATCACACCGATTGCCTCGATGGCCTCCGCTCGCACACGAACCGCCTCGCCCGCCCGCGTCGCGGCTGCCATGAGCGCGCCTAGTGTCTCCGGATCCGCCATGTGTCGAAGGCAGAATGCGGCCAGCCAACGTCTCTGCACACGTTTCGACTCGACGAGCAACTGCGTTACCGCGCGACGGACACGCTTGCCGCCCACGTGCGCCAGTGTGAACGCTGCCTGGTGGGCAAGCGATTCGTTGTTGCCCGTCATCAACTCGAGGAGCCGCGGACCGGCGATGGGTTTCGGCGCATGTTCCAGTAGTCCAAATGCAGTGTAGTAGGGTGCGTCCCGCAGCAAGTCGAAACGTTCGACAAGTGTATCGAACGAAACGATGCCATGGTCGTGGAGGACGGCAACATCACGGCGTGCGGCGGCGCGCGACTTCGGGGTCGTACCTCGCGAGCACAGCAGCGCGACAGCCTTGTCGAAGGCCGGATCTACACCCTCATGGGGAATGCCGGCGTCTTCAGCGCTTGAATACACCATCTGTATTGCCTTCGCGGCTGTGCCTTGTAGGCACGCCGACAGGATCGTTGATTCGACTGCGTCGCGGACCTCGCGCGATGAATCGCGAGCGAGTTCTTTCAGTGCAATCGTGATGTGGCGCAGGATGGCAGGGCAATCGTAGTGATACTCGATCTGGTACTCCACACCTCGAACCGCCTGAATCCGCACTTTCAGATCCTCGTGCACGTTCCTCGCCGTGCCGAGCAACACATCCAGGACGTCTTCGTTCGTGAGGCCTCCGAGTGCGTAGGCACCCATTTCGCGGACGTGGACCGGACTGCCGTGCCGCAGCGCCCGCGCCGCGGCTTGGGCGGCCCGTTCGTGACGGCAGTGGCGAAGCCCGTTGGCCGCTCCCAGACTGACTTCCCGCCCCGGGTCCCACAGAAGATCAATGAGGATCGGTAGCGCTGAGCGCTCCGGCGCGTGCACCAACAGCCATACGGCGATCTTTCGCAGGCTGACGGGCAACGTCGGGAGCTTGCGCCGAAGATCGGGAAGGGACCGAATGCCCTTGCGTCGCAAAGCGGCAATGCCTTGACGCGCTTTGGGCCAGTGCTCGATACACCGAACGGCCCTATCGAAACCCGACTCCTTCACGCTTCGTCGTGTCATGTACGCACCCTCATCCGCATTTGCCGATCATCGCCCGTCCGGCCGCTCAACTCAAGATTCCGCAACGTCGCCGACGATATGAACAACCATGGAGACGTCGCTGCACCGAGCGTTGAAGCACCACTATGCCGGCGCTGACGGCCGGATCGAGGTCAAGCTCGGCAACTATCGTATTGACGTTGTCCGGTCGGACGAGCTGGTGGAGATCCAGCATGCCCCGCTCGCGGCGATCCGCGACAAGGTGGCCACACTGCTTCTCGACCATCGGGTCCTCGTCGTCAAGCCGATCGTGGTCACGAAGCACCTCGTCAAGCGGTCCAGAAAGCGAGGCCCCGTGACTGACCGGCGGGTGAGCCCGAAACGCGGCCGCTTGCTCGACATCTTCGACGACCTCGTGCATTTCACAGGCGTGTTCCCCCATGCACGGCTCGCCCTGGAGATCCTGCTGATTGACATCGAGGAATGGCGCTATCCCGGCCACGGCCGCCGACGCCGCCGGAGGGCGAACGCGTACCAGATCGAAGATCAGAAGCTCGTCGGCATCCGAGAGGCGCATCGCTTCACCACCGCCACGGACCTGATGCGCCTTGTTCCGACAGACATCTCCGAACCTTTCAACACCGCAACGCTGGCCGAGGCGCTCGGTGTTGCCCGATGGGTCGCCCAACAGATCGCCTACTGCCTCCGGAAAACGGGCGGCGCACGGGTGGTCGGGCGACGGCGGACCGGCTTGCTGTACGAATTCGAAGCTGCGTAGCAGAAGGTTACGCGAGTCGTCGATGCCGACACCGCTTGCAGCGAAGTGGCGTGTGTCATTCTCGCATCGCTCTGAAGCTTCTCGAGCGGACGGAACCACGATCTCATCGATGCAGCGCAGGCGTTGGACCAACAAACGAACCTGTCCCGTTTTTCCGGCTCAAATGCAAGCAGTGCATCACTCTTTTGCCGCACGGTGTGACCGGAAAGTGCCTGCGCACCGGCCGCAGTGAACAGTGTGCCGTCGAGCCCGCACAGCGTGCCGACCTTTCGGCAGGTTTCCCCCTTCCGATTCTCCGATGGGCGCTTCTGGTGCCGCCGGCCCACGAGCACGAACGGCCCGCACGAAACTCTTGACGGCCGTGAAGCCGTCGTCTATTCAATGGTCCGTTGAGGGCCGCAGGTCAGGGAATCACCGACGACTTGCGCCATTCAATGTGCGGACGACGCGGTCCCGCTGGGCGATGCCCCCGACGGAGCACGCTTGCGCGAAGCGATGAAGGACCGACACGAGAGAACGGAACCAGCCCAAGGAGAGCAACCAAGATGCCACTTGTACCCATGCGCACGCTGCTCGATCACGCAGCGGAGAACGACTACGGTCTGGCCGCATTCAACGTCAACAACATGGAGCAGATTCAGGCGATCATGGCCGCGGCCGAGGAGACGGACTCGCCCGTCATCATTCAGGCCTCGCGCGGTGCCCGATCGTATACCAACGACGCCTACCTGCGGCACCTGATGCTGGCCGCCGCGGAACTGCACCCGAAGATCCCCATCGCGATGCACCAGGACCACGGCAACTCGGCCGAGACCTGTGTCAGTGCGATCGAGCAGGGCTTCACGTCGGTCATGATGGACGGGTCGCTCGAGGCCGACGGCAAGACGCCGGCGAGCTTCGAGTACAACGTCGAGATCACGCGGAAGGTCGTCGACGCCGCCCACGCCAAGGGTGTCACCGTCGAGGGCGAACTGGGTTGCCTCGGCGGGATCGAGGACGGGCACGGTGCCGGCCTGACCGGTGACGAAGCCATGAAGCATCTCACCGACCCGGCTCAGGCCGAGGAGTTCTGCGCCAAGACCCAGGTCGACGCACTGGCCGTCGCCATCGGCACGAGCCACGGGGCCTACAAATTCACCGAGAAGCCCACCGGTGACGTGCTGGTCATGAGCGTCATCGAGGACATCCACAAGCGTCTGCCCAACACGCACATGGTCATGCACGGATCGTCCAGCGTCCCGCAGGAGCTGCTCGAGATCATTCGCCAGTACGGCGGCGAGATGAAAGAAACCTACGGCGTTCCCGTCGAGGAGATCCAGCGCGGGATCAAGCACGGGGTGCGCAAGGTCAACGTCGACACCGACAACCGGCTGGCCATCACCGGTGCGATCCGCAAGGTGTTCGCCACCGACCCGGCGGCATTCGATCCGCGCAAGTACATGACCCCGGCCCGCGAGGCGATGAAGCAAGTGTGCATCGACCGCATGACCGCCTTCGGTCAGGCCGGCAACGCCGGCAAGATCAAGCCCGTTACGTGCGAGGAGATGGCCGCCCGGTACTGATCAGCACGAATCGGCGGGGGGGGATCCTATTGCGGATTGCGGATTTCGGATTGTGGGGCGGCCGATGCGTTCCTCACGTCCGTCCGTAGTACTTGCCGCGCCGCGCTCTCCCGGCGTACTTCACGCTCCGACCATTTCCATGACCGCCGCGGTCTTCGCCACGTAGCCGTCATCGACGCCGTACTCGCTCAGCTTCTTCACAGACCAATGGAAGACGTTGATCCTCGTGCCGGTGCGAGGATCGAACAGCGACGATTCCCAGTACGGCCATTCCAACAGCCACTCCAGGCGTGGGCACTGGGCGCGCATGACGTGGCCGAGCACTGCCCCGAATTCGCAGGCGATGACAAGGTAGTCGTTCGAGAAGCCCTTGGGGTCGGAGCGGTCGATGAGCTTCCGAGTCCGTCGACGATCGTAGTAGCTATCGAATGCTTCAACCCACGACGAGTCAACCTCCCCCTCGACATCGAGATAGCCGGGCCAGTCGCCTTGGGCCGCTTCGAGCATGCCCTCGATCATGTCGGCGGCTGCCTGCTTGCCGTCCTCCGACAGCACGCCGAGATCCACTGCAGACCGACCCACCCACGCATCTATCTCTTCGGCATCCGGGCGCGTCGCGGCGTAACGCTTGCGCTCCCGATCCCCCTCGTCATACCATGGGTCGAAGAACTGAAGAAAGAGATCCTCACAATCAGGTAGACGCGTTTCCGTCGGCCCTTCCCGCGGCATCGCATCGCCTCGCTCAACGTAGGCGGACTCGTCGAGGCTCATCAGCACCCGACAGAGATCAGCCAGGGCAAGCATGCCCGTCTGGGTGCCACGGGCGGCATGCCCGCCCGTGTTGCCAGCTCCAACACCCCCAACTTGCCATCCCTGCCCAAGAGCCCACGCGAATCCGAGGCCGCGGTGGGCGCCCTCGGTAATGCGTGCGCCGCTCCGGAAACTTGTGCCTCACTGGACGTCTAATGCGACCAGTATGATCGCCGACTCCGGGTAGTCCACTCCCGCTTGCACAACCAGGACGTCCGGTCGGTTCTTGCCGATAGCGATGAGCGCATCAGTCAGTGCATCGTAGGTTGGCGTATCAGCCACAACATTGCCCTCGTCGAAAGCCAAGAAGTGCCCGGGCGAGAACCTGCGGTCTATCTCGGCTTTCATGTACCGAAAGGCGGCATGGTTCTGTTGTCGCACTTTCTTCAAGCCCATGCCACTTCTCTCAAGCGTGTCAATCGGGTGCGGCTATGCCAAGCTGCTTGCAGATCCTCACCGCCGTGTAATCCAGAATCTCACGATGTCGTGGCACGGATGTGCGATGCCCGTTCGCCGGATTCTCCCATATCGAATGTTCCGCACCTTCGCGCACGAACACACACCCGTGTTCCCGTAGGTGCCGCAGCAGATCGCGTCGCTTCACGGTGTACTGGCCTGCGGCACAACCGCTACATGAGAAGCTGCCGTCAGGAGCAGATGGATTGGTTCCTCCAGGTCAGCATCCGGGTCCGTGCACGTCGGGTCAGGGTGCGGCAGCGGTTCCCCGTTCAACAAGTTGGTCTCCGCCATGTCGACCAGCGCACTTCCCAACAAGCGTCGCGCGTCTTCCAGGTCTTCGCCGCAACTGATTGCGCCCGGATAATCCAGCACCTCCGCGTGGACCCCGCCATCGACGTGGTCGCCCAGGTTGACGACGGCCAGGAGGTACTTATACATCGCCTTGTACGTCAGCATGTCATCCGATCCTCGATCTGTCGCAGGCGGTCGACGCCTGGCTACACCGATCTTGCCGGCGCTCCGCACGGCGCAAGGCCGTCGGATGCTCCATTAATCAGTATAGACGAACTCACTGAGGCCCATCAACACTTGGCAGAAGTCCGCCAGGGCAAGCATGCCCGCACGGCTGTCGGCACGCCGGAGCAGCTCGCGGCGCGAGTGGTCTTCTTGCCGCCGAATCCGCGCGGCCTTACAGTAGTGAGCGTTCCCTACGTTGGCATCTGGGGGAGCCGAAATGCCCGTACTTGATCTTCCGGAACGTTTGAACGCGGCCGCAGTGCTCGTCGACAGCCACATTGCCGCCAAGCGGGGCGACAAGGCGGCGATCCTCTGCGGCGACGAGACCGTCACGTATCGTGCGATGCACGAGAACGTCAATCGCGTGGGCAACGCCCTGATCGAGTTGGGCGTGCGGATGGAAGAGCGAGTCGCCATTCTCATGCCCGACTGCCCCGAGTGCGTCTATGCGTTCTTCGGGGCGATGAAGATCGGCGCGGTCGCCATCCCCATGAACACTATTCTCAAGCCGAGGGACTACGAGTACCTGCTCAACGACAGCCGCGCCCACGTGCTGGTCGTGCACGCGTCCCTGCTGAAGAACGTCATGGAGATCCGCGGCGGCCTGAAGTACCTCGAGCACATCGTCGTTGCCGGTGATGCCCCCGACGCGCCGCTGCGCATGGCCGATCTGATGGCCTCGGCCTCTGCGGAGTTGGAGGCCGTCGACACGAGCAAGGACGACACCGCGTTCTGGCTTTACAGCTCCGGCACCACCGGCTTTCCCAAGGGCGCGATTCACCTGCACCACGACATGATCGTCGAGGCCGACCTGTACGCGCGGGACACGCTGGGCCTCGCCGAATCCGACGTGTCGTTCTCCGTGGCCAAGCTGTTCTTCGCTTACGGCTTGGGTAACGGGCTCTACTTCCCGCTGCGCCTCGGCGGAACCACCGTGCTGCTTCCCGACCGGCCCATGCCGAAGACCGTGTTCGAAGTCGTCGATCGCTACCAGCCGACGGTCTTCTACGGCGTACCCACGAGCTATGCCGCACTGCTGCACCTGGCCGAGCAGCAGGACCGCACCAGCCTCGGGCGCGTGCGGATGTGCGTTTCCGCGGGCGAGCCGCTGCCCAAGCCGCTTTTCGACAAGTGGCTCGACCGCTTCGGCGTCGAGATCCTGGACGGCATCGGCTCGACCGAGATCCTCCACATCTTCATCTCGAACCGACCCGGTGGGGTGAAGCCCGGCAGCACCGGCCAGATCGTTTCCGGCTACGAAGCCAGGATCGTCGACGACGAGGACAACGAGGTCCCGGTCGGTGAGGAGGGAATGCTGTTCATCAAGGGCGACTCCATCGCCGACGGCTACTGGAACAAGCACGAGCAGACCAAGGAGACGTTCCGCGGCGAGTGGATCAACACGCACGACAAGTTCCGTCTCGATGAGGACGGGTACTTCTGGTACGCGGGCCGGACCGACGACATGATGAAGGTCAGCGGCCTGGCGGTCTGGCCCGCCGACGTGGAATCGATCCTGCTCGGACACCCGGCCGTGCTCGAAAGCGGCGTCGTCGGTGTGCCGGATGACGAAGGGCTGATCAAGCCGCGGGCGTACGTGGTCCTGAAGGACGGCCACGTCGACTCACCCGAACTCGTGCGCGAACTACAAACCTGGGTCAAGCAGAACACCGACCCGCACAAGTACCCCCGCACGGTCATCTTCGTCGACGACCTACCCAAGACGGCCACGGGCAAGATCCAGCGCTACAAGCTCCGAGAGATGGCCGCCGCCGAGCGGCAACCGTAGCTGGCGTCTCTCACCACAGAGACACGAAGAAGGCAGAAAAACGGGGAGAAGGAGGGAAGACGGGCGCTGTTTTGAATCGCCTGGGCTCGCTTGGTCGCAGCCGGTTTCGTGTAGACCGGCACTTGTCCCGAAGGCGTGGGCGGATCTGGAGTCGCTGGATGCGAACCCGGCGCCTCCAACTCGGCCACGTGCCGCGCCGTCGCCCACAGAACCAGCATCACCGCCTCGGGAGCCAGCCCACACGTCTGCCGGGCACCGGCCTCGGTCAGCGTACTGCTGAGCGGCGCGTCCAGAATCGACTCTGCCGAGGCTCGCGTCGTGGCATCCTTGCCCGTGGCCAGTGGCTGCAGTGCCGCGATTCGGCAAGGACCGCAGCAGCTCATTGCCGCAATCGTCCATCCGTAAGGGCGGCTATGAATTGCCGCGGCCCTTCCTATACGCTCGCGGGACACGCCGTTTGAGCCCGATGCCGCTCTATTGCTTCTTCTTTTCCTTTTTCCGTTTTCGTTTTTCCTTTGGGCTGAGCACGGCCTTCTTCTGCTGTTCCTTCTTTCCTTTATCTCGTTTTCCCTTGTCACCCATATCCGTTTCTCCTTGCTTGAAAACGACTCGTAGTTCTTAACCTCTCCCCCGAACTCCTTATCGACCAGGAACCCATAGCTACATTTGCAGCAATGCCGAACCCCACACGAAGCCCGAGCCGAAGGCCACGAGCAGGACGAGGTCGCCCTGCTTGATCCGGCCGGTTTTGCGGGCTTGGTCCACCGCAATCGGCAGGCATGCGGAGGCCATGTTGCCGAGCTTTTCGACGTTGACGAACACCTTCTCGGGCTCGATGCCGACCTGCTCGATCACGGCCTCGAGCATGCGCAGGTTCGCCTGGTGGGGGATCAGCAGGTCGATGTCGTCGAGCGTCAGGCCGTTGGCCTCCAGTGACTCGGCGGCCGCACCGGCCATTCCGGCTACGCCGTGCTCGTGGACGGTCTTGCCGTCCATGCGGAAGTGGACCCTGCCCGCGGCGACGTCGTCCGCGTCGACGAAGTCCATCTTGCCCTGGGCCGTTCCCGGCGCTTCGGTGTAGAGGGCCTTGGCGTGCGTGCCGTCGGCGTGAAGGATGGTCGAGCGGACGCCCGTCTCGGGATCATCGGACGGCCCGAGGACGACGGCGCCCGCACCGTCGCCCAGCAGGATCCCGAGATTGCGCCCGTCGTACGATCCGTCGATTCGTTTCGACAGCACCTCCGAGCAGGCGATTAGCGCGTGCCGGTACGTGCCCGCTCGGATGAAGTGATCCGCGATCGACAGCCCGTAGATCAGTCCCGCGCACTGCTCCTTGATGTCGATCACCGGGATGCCGGGCACGCCCAGCTTGGCCTGGAGGAAGAACCCGCAGCCGGGGTCATGATGGTCGGGCGTGATCGTGTTCATGATGAGCAGGTCGATGTCGCCCAGTTCGAGCCCGGCGTCGGCGACGGCGGCCCGGCAGGCCTCGGCACCCAGATCCGACGCACTGACGTTCGCCTCGGCGTGTCGCCGCTCGTGCACACCCGTTCGGGTGACGATGAACTCGTCCGACGTCTCCATCATCTTCTCGACGTCGAAGTTGGTGACGATCTTGTCCGGCAGGAAGTGCCCGGTCCCCAGTATCCGTGAACGGCTCATGGATGTTCTCCGGCGGACGCTACTCGGCCGCCAAGCCCTCGTGCTTCAGTGAGTGCTTCACCAGCAGCCCGCAGTTCTTATCGAAGAAGTCCGGCGGCATCAGTTGCGACCGTTCGTACACCTCGGCCCCGAGCTTCGCGGCGATCTCTTCCGGCGCCTTGCCCTCCCGCGTCTCGTCAACGATGCGCTGGTGCCACGCTTCGGTGGCCGCGATGGCCCCGTCGAGATACGCCTTCACGTCGGCAGCGCCGGTGATCGCACCGTTGTGACTGAGACACAGCATCTCGGCGGGCAGGGCGGTCAGCCGTTTCATCGAGTCGAGAAACTTCGCGTAGCCGGTGAAGTACATCGGCCACCACCACCCCTCTTGGGGCACGTAGAAGCCCGTGGTGTCGGACACGATCAGGATGCCCGCGTTCGGCTCGTGGAAGCTCAGCATGCAATCGCTGTGTCCGGGCGTCGCCAGCACGTCGAACCGCAACGAGCCGACCGTTACCGTATCGCCCTCCGCCAACGTGCGGTCGACGGGAATCTGCAGCTCCTCCAACGGCTGCGGACGGTGTGCTTCGTCGATCGATCGCAACCTCAAGAGCGATTCGGTCAGCGTGTTGTCGACCTTGGAGAAGAACGACATGGCCTTCTCGACCGACAGCGTGCCCGCCGCACCGTCCGATGCGCTGACGGTGACGCCGGCGAACATCTTCCGCAACATCGGCACCGCCATCACGTGGTCCGGATGGCCGTGAGTGACGATGATCTGCCTGACGAAGTCCGCCCCGATGCCGAGTTGTTCGGCCTGTTGTTGCAGGACCGGTCCCATGGCCCCGACGCCGCCTTCGAAGATCGCGCCTTCGCCGTCCGACTTGACCAGGTACATCGGGTACTCGTTTCGCCCGAGCATCACCAACGAGTCGCTCATTTCGACGGGCGGGTTGTTGACCAGCATGATTGCTATCCTTTCCGAGCCTGTTCGGCCGCGAACAGCGCCGCACCGAGCGCGCCGGTGAACTGTGCGTCCGGGGGCACCAGGGTTTCGGCTCCGAACGCTTCCCCCAGCAGCTTCGCCAAGTAGGGGTTGTGGGCCACGACCCCGCCGGTCGCCACCAGCCGGCCGTCCGCGCGGTCCATCTCGACAATGCGCTTGACCACCGAGCAGAACGCCGCCCGCACGATGTCAGCCACGTCCATCCCGGCCCGGATCTTCGCCAGCACTTCCGTGGCCGCAAACACCGTGCAGAAACTGCTCAACGGCGAGTCGTGCGTCGATCGCTCGGCCAGCGCATTCAACTCGCCTACATCCAGATCCAGGCGAAGGGCCATCTCTTCGAGGAACGCCCCCGTGCCCGCGGCGCACTTGCGATTCATCTTGAAGCCCGACCGTCGGCCGCTCTCTTCCAGATGGATCACCTTGCTGTCCTGAGCGCCGATGTCGATCACCGTGATCCGCTCGGGGAAGTGGAAGTGTGCCCCTTTGCCGTGGCACGCGATCTCCGTCATCTTCCCGTCGGCCCAGGGCACGTTGTCCCGACCGTAGCCGGTCGACAGCGACCGCACGATCTGCGACCGGTCCAGCGACGCAACGCTCAGCGATTCGGTCAGCAACTCGTCGGCCACCCGGGCGTAGTCCACCCCACTGCGCCGGATCCCCCGGGCCGCAACCCGCCCGGCCTCGTCGACGATCGCCAGCTTCGCCGTCGACGCCCCGATGTCGATTCCGCAGGAATAACCCATTGCCCGGTTCCGCCCGCCGATTCCACTGTAGTATCTCACGCCGACTGCGTTCTTGCCGAACCGCGACCGTGAGGGAGCGGCAATGCTTCGCCTTGCCGCGGCCGCTTCCTAACGGGCGCGGTTCGGATCAGACAAGCCTCGACGAAACTGAGACACTACACCAGGGCGTGCCTACCCTTCCGAGAGCTGCTCGATCAACGCCTCGATGTTCGTCCGCGTCTGCTCCTCCGAGTACAGCCGCAGGTCGTTCAGGTCGCCGTTGATGATCACGTAAGGCTTGCCCGTCGTGGCCTGCAAGCGCTGCGGCATGAGGTAGCGAGAGTTGGAGTTGTTCGGGCAGGTCTTGGCGTCGTGGTAGAGCACGCCGTCGATCTTGTACCTGTCGATCATCTCCGCCAGATACGCTTCTTTCGGCTCGTCGCCGCGGCAGATGAACAGTTCGCTATAGGCACGGGCCATGCCCTCGAAGGGCTTCTCCGGATCGAGGTCTTCGAAGATCCAACTGTTGCAGTAGGTCGAAGCCGCAACGCACGTCCTCTGTTCGGTGAACAGCGTCGACAGGTCCCTGAGCTTGCCCCAGATCGGCATGCCCTCCCAGTAGATACGGTGCTGCTCGCCCTCGATCGCGGCCACCCCGTCGGCGACGCGCTGCTGAAGCTCGGCCAGCAGGAGCTTGTAGTAGTCGACGGCCTCCTGCGTACCGCGGAGCACGACGGCCGGCCCCATCTGGACCGTGGCATCGAAGAAGGTCAGCGGTGCGGGCACGGCGGCGGCCGTATCGAGCACGGCCTTCCACAGATCGGTGCACTCCTTGGAGAGCCGCACGATTTCGCGCAGCTTGTCGATGTCGAAGGCCTGACCCGAGACACGCTCGAGCGGCTCGATCAGCGCTTCGGTCTGCCGCGCCAGCTCCTTGACCATCAGTTCGTCGATCTCGCCCATGGCCCGAGGCGTGTGCACGCCGACGCACGGCACGTTCCATTCCTGCGCGTAGAACCCGAACCAGTCCTTCACGTCCCGGCACTGGTTGGTGTTGTACACCAGCACGTCGGCCTTCGGCGGCCCCGGCAGCTTGAACTTCTGGAACGGGCTCTCGCCTTTGAGATAGGAGCCGATGTCGCTGGTCAGGTAGGAGCAGATGTCCGGCGCGAAACCGCGCGCGTTGGCCACCGGGATCAGGTCGGCCGCCATGCGCGTGGCCCCCAGCATCGCCCCGTGGTTCTCGGGGTAATACACGTTGAATCCGAACGAGAGCAGCAGCTCGGCCGGACCGACGCTCGTGCACCAGGCGGTCTTCTTGTCCGACGCCCCTTCGCCCATCAACTCGGTGTAGTAGCCCCCCATCAGCTTCTTGAGCTGACCGCTAGCCGCGATGCTTTTCCGTTCGGCCGTACCCGCCACGATCACGTTCCTTTCATCCGGCTCACAGCTCCAGGGTGAGCTTGAGCGAGTCCTTCGCAC
>CAYMME010000200.1:0-6109 GCA_964391465.1 uncultured Planctomycetales bacterium
CATCGCTGCGTGCATCCGTTCCTCGGATCGCCACGCCGCATTCGCTGCACACGCCCGACACGTTGCCGGTGAGGTCGTAGCCGCAACTCACGCAGAGATTGTGGCGGCGGCGCCAACGTCGTACCGGGGCGAGCAGCACAAGAGATGGGTAGATCCCAAACAGTGACGCGAGCGCCCAGGCCGGGAAATCTACGTACTGCCACTCCCATCGCGAGGAGAAGTCGAAACGCCAAAGACCGCTCCACACGAGCCTCGGAGCATTGGGGCCATCATCCGGGAACACATAGAACGTCGGAGCTCTCGGGGCAGTTGCGACGTTCGGCCAGCGATGAAGACGGATGTTGCCATGGCCAATCTGGGCGATGTACATGCCGCTGGGATGGGGCCGGTTCAAGCCCATGCTGGCCCAGTAACTGACGCCCCACAACCCCAACGTCGCCACCACCAGCGTAGTCGAGATGACGAACAGCGTCTTGCGGATCATGGCGTCGGCTCCGGCTTCGCGGCGTCGGCGGTTCTTGTGAGCAGGAACTTCTTTGCCGCCTTGAGTACCGTGTCGCGCCCTTGGGCCAGGTCGTTCGCGTTCTGTCTCAGGGGGACGTCCGGCTCCAGGCCCTTCCGCTCGATGGGGCGACGGAGGAACCCGCGATACGCCTTGACGGGGAACCGGGCTCGGTAGAGGCCGTTCTTGATCAGGTAATTGATCTTCCGGGCCGAGGCCCCGGCCGTCGTCTGGCCGAAGAACGTGGCCCGACGTTTGGCCACGAACCATGATGCCCAGCCCTCTCCTGCGCTGATGCACCTCGAATCGATGAGCACGGCGATCGGGCCTTTGAACCGCGGCCGGTCGGGCTCGACCTCGTCCTGATCGAGCGCGAAGTTCAGGAACGCCCGGCGGCCGTCGAAGCCGCCGCCGCTGTTGCCCCGCACGTCGATGATGAGTCCGCGGGCCCGCTGCAATTGCCCGACCGCCCTGTCCAGCGATGCGATCAGGTCCCGTGAGATGCGACGAACGTAGACGTAGCCGATCCGCTCATCGAGCATCTTCCACGAGACGCTGGTCGAATCGCCGATGCCGTCGATGGGCACGGGCAGCCGGGGCACATACCTGCGCCCCAGTGTGGCCGGCAGCTTGAACGTGCGCTTCTTGCCCGCGGTGTTTTCCATTTCCAGTTGGACGATCGTTCCCTGCTCCATCCGGCAGGGGAAGAAGCGGTGGGCGTGGTAGCGCAGATACCTCAGGCTGGAGTAGCCGAAGTAGGTGCTGCGTTGTTTCATGGTTTCGTCGATGGCGGCGGAGACGGGCTGACCGCCGACGCTCAGCACCGTCATGCCGACGCGGACGCCCGCGGCCTCGGCCGGGCCGCCCTTGTCGGCGTAGTAGACGACCGGTTGGCCCCGGTCATCCTCCAGGCAGGCGAAGCCCGGGCCCCACTGCGGGAGGGGCGGAGCCGGCACTCGCGCCGATTCGTTGAGCAGGTGCGCGTGGCTGTCCTCGAGGCGAGCCAGCAACTCCATGCACAGGAGGCCGAACTCGTCGTCGGACTTGACCGTCGCCGCCCGCGGGAGCAGTTCCGCGCCGACCGCCGTCCAGTCGATCCCTTTCAGCTTGAAGCATGGATAGCGGGCCCCGATCGTCTCGTGCAGATCACGAAACGCTTCCTCGTAGGTCACGTCCGGCCGGGCGGCAGCACCTTGGCGGCGTCGATCCGGCGGCGCCCCGGGAAGGTTCCTGGTTACCGGAGCCGCGCTCACGGTCGGATCCGGCTCGCCGTGGATCACGATTCGCCGCACGGCGATGGTGGACTTCCACGCCGACTGCACGGACACCGTGCCCCGCAGGATCGCCTCGGTCTCGTATACCGGTTCGTCGTCAACCGTGACCACGACCTTGTCGCCCGCCTGTCGAAGCTCGATGTCGTACCAGCGCCCCGGCGTCAACGCGTGCGGGCGAGTGACGGTGAGCGCCTGGTTGTTTCGGTAGTGGTTCTGATCCGCCATCTCCCAGTTGAAGATGAGCAGGATCGGACCGACCCACATCCTGAGGTTCCGGGTGCTCGGCGGTACGAGCCGGGCGCGAACGGAGACGGAGTCCAGCCGCTTGAAATACGTGCGAACGGTGGCCCAACTGCGGTCGCCGGCGCACGTCCCGATCAGTTCCTCGTTCTCGACGCTCCAAGCCCCGCCGCTGATCACGAGCTGGTCAAGGTCCCCTGCCGTGCGAAAGGTCACCTGCTCTGAATCGGCGGCCCCGAGCACATTCAGGCCCGAGCGTCCCCCGGCAAGGCCCGCACCCGCCGGCAGCGCAGGCCGGGTCGTGGACGACGGCGACTTGCCCGCCTTCTCGTCAGAACGCCCGGTGGGCCCGGCCTCCGCCGCTGCGCCGGCCACGGACAGCGCCAGCAGGCACGCCAAGGCACCGTTCGGCCACCACCCCATGCGGGGGCGCGTGCGGCAATACGTCGTCGGCTCCGCAGGTGATGGTTCGGACATGACAGCGGCCTCCCGGTACGCCGCAGGTTCTACCCCGAGCCGAGTCGTTCGGTTCGGACCTTCTCGTTGGTCTTGACCACCGTACCGCATTCGCGGCACGCGCCCGACACGTTCCGGCGAAGGTCGTGGCCGCGGACGAGGCAGACCGTGTTCCTGTGGGTCGGTGCGTCCCTGTCGCTTCTCGCCGAACGAGCTATGCTATCTGGCTACCCGTCCTCAGGTGGTCGTTTTGCCAGCGCGTCTCTCAAGTCGACGACTAGATCAGACAATGACTTATCGCGAATTCTGTATTTCGGCCACCGCGGGACACCTTCGCGCGCGAGCAGCGCTCTTAGGTCTTCAAAGAACATCTCCAGGCTCGTATCCGGCAGCCCAACGAAGCCAGACAAGTCCAACTCACGGTCGAAGCGGTCATTGTGCCGAAGCCGCGTAGGCTCAACATCCAAGTGTTTTCCCAAGCAGAGGAGGGCCTTTCGAATGAGGCGGCGCTCATCTGGGTGTGTGACCCGCAGATCGTCCAACAACGCGTCCAAGGACCGCTCCGGGCGGCTCTGCAAACGGCGGGCACGCCGACCCTGAAACACGAAGAACGACCCGAGCATTAGGACGAAGACCAAGACCAGTATGACGACGAATACCAGCAGCCACATGACTGGTCCTCCGAACCCACAAGCCGCCGCCCGTTCGATCGGCCAAGCGGCCACACTGCAGCTTTGACGTACTCACCACCGACTGCGTACCAGCCCCACCACGAAGGTGACGAGACCGCATGCCATTGCCATCAATCCGGCCGCAACCAGGAGCCGGTCCCTCCACCCCTCGATTCCGCGGACGGCGCCCAGTTCCTTCATCAACCAGCCGGCGGAAATCAGGGCGAAGGCGACGAGCGCGCGTGTGTTTCTGCGTTGGTGATCAGTCATCACTGCTTCTTTCCGATGGGTTCGCCGCATTCCGGACACACGCCGCTGACGTTGCCGGTGAGGTTGTAGCCGCAGGTCACGCAGAGGTTGTGACGGCGGCGACGTAATCTTCGAATCGTCCCCGCCCACAGCACATGGTACGCCGGCCAGAGGCAGACGAGCAGGGCCTTGCGGATCATGATTTCGCCTGAGAGTGAGTGGATTCCTCCGGTGTGTCGGTCCCACGTGCGGCGTCAGGATCCAGGTCGGCGGCGGCGATCCCCAACTCTTCGAGGGTGAATGCTGTGCCACATTCCGGGCACCGCCGTGAGGTTGCGCCGATCAGACAGTAGCCACAATGCCGGCAATTCACGGTTCGCAGCCGAATCGGGACCACACGCTGGAGAACGGCTGCAACGACGAGGACCAGCGGCACGCCGAACAGGCTCGCTACGAATCCGAATCCGACAACGTCGTCGGGGAGCCAGACTCGTTGGTTCTGTTGCCACAAATGGACCAGCCGTGGGGCCGCGCCAACGACGGTCGCCAGGAGCGCGCCGAGAAGGAACAGCCCCGCGAGCATCTTCGGGCGCCGTTCGAAGCACGCCAGCACACAACCGAGAAGGACAAGGTCGCACGTCACGACGGAATGGAATTCAGAGAAGCTGCCGTTGTCCGGGAACAGCCAGATCACGAAATCGTGCCGGCTGCGGTCAAGGCCCCAGGTGATGATCGCGACAAGAGCAGCGTTGGCGACTATGGCACCGAGCAACCATCTAACCGGGTGACGCTCACGACGAATGGTGGGCATGAACGCAGGCTTGCGATGCGAACTCGTTGCGGATAGCGGCTTCGGCTTCCCGCGATCGATCGGCGTCCCGCATTCCGGGCATACGCCGGATTGCAGGCCCTCCAGGCTGTACCCACAGCGCAGGCACATCGGTAGGCGTTGCTCTTTCGCTCGCTTGCGAAGGTACGTGATGAGTTGGCCACGGATGCGAATGATGTGGTACTGATATGCGAGGACGATGCAGGCGAGCACCGCTGACCCGGCTACCCAGCCCACGTAGGCGCCGTTTAGCCAGATAGCTTGTACGAGACCGGTGACGAGGATTCCGCCGCAGCCGCCGAGGAAGACCGATCGTGCGACGAGGTAGGCGACCGCGCGCGGGCCGACGTGGTCACGCAATAGCTGCTTGCGCTCGTCGTCGGCGAGGTGTTCCAACTCGACGAACTTGCTGATGCGCCAGATCACATTGCCTCCTCGCACTCGGGGCACCGCGGCTCGGTGATGGCCCGTAGGGTGCAGCCGCAGTCGCGGAAGAACATGGTGTGCTGTCCAACGGCTGTGGACATGGAAGGCCCGCGTCCGCCCACGGATCAACGCTGATCGTCGCACACGCCGCGCTCGGGTGCAACGGTCGAGCAACATGAGGCGCCGCCCCTTCAGGGCTTGACGGGCTTTGCGATCGCTGACCCAGGGCTTGCGCAGGCCTGCGCCCTGGGCTAACCACCCTCGACCCCTACAGGGTCGCGGAAAGGCTGCACGATCACGGCTGCGCCGTGGACGCAGCCGTTTCCCCTTCAAACGTATTCGCACCTTCAAGCGGCGTGCCGCATTCCGGGCAGACGCCGCTGACGTTGCCGGTGAGGTCGTAGCCGCAGTTGATGCAGAGACCCCTCGCCCTGCGGCGATCTGCTCTCAAACGTATCAAACGCGGCAGAGGACCCCGCGCGAAAGCGAGGACCGGCAGGACCCAGAGCACGATCGTGATCGTCACCAGCGGTATCCTGATGCGCCAGCCCGTGGTCGGCAGGCCCGGTTCGGGCGGCAGTCTCAGCGGTTGGAGCGTGTTCGAGTCGCAGTAGACAGGGCTGTAGGTCTCGAAAACGAGAACGCCGGGAATGCCGGCGCACCCCATGATCGGCTTGGGGGATCTCGTCGGGAGCACATCCGATCGGAAGTGACTTTGACAACGAAGAACCAGATCGGGATGCAGCAGCCGGTGTCGCCGGGTGGGTGCGGGGCGAAAGGTCACTTCAAGCCGTTCGGATTCGCCCCAGCGGTACGTTCCGAGATGAACCCGAAGGCTGCCGTCGATCCACGCCACGACGAGAAAGAACAGGCTCACAAGAGCCGCCGTCGAACAGACCGCGACGATCGCCTTCTTGCAGGTCGCCATCGCGGCGGCCGGATCGAGCACCTTGATCACTCTCGCCCACAATCCAGACTTCATAGCCGCTCCCCGCATACAGGGCACATCGGCGATGATGCGCGGTTCTCAGTCCGGCCGACGGTGCGCCTCTTGCGTGTCGTCACCACACGGGAGCAGGCTTGGCGCTCTCGGCGGCGTGCTTTCCCCGGTTTTCGCAGAGGCGCAGGAGCGCGTCCATGTCGAAGGTTGTGGCGTTTGGCATCTGCAGAGGGAACAAACCTCTGGGCTCGGTGTACATGTTCTGAAACTGTGTGCCGACGGGCACGGTGATCGTGAACGCATCGGGCGCGAGCTCCGGCGTGAAGTCCGCTGAAAGGACCTTGTAGACGCTGTGACGCGACTTGACGCCTGAACGGGGGTCCCACTGCGTTTGCTCGAAATAGAACGGATACGGGATCCCATCGACGACGCGGTAGTCCCGAGCGATCACCTGCAAATGGAGTTGCCCTTTGTCGTCGCGATCTTCCCTTCGCCGCAGCCGGTACTCGGCGTGCGGGTCCA
>CAYMME010000200.1:6209-14857 GCA_964391465.1 uncultured Planctomycetales bacterium
GACCTCGAGCAGCTCCTGGCCGTCTTCATGCACGGTCTCGAGTGTGCCCCCGAATCGCTTGGCCAGTGAGAACATGCCCCGTGCAGGAATGCCACGGCCCATGAAATCGCAACCATAAACACGCCCTCGCAGAACGTAGAGGTGCTGCTTGTCGGGGCGGAAGCCGGCGCACACATGCTCTCCTGCGTCATCGTCTCCGACCAGTCGGTAACGCGTGAACGGGGGCTCACCCTGCTCCGGGGTCGCGTCGTCCGGCGCGTGCTCGAGCGTAGACGAGCGCACGACGTTTGTCGAATGGAACGCGAAACGCGTTCCGGAGCCGTCGGTGACGCCGTGCTCCGTCGAATGCGTGTGGCGGGTGGGCTCAGTTTGCAGGTGTCCCGGTGTCGGGGGGTGCTCACAGACGCACGTCTCGATGGTCACCTCGGCGGCCGTCCGGGCGACCGTCTTGCGGGCCTCGTCGGCCAGGTCCTCCAGACGGTCGAGCGTGATCTCCGACCCTTCGGGCGTGTCCGATGGGTCCGCACTCGGGCCGCCTGAGGTTTGACACGCCGGTACCACGGTCAGGACTGCGATCGCCGCGGCGACCGCGGAGAACAGTCCCGGTCTTCTCATGGCCAACGCTCCTTCCGAACCGGTCGCACTGGAAGAGTGTCACGCACGACACACCTGCCGACGTCGGTCATTCATTCAGACGTCGGCGTCGCGATGATGTTACACCACCGTCAAAGGAACGACACGACCAGCCCCGGCGAGGCGCCGCCTGGTTTCGCACCGGCACACGCCAGAATCGTAGGCACGGTCGAACAACATGAGGCATCGCCCCTTCAGGGCTTGATCGTTCTTGTGATCGTTGACCCAGGGCTTGGCTCGGCTGGCGCCGGCCTGCGGCCTGGGCCAACCACCCTCGACCCCTACAGGGTCGTGCAGAGGCGGCGCGCATTCTATCCTGAGCCCTGGCGTCAGGCTCGTAGCGGCGACGTTTTCGTGGCGGTCAGGACCTGCATCACCAGCTTGTGGGCCGCTGGTGCATCTCGAATTCGGTGGCAACCGGGTGCCACGGGCAGCTTGCCTGCCCGTGCTCTTGCTGCGCCTCGGCACCGGCGGACACGCCGCCGGTGTGCTGCGCCGCGAAATCGACGACAAGCAGTCCGCACCGAGAGGCGCCCGCAAGGAAGCGTGCGATGCCGATGAGTACGTATTCAGCAGTTGTTGCCCCGGTTCGGGGATCCCCGCCCGAGCCGCCGGATTCATTCGGCGCGGATCGCGCGACCGACGTCCCCGCGCGGCATGAGTGCCGCGGCACCGCACTACGCATCCGCCCGCGTCGTCGCTGATCGCGCGTGAGCGGCCAGACCCTCGGCCTCGGCCAGCGTGGCGATGGCGGGGGCGGCTTTCCGGATGGCCTCATGCGTGTACGAGATCATGCTCGTGCGACGCAGGAAGTCGTTGCAGCACAAGCCCGAGAAGAACCGAGCCGAGCCGCCGGTCGGCAGCACGTGCGACGGCCCGGCCACGTAGTCGCCGCTCGACTCGGGTGCGTAGTGACCGACGAAGATCGCACCGGCCGAGTCGATCCGGTCGGCCACCGCCTGGGCATCGCGGGTCTGGATGTGCAGGTGCTCCGGGGCGATCTCGTTCGTCACCTCGACGGCCGCGTCGAGGTCGGCCACGAGCAGGACCGCGCTGAGCGCCTCCAGCGAGCGCTTGGCCCCCTCATGCGTCGACAGCGTGGGGAGCTGCTTCTCCAACTCCGCTTCCACCTTGCCCGCGAGGCCTTCGTCGGCGGTGACGAGAATCGCGCAGCCCGGGTCGTGCTCGGCCTGAGCGAGCAGGTCGGTCGCCACCCAGGCCGGGTTGGCCGAGTCGTCGGCGATCACCACCACCTCCGACGGGCCCGCGAACATGTCGATGCCCGCCACGCCGTACAACAACCGCTTGGCGAGCTGCACGTACACGCTGCCCGGGCCGACGATCATGTCGACACGTCGGATGGTCTCCGTGCCGAGGGCCAGCGCCGCGACGGCCTGCGCGCCGCCGACGCGGTAGACCTCGGTGACGCCGAGCTCGGCCGCAACCGCCAGTGTCACCGGATGGATCGATCGTTCGTAGCGCGGCGGGGCCACGATCACCGACTCGGCCACACCCGCGACCTGGGCCGGAACCACGCAGTGAATCGCACTCGACGGCAACGGGGCCGCCGCCCCCGGCACGCACACCCCCGCGCGGTGCAGTGGCCGGTACCGTCCTTGCAGCGAAACGCCGTCATGCTCGAACGGCTCGGCCGTCCGAATCAGCAGCTTCTCCTGAAACCGCCGCACGCCGTCGATGGCCACCCGGATCGCGTCCATCACCGCACCGTCCGTCTTCCGCCGCGCCGCCTCGATCTCGTCCGGCGGCACCCGCAACTCATCGACGCGCAGCGAAACCTTGTCGAACCGCGCGGTCAGTTCGACCAGCGCCGCATCCCCGCGCTCGCGCACGGCCGCAATTATCTCGCTGACCGCCCGCACCTCCGGCCGATCAGCCAGGGCAAGATCATCCAGCCGCGTCGGCGCCCGCAGCGCCGCCAACCGCTCCGCGGCATCCGCGTCCGTCATCCGGATCGTTCGTATCACGCTCATAGTTCGAATCCGTCAAGTCTCCCCATGGGTAGGTGCTTAGCGTGCTCTCAGTAGCGCCAGACCGTTTCAGGGTGCCACGGGCGGCTTGCCCGCCCGTGTTCTCCGGCAAAGGCACTGGCAGGCAAGCTGCCAGTGGCACCCAACGCTAAACACGTACCTGCAGGTCGCGTGGCGCGCTGCTAAAGAGTGTAAGAGAAACCGGCCGGTTGATGCTACCGCACCGCGTGCGCGACGGCCGACGGGCGCGTGGTCGGCGGCGAATCCTTGTCGCCGCCTTCGCGCGAGGGGAGGATGTGCCTGGCCACTACGGATCGGATGAAACGTCGGTTCGTGGCGTCGGTGTGGGCGCCGGTCCAGCCGTAGCGGATGTAGGTGCGGTTCCAGCCGAAGTTGACGACCTTGTCCTTCGGCCCACGGGGGGGCTTGAGGCCCACCAGGCCGGCGGAGTTCCAGTCGAGCTTGCCGTCGATGGTGCCGAGCGTGCGGACCGGGCCTTCCAGAATCGTGTCGTGGCGTGAGAAGTACACGTAGATCTTGCCCTTGATCTTCCGGGCCGCCTTGCGAATGTCGTAGTCGAACGACAGGCTCGAGCCCAGCAGCACCAGGTTGTTGACTTTGTGGGGCGATCGGAGGTTCTCGACGGCCCACATGGCTACGCCGGTGCCGGCCGAGAGGGCGATGAGATTCACCTCGTTATCGGGATGCTGATCGAGGTAGTCGCTGATCGTGTTGGCCAGCCCTTGGGCACGCAGGGCGGCCCCGAAACGATTGACCTGGTCGAGCGCAGGGTTGAAGCTCGTCGTCCAGATGAAGGTGTCGACCATGCCCTCGTAGCCGGCAGCTTCCAGGCCCGCCGCCACGTCGGAGATGCCGAAGCCCCAGTTGCCCGCCCCGTCGAGGTACCACGTCTTGCCGAACCGCTCCCGCGGATCGGCGCAGCCGCCCAGTGCGGTCATGGCGAGGAGCAGCACGGTTGATGCGTGAGGGGCACTCATCATCATGGTCTATCGGCTCGAACGGGTCCGGAGTATGGCAACGGGCTCGCGAGTCTAGCCGACGAAGGCGGGAAATCAAGCGTCGTTGACGCCGGGTGGCGGTCCCCCTAGGATCGCCCCGCTCGGGGTGTTAGAATCACGCGCGATGCGTGTGAAGATCTGCGGGATTACGACTCCCGAAGACGCTGAATTGGTGGCACGGGCGGGGGCAGACGCCATCGGATTGAACTTCGTGGCCGGCCCGCGGCAACTGACCTTGCCTGCGGCCGCGGAGATCCTCGCCACGGTGCCCCCGTTCGTCACGACGGTAGCCCTGGTCTCGCTACAAGACACAGGCGGCATCCCGGCCGACGTGCTCGAGCTGCTCGGGACCCACAGGGTCTCGCATGTGCAGCTCTACGGTAGCATCAACGCCGATGCGATCGTCCGGCTCGTGCGGGGCGGTTTCCGTCCCCTGCTCGTCGGGCGCGTGCGGGATCGAGCCTTCACCGATCCGATTGGGTCCCTGCTCGCCGAGTGCGGCGCGGACCGGCCGGCCGGGATCGTGCTTGATACATTCGACCCCCACAAGGCAGGTGGAACCGGGCAGTCGTTCCACTGGCCCTGGCTGCGTGAAGCCGGAGAGACCGGCGAACTCGAGAACTGGCCGCCGATCATCCTGGCCGGAGGGCTCCGACCGGACAACGTCGCGGCCGCGGTGGCCGAAGCCGGCCCGTGGGGCGTCGACGTGTCCAGCGGGGTCGAGGCAGAGGTCGGTCGGAAGAGTGCGGAACTTGTGAGGAATTTCATCCAGGGCGCCCGAACGGGCGTGCACGCGTGAAGGAGACGCAACGTTGAAAGCGGACATCAGTGACCCCAAGCTCGCCGGCGTGGGCAAGAAGCGCATTTTATGGGCCGACAACGACATGCCCGTCCTCCAGCTTGTGCGGCAGCGATTCGCCAAGGAGAAACCGCTCCGGCGCGTGAAGATGAGCGCCTGCCTGCACGTTACGGCCGAGACGGCCAACCTCGTTCGGACCCTCAAGGCGGGCGGCGCCGACATCCTGCTCTGCGCCTCGAATCCGCTGTCCACACAGGACGACGTGGCCGCCAGCCTGGTCAAGGACTTCGGCATCGCCGTGTTCGCGTGTCGCGGCGAGAACGTCAAAACGTTCTACAAGCACCTCGACGCCGCCATCGACCACAAACCCAACGTCACCATGGACGACGGTGCGGACCTCGTGAACCGTCTGCACACCACCCGGACCAAGGAAGCTTCGAACATCATCGCCTCGATGGAAGAGACCACGACGGGCGTGATCCGGCTCCAGGCGATGGAGGCGGAGGGTAAGCTCAGGTTCCCGGTGATCGCGGTGAACGACGCCGACACCAAGCACCTCTTCGACAACCGGTACGGAACCGGGCAGAGCACGCTCGACGGGATCATCCGGGCGACCGACCTGTTGCTGGCGGGTAAGCGCGTGGTGGTGGCCGGCTATGGCTGGTGCGGCCGCGGCGTGTCGACGCGGGCCCGCGGCATGGGGGCGATCGTGACCGTCACCGAGGTCGATCCCGTTCGCGCCCTCGAGGCGGTGATGGACGGGTTTGACGTGCGGCCGATGTCCGATGCGGCGCGGTTCGGCGACCTCTTCGTTACCGTGACCGGTGACAAGCACGTCATTCGCGGGGAACACTTCGCGAAGATGAGGGACGGGGCCGTGGTCTGCAACTCGGGACACTTCGACGTCGAGCTCGACATTCCCGCCCTCAAGAAACTGGCCAAGAAGGCCACGCTCGATGTGCGCAACCACGTGGACGAGTACACCCTGAAGAACGGGAATCGGATCTACCTGTTGGCCGACGGTCGGCTTGTGAACCTCTCGGCGGCCGAAGGTCACCCCGCCAGCGTGATGGACATGAGCTTCGCCACGCAGGCCCTGGCCACCGAATACGCGAAGAAGCAGGGCGGTCGGCTCACCGCTGCCGTGCACGATGTGCCCAAGCAGATCGATGAGTGGGTCGCGAAGCTCAAGCTCAAGAGCATGAGCATCAAGATCGACCGGCTCACGCCGGAGCAGAAGAAGTACCTGGCTTCCAGCGGCGAGGGAACCTAGATGGCGAAGCTCCGGGGAAAATGCATCGTCGCCCAGTCGGGCGGACCGACCACGGTCATCAACGCGTCGGCGTGCGGCGTCATCCAGGAAGCGGCCGCTTCCGAAGACGTCTTCACCGGGATCATCGGAGCCCACAACGGGATCCTGGGCGTACTGCAAGAGGATCTGTTCGATCTGAAGCGGGAGTCGCCGGCGACGATCGACAGTCTGCGCCGCACACCGGCGTCGGCGCTCGGTTCGTGCCGTCACAAGCTCAAGGACCTCGACGCCAGCCGCGACGACTACGAGCGCATCCTCGAAGTGTTTCGCGCCCACGACATCCGCTTCTTCTTCTACATCGGCGGCAACGACTCGATGGACACCGCCGACAAGGTGTCGCGGCTCGCGCGGGAGACGAAGTACGACATGGTCGCGATGGGCGTGCCCAAGACCATCGACAATGACCTCGCCGAGACCGACCACTGCCCGGGATACGGATCGGTGGCCAAGTACGTGGCCACGACGGTGATGGAGGCCGGCCGGGACACCGAGGCGATGTACACGTCCGACACGTGCACGGTCGTCGAGACCATGGGCCGACACTCCGGCTGGATCGCGGCCGCGGCCGGTATCGCCCGCCGCAGCCCGGAGGATGCACCGCACCTCGTGTACACGCCGGAAGTGCCGTTCTCGCTCGATGAATTCATCGCCGAGGTGCGGGCCCACATCAAGGACCTCGGCCGGTGCGTGATCGCGGCCGGCGAAGGACTCGTGGACGAGAACGGCGAGTACGTAACCACGGAGGCGGGCAGCTTCGCCACGGACGCCTTCGGACACACGCAGATGGGCGGCGTGGGGGAGATGCTCAAGAACGTCGTCGAGAAGGAAGTCGGAGTCAAATGCCGCTACAATAGGCTCGGCACCTGTCAGCGGAATGCGATGCATTTTGCCAGCAGGACCGACCTGGACGAAGCGTACATGGCCGGACAGGCGGCCGTATGCGCCGCGGTCGACGGCGTGACCGACAAGATGGTCACATTGGTGCGCGTGGGCGACTCGCCGGAGACCTATGCGTGTACCACCGGCCTGGCCGACCTTCGCGTCGTCGCCAACGGAGAAAAGCCGTTGCCGCGTAGGTACATCAACCAGGCCGGCAACCACGTGACCGACGCGTTTCGGGACTACGTGGTCCCGCTGATGCGCGGCGAGGCCGATTTCGAAGTCGGCGCGGACGGACTCCCGCTGTTTGCCCGCCTCGCTCGCCATGCCGTTGAGCGGAAGACGTAGGTGATATGCAGCGTTTTCGGGTCTTTGCGAACGGTGAACCCGCCCGGGAAGTCGACCTGAGCGGTGCTCACCTCATCGGCAGCGATGGGGTCCCGCTCCGCGCCGAGATCGACTTCCGAGAGGGGTTCATCCGTTGCCAGAAGCGCACGGAGGGACCGGCGGGGCTCGTCCTGCTCTGGCCCATCGAGGGGCTGGGGCGGGTCGTGCTCGAGACCACACGACTGCCGGAGCGCCAGGCTCCGTACAACCTGCACCTCGAACTCGCCCGCGGCCGGCTCATGCGGATCACCCAGAAACGCGAGGATTGGGGACTGTACGACTACGACGGGCTCGAGGATCTCGCCCGGGCTTTGGACGATTCGCGCGACCTGTTCGTTCAATCGCTCAAGGCGGACGACGACGCGATGGTGGCTTCACTGGCCGACCGGGCCCTCTACCGCGCCGTCGTGTCCGGCGAGCAGCTCAGTCTGTTCCACGCGGATGTCTTCCTCAACCGGCGAAAACAAAGCGGTAGCTTCCCCCGTCGGATGTTCGGATGCACGGTCGACGTCCGATCGACCAGCGACGAGTACCGCAAGCATATCCCGAGCAACTTCGACTTCGTGACGCTGCCCGTAGCATGGCGCGACGTCGAGCCCAAGGAGCAGGAGTTCAACTGGGGTCCGGTCGACGGCTGGGTCGAGTGGCTGGCCAAGCGGAACGTGCCCATCAAGATCTCTCCGCTCGTCAGTTTCGGCGAGCGGCACATCCCCGACTGGCTCTACATCTGGGAGCACGACTTCGAAACGGTGCGGGACCTCGTGTACGAGCACGTGCGACGCGTGGTGCAGCGGTACGGCCCGTACGTGTCGGCGTGGGACGTGGCCAGCGGGATCCATGCGGACAACACCTTCAATTTCAACTTCGAGCAGTTGATGGAGTTGACGCGCATCGCCACCGCCCTGACCAAGCAGTTGGCCCCGCGGACGCTCGCGATCCTCGAGTTGGTCGCGCCGTGGGGCGAGTACTACGCGCGCAACCAGCGCACCATCCCGCCGATGCTCTACGCCGACATGGCCGTACAGAGCGGCATCAGCTTCGACGCGTTCGGCCTGCAATGCATGGTCGGCGTCGGAACCGAAGGAATGTTCGTACGGGACATGTTTCAGATCTCGTCCATGATCGACCGCTTCGGGAACCTCGGCAAGCCGCTGCACATCACCGCAGTGGGCGCTCCGTCAAGCACCGGCTCCGATACCGACGACGCTTGGGGCGGGTCTTTGGCGCCCGAGAACGCGGGGCAGTGGCACGAGCCGTGGTCGGAGAAAGCCCAGGCCGCTTGGCTACGGTGCATGTGCCAGATCGGGCTGGCCCGGCCGTTCGTCGAATCCGTCTCCTGGCGGGACTTGGCCGACGC
Source organism: uncultured Planctomycetales bacterium (assembly GCA_964391465.1). Lineage (GTDB taxonomy): Bacteria > Planctomycetota > Phycisphaerae > UBA1845 > CAYMME01 > CAYMME01. The sequence continues at coordinate 14,584 of CAYMME010000200.1, forward strand.
CGGTAAGCACACCCTGCCGCACGGCGGCCTCGTCGGGAAGAACCTCAAACCCAAACAGGCACTGGACGCGTTGCGAACCATGCGCAAGGACCTGACCGGTTCCGAATCGCCCCGCCGAACAAAAGCCCCGCCGCGAGGTTGACCGACGTGCGTCCACGCGCTCCCCTGCGTGTCGCCGCTGCCCCAAGTTCTGCCCCTGTTCCCTGTTCTCCGCTCCCCGATTCCTCGACTCCATGCGACCCGCCATCCGCGCCGCCTCCCGGTCGGGTGCGAT
>CAYMME010000201.1:0-14828 GCA_964391465.1 uncultured Planctomycetales bacterium
GAACCTTCGGATGACGCCCGCGCTTTCGGACGATTTCTTCCCCGGCATTCTCTGTTCGGGCTCATCGAAGGCCGGGCTTGCTGCGGCACGAGCGCTCGGCGCGATCGCGGTGCGCTATCCGCAGCCTGCCGAGCACTACGCGGAGCACCCGCTCGATCCGGACATGGAGCACGGTCTTCGGATAGGCATCATCGCGTGCGAGGAGGATGACGCGGCCTGGCGCGTCGCCCGCGATCGCTTCCCCCCGGACCGGACCGGGCAGCTTACGCACCAACTGGCGATGAAGACCTCCGATTCACACTGGCACAAGCAGTTGTCCGACCAGGCCGAGTCCCCCGACGCCGGGCCGGGCGTCTACTGGCTCGAGCCGTTCAAGAACTACAAGACGTTCTGCCCGTACCTCGTGGGCAGCTACGAGCGCGTGGCGGATGAGGTGGTGCGGTACCTGACCGTCGGCTACCGGACGTTCATCCTGGACATCCCGCCGAACGAGGGAGAGCTGCAGGGCGCGGCGAAGGTGTTCTCGCTGGCGCGGGAACGACTGGCGCCCCCGGAGCCCGGGGCATGAGCCACCGCGACGACAGCTTGATCAGCGGGTTCACGGCGTCGCGGGCGCGGCACCCTTCGCGGCCGGCCCTGTGGGTCGACGGAGCGGAGTTGACGTACGACGTCCTCGGCGCGATCGTCGATCGCATCGCGGCCACGATCCTCGAGCATCAGCGCGAGTCGAATCCGCTGGCGGCGGTGTTCGCCCACCGGAGCGTCACGGCCTATGCGGGTGTGCTGGGAGTGCTTGCCGCGGGGCGCGGGTACGTGCCGCTCAACCCGAAGTTTCCGGCCGAGCGCACCCGCGCGATGCTGCGGCGCAGCGAGGCGGATGTCGTCGTGGTCGGTCGGGAGAGCCTGCCGGAGGTCGATGCGATCCTTCGCGACGCCGGACGTTCGTTGGTCGTCATTCTTCCCGACCTCGCCGATGTCACGGCGCTCTCGGCGCAGTTTCCAGAGCACCGGTTCATCGCGTCGAACGCGTTGTGCTCCAGTCCGCCGGCCGCCGGGGCCCGCGAGGTGTCCCCGGACTCGGTTGCCTATCTGATGTTCACCTCGGGAAGCACGGGCGATCCGAAGGGCGTGGCCGTGCGCGAGTCGAACGTTCGACCCTATGTCGACTACATCACGGCCCGCTACGGCGTGAACGCCGAGGACCGTCTGTCGCAGGCGTTCGACCTGACATTCGACTTGAGCGTGCACGACATGTTCGTCTGCTGGCAGGCCGGTGCGTGTCTTTGCTGCGTGCCGGAAGCGTCGACGATGGCGCCGGCGAAGTTCATTCGGGACGTGCAGCTCAGCATGTGGTTCTCGGTGCCTTCGGTGATTGCGTTCATGATGCGCCTGAGGATGCTGCGACCGGGACTGTTTCCGTCGCTACGTTGGAGCCTGTTCTGCGGCGAACCGCTTCCGGAAGCCGGGGCCCGGGCCTGGCAGGAGGCTGCGCCGAATTCGGTTGTCGAGAATCTGTACGGACCGACCGAAGCGACGATCGCCATCACGCACCATCGGTGGGACGAAGCGAGCGCCGATGCCGATTGCCGGAACGGTATCGTATCGATCGGCGAACCGTTCGACGGACAGCGAACCTGCGTCGTCGACTCGGAGGGCAACCCGCAGCCACCCGAGGAACCGGGGGAGCTGTGTCTCGCCGGGTCGCAGGTGACCGCCGGGTACTGGAACGACCCCGAGAAGACCGCGGCGAGCTTTGTCCGACTTCCGGGCCAGGGCGACGTGGTCTGGTACCGGACCGGGGATCACGCAACACAGGACAAGGACGGCCGGTTCTACTGCCTCGGGCGGATGGACAACCAGGTGAAGATCCGGGGCTACCGCGTCGAGCTGCAGGAAGTCGACTTCGCGCTCCGGCGGGCGTGCGGCACCGAACAGGTCGTGTCCGTCGCCTGGCCCGTCCGCGACGGATCGGCCGAAGGCATCGTTGCTTTCGTCTCGGATTGCACCCATCGCGACGAGAAGGCGCTGCTGGCTCGCTGTGGTGAGACGTTGCCGGACTACATGGTTCCGAGGAGAATTCACTTCCTCGAGGAAATGCCGTTAAACGCAAACGGCAAGATCGATCGCCGGAGACTGCTGGAGCGATTGGAGGTTGGTCAGGCATGAGCACGCCGTCCGAAGACGGAGTCATGACGCTGGCGATGGACTGGGTGCGGCAGCATCTGGTCGGGCGCGCGGGTACGGCGACGGAGGTCACACCGGAAACCGACCTTCTCACGACCGGGCTGCTCGATTCGATTGCGTTCGTGGAGTTGATCGCGTTCCTGGAAAGCGAGACGGAGCGTCAGATCGACCTGATCGATGCCGACCCGGCGGAGTTCACGACCCTGCGCGGTCTCTGCCGTTTGGCCACGGAGGGAAGCACGGAATGACGCCGGGTAGGTCCAGCGCAGGTGACCCGATCGTGGTCACGTACTCTCAACTCGCGGACGAGTACGACGACCCGATGAATCTCGAGTCGTGCTGGGGTCGAGCGACGGAGAAGGCGCTGGCTCGGATCGCCCTTCGCGACGGGTACCGGACGGTCGTGGACCTCGGATGCGGCACGGGGCGGGCCCTCGTCGAGTTGGCGGGCAAGGCGGGGCGGGATGTGCGCTTCATCGGCCTCGAGCCGGCGGCGGAGATGCGGGCGCGGGCGACCGAACGCACTCGGGCGTGCGAGAACGTGGAAGTCTGGGACGGGCGATTCGAGGCCGTTCCCCTGGCGCCCGGATCGGTTGACTACCTGTACAGCATCATGGCGTTTCACTGGACCACCGACGTGGACCGGTCCGTCGACGAACTCGCACGCGTTCTGGGCACGGGAGGTGAGATGGACCTGGTGTTCATCGGTCGGTGGAACGGGCGGGAGTTCATCGAGAAGACCACCCCGATCTTTCTCCGGTACCTGGGCCCGGCCGGATTGCTGGAATCGGCCGGGTTGCGCAAGCAACTCACACGAGACGCCGCCTTCGAGTCCTTCTCGCGGCATTGGAGCCCTGCCGAACTCACGGTCGAGGAGTCGTTCGACACCTACTACGACACGCTCGACGGACACTGGGGCTGGTGGGTCCGGATCGAGGGCCAGTTCCTCAAGATGCCTCCGGATCGGAGACGGGCCTGTGATGAGGCGGTGCGGGAAGCGCTCTCCGACCTGGAGACCGACCGCGGCATTCCCTACACGATTCACGCGCTCCACGTGCGCGTGCGGCGAGGCTGAACGTGAGCGGGGTCGTTGCGGGAGACTGAGTGCGTGGCCGGGATACGCCCGTTTCAGGAGGACGATCTGCCGTCGGTTCTGGGACTTCACGCGCGCGCGTTCCGGGACTTGGAGTCGGAGATCCCGCACCATGCTCCGGATTGGACTGAGGAGGCCAAGGCCGCGCACTTCAGGGACGTGTTCCTTGAGAACCCGTGGCGCGATGACCGACTGCCGTCCCTCGTCTATTGCGGACAAGACGGCAGGATCGAAGGGTTTCTCGGTGTCTTGCCCCGGCCGATGTCGTACCGGGGAAAGACGGTCCGGGCGGCCGTGAGTACGCAGTTCATGGTCGATCCTGAGTGCAAGAATCGATTGGCCGCGGTCCAACTCTTGAAGGCCTTCCTCTCCGGTCCGCAGGATTTATCCGTGGCCGACGGTGCGGTGAACGCGACGCAGAAGCTGTGGGAAGCGGTGGGAGGTAGTGCGGCGCTGCTATGCAGTCTGGACTGGACCAGACCGCTCCGTCCGATGCGGTACGCCACGTCGCTCGTGGAAGAGCACAAGTGGCTGCACGCTCTCGGGCGGGTGTGCCGACCGCTCTCCGCGATCGCGGATGCCGTCGCAGTGCGGATGCGCCCGAACCGCTTTCCTCAGTTGTCGAATGGGCGGCTCGCGCCGAGCGATGACTTGAGCGCGGATACGTGGGTCGAGAGTGTGTGTGAGCAACGGAACGCGGCGCCGTTTCGACCGGTTCTGCAACAAGGGTCCGGGCAGTGGTTGCTCGATATGGTCGGCCGAAAGCAGCGCCACGGGAAGCTGCGGGCACGGGTGATTCGCAACGCGGACGGGGCTGTCGGCGGCTGGTACCTGTACTACCTCCTGGCGGGCGGCATCAGCCAGGTGTTGCAGGTCGGGCGTGCGGCGATGTCGATGGCGGAAGTTCTCGAGCACCTTTTTGTGGACGCGTGGCGGAACGGGGCCGCGGCCGTGCAGGGTCGCGTGGAGCCTCGGTACCTGGAGGATCTGTGGCGCAAGCACTGCCTGATCCATCGCGGGTCCTGGGTCCTCGTGCACTCGGGAGACGCCGCGCTCCTCTCCGCGATTCACCGCGGCGACGCCTGCCCCACTCGGCTGGACGGCGAATGGTGGATGCGATTCCTGGGTGGCTGAGATCGAATGCTCAGACGCCACCCGAACCTGCTCGACGCACCTGCCTTGCAGACCGAGGTCATTACTTCTCGAGAGGGACTCGCTCGTCTGGCGGACGAGTGGAACGCATTCGTCGAGTGTACGTCCGCGCGAACGGTCTTCCTGACCTGGGAATGGATCTCGGCATGGCTGGATGCGGTGTACCGCGAAGGGAACGTGCTGGTCGTGGCGGCGCGCGATGCGGAGAACCGCCTGGTGGCCGTCGCACCGTTCTACCACGCCCGGATGCGCCTGCTCGGACTCATCCGCTATCGATGTCTCCGCATCATCGGGGATGCGGACTCGGGTGCGGAGTACCCGGACATCCCGATTCGCCCGGGCTTCGAAGAGGCGGCGACGCGGACGGTAGCTCGCGTGCTGCTCGACAAGCATCATCTGTGGGACTGCATATGGCTTCCCGCCGCGGCGGGCTGGACCGGGGTGTTCGGGCACGTTCAACGACTGTGTGCCGACGCCAACCTGCATTTTCACGAGCGACCGCGAGACTTCGCCGCCCTTGCCCTTCCGGAAACCTATGAGGCCTACCTTTCGTCGCTGCCGCACAAGCGTCGAGGCTACGTCAGACGGGAGACGAGGCGGCTAGAGACGTCTCACGACGTCGAACTCGTGCGCTGCGAGACGATGGAGGAGCTGCCCGGTCTGCTGACCTCGCTCTTCGCGTTGCACCGCCGCCGCTGGGCGGCCCGCGGGGAACCGGGCGCGTTCGCCCGTCAACCGCGAATGGGTCGCTTCTACGAGAGATTCGCTCCGGCTGCGCTGGCCAACGGATGGCTGCGGCTGTTTGCCCTCAGGGTGGATGGTGTCATTCGCGCGGTGCAATACGGGTATGCGTACCGCGGGACCTTCTACGCATTGCAGGAGGGCTACGACCCCGATGCAGGCGACGGTACGGGAAACGTGCTGCGGAACTTGGTGGTGAAGGCTTGCATCGAGGAAGGGCTGCGGGAGTACGACTTCCTGGCCGAATTCACGGATCACAAGCGTCTGTGGCGAGCCGAGCGCCGGCTCGGGCACGACCTGTTCGTGGGACGTCGCTCTCTGCGCAACGCCCTTCTCTTCGCGCGCGAGGTCTGGCCTACGGGTCGGTATCTCCGGACGTGGCATCCGTGGGACGTTCGGTCGGACGGCGTGAGTCCGGAGGAGACGGCCGAGGCCCGCGGGTCCGCAACGCGCTGCGCCGGGCATGGCGACGACCGGCGTTCGCTGCGGCCGCCGGCTACGATGGGTACAGGAGGTTCGGGCCTCCAGGTGTTCGAAAACAAGACAGGTGCGGCCCCCGGCAGGAGTGCGCCCGTCGGGGTGCGCCCGGCGGTGGTCAGTACGGGACCGGCCGGTGAGGTCCCGTTCACCGCGCATGTGGTCACGGACTACCGCGAATTCCTGGCCCTGGAGAACGAGTGGTCCGAGCTGCTCGAGGCCAGTCGAACGAACCGAGTCTTCCTCACGCATGAATGGTTCCGCTGCTGGTGGGAGTCCTTTGGGGGAAACGACGAGTTGTTCATCGTGTGCGTGCGTGACCGGGACCGACTTGTGGGCGTCGCACCGCTGCGTCGTTTCCGGGCCAGATTCCGCGGCCTCCCCGTGCGGAAGCTGGGGTTCCTGGCGAATGACTACTCGGCGGAAGCGGACGTGATTGTCGCCGCGCCCGAGCAACCGATCATCGAGTCGATTCTGGATTACCTGACCCGCTGTGGAACGCGCTGGGATCTGCTCGAGTGCAGACGGGTCCGCGACGATTCGCCGCTGTGGGCGAGCCTTCCCGTCAGCACCCGCGCTTGCGGCTTGAATTATGTGACGCGCCCGGACATCCAAGTGCCGTACGTCACCGTCGAGGGAAGCTGGGAGTCCTTCCTATCGAGGCGGTCACGAAACTTCCGGAAGGCACTGAACAGAAGACACAACGTGATCAAGAGGCATCCGGACCCGGTGGAAGTGGTTCGGCTGTCGGCACCGGACGATATCGGCGGCGCGCTCCCGTCGGTTTTCGCGGTGTCGTCGAGAAGCTGGAAGGCCGAGCGGAAGCGATCCATCGTCGACAACCCCTGCGGCGGCGCGTTTTTCGAGCGGCTGTCGGCTCTCCTCGGGGCAAGGGGTTGGGTCGACCTGTGGCTCTTCTACGCGGGAGAGGAGCTCATCGCATTCGAGTATCATTTGAACTACCGCGGTGTCAGCTCTCCGATCCGTGCGGATTTCGACGAGGCGCATCGTGCGCTCTCCCCGGGTGCGTACCTGGAATGCTCAATCATGCGGAGTCTGTTCGATTCCCCTTCGGGTGCAGTGTCCGAATACAACACGTGCGCCGATGGCTACGCGTACGAGCTACGATGGACAGACCGGATTCGATCGCACAATCGCGCCTGGGTGTTCGGCCCCTCGTGGTACGGGAAAGTCATGCATGGCCTGGGCCTGCTTCGCAGAAAGAAGGCAGAGCACGAGGTGCCGAGCTGTCGGGATGCCTAGGCGCCGCAGGGAGGAAGAAGATGCCGGACGTCGTACCTCTTCCAGTCATTCAGGGCAACGAGAACCGGAGTGCGCCGGGGCCGGCCGGCTCGAGGCCTGATGGTTCCCGACCGGCGCCGGAGCGGGCGCGGCTTCGGCCCCGTGACCTGCCGCGGTTGGCCAAGCTCACCGCCAAGAGCGTCGTCGGCGCCGCCCTGGCCGCGCCGGAAGCGCTTCGCCGGGAACACGACTACGCCCGGGGCACGCGGCGAAGCGCGAACTTCATCCTCACCTGGGGCTGCACCTCGAAATGCGAGGCCTGCACGGTCTGGCGGAGGCCGCGTGATCGGGAGCGTGAACTCACGTGCGACGAGTGGTGCGACGTGGGGAGCCGGTGCTTCGCACGAGGAGCGAGGTCCTTCGAGCTCTTCGGTGGCGACATCTTCCTCCGGAAGGATGTTGTCGTTCCGCTGTCGCAACACCTCAAGTCACTCGGCGGCGAAGTGCACACGGCAACCAACAGCAATCTCGTCGATCGCAAGACCGCCGAAGCGCTGGCGGAGTGTCTTGATGTCGTCTACATCTCCACCGACGGCGTCGACGGACTTCATGACGAAGTACGCGGCGTGGCGGGAACGTTCGGCCGCCTGAACAACTGCCTCGAGTATTTCCGCGAGGCTCGCGGGGACCGGCGCACACCCACACTGGTCTGCAACACGACCGTGTCGAGTTACAACGCGCATGCCCTGTGTCGGATCGCGGAGTTCGCCGCCGAATCGGGGTACGACCGCGTCGATTTCGAGTACGTGGGCGAGTTCAACGCCGACATCATCTCCCGCTCCTGCATCGGCGACTACGAACCGTCACCGATTTTCCGACAGGCCGGGGATTCGTGCCTCGTGCGGCCCGACGACGTCGCGGTCCTGCGCGAACAGCTTGACCTCGTCCATGAGCGGGCTCGACAGGGCGGTTTCGGATCCCGGGATTTCCGGGTTTCCACGGTGAACATCGACGTGCTCTCCGACGACGATCTGGTGAAGGGCACCGTCCCGGGGCGGCGATGCTTCGTGGACCGGCAGGAGATCGTGATTGACCCGTACGGCAACATCGTGCCCTGCTACTTCTACGATACGCACGCCCTCGGCAACGTGCGAGACGGAGATCTCGACCGATCGCTGGAGACGGAGGGCCGCCGTCACTTCCGCGCGTACCGAGACAAGGGGCAACTCGCGATGTGTGAGCACTGCATCCACAAGATTGCGCGTTGCCCGACCGGCGTCGACCTCGTCAAGCGGGAATTCGTGGAGCGTCTTCGCCACTGGAGAACGAACGAAACGCCATGACCGTCCGCGGTGGGTCTCTCGTTCGCAAGTGGATGACCTCGGTGCGGCAGGAGGGTCTCGCGTGCGCCTGCCGGCGGGCGGCGGGCCGCGCCCGCGAGACGGTGTTCACAACGAACGCCGCCGATTGGTACTGCGCGGAGCTGCGGGAACTTCCGGCCGTCCATCGCCCCGCCGGCGCTGCCGATGCGGAAGTCGACTTCGATGCCGCCGACGACGTACGGACGTGGCTGCAGGCGATCCGATCGGAGTTCGGTTGGGTGTGGGTGGAGGAGGAGCTGGAGGCGGCTCGTACACACGGGCATTTGTTTCCGTTGCTGTGCGTTGAGGGACGTGAGGCAGGGTACATCAAGGTGGGCTTGGGCCGGGCGTACGTGACCGACTTCCGGCGAACCATCGAGATTCCGCCGAGGACTGCGTTCATCTACGACACGTTTGTGCATCCGTCCTGTCGCCGGCGGGGATTGGGGGCCTTCGCAGTGGCCAAGACCCTGGAGTTCCTGCAGCGACGCGGCACGTCCCTGGTGTGGTGTCACATCCCGAGGTGGAACCGCGCCTCGATCAGGGCGTACACGAGGTGCGGCTTCCGGAAGGTGCGTTTCGTTCGGTACCTGAGGTTGCTGGGGTGCGAGTTGTACACGCACAACCCGGAGCGGCTTCTGCGGCAGGCAGAGCAGGCGTGCACGGCACAAGGGGAGCGCGGCGCGGACGAGCGTACGGTCGGCACACCCGGAATCACTACGAATGGGATCGGAAAAAGTGGCTGAGAACGACGGGACCATATCGGTGGTGTTGACGGTGGACACCGAGCCGGACGACGCGTGGGGCAATCACCAGAACCTCAGCGTGGCCAACGTGCAGCAACTCCTCCGGTTGCAGGAGTTGCTGAATCGTTTCGGGGCCAAGGCAACGTGTCTGGTGACGTATCGCGTGATCGAGAACGATGACGCCGTCCGAGTTCTCGAAGACCTCAAGGCGCGCGGAGCGGAGATCGGGGCTCACCTGCACCCGTGGGAGACGCCGCCGTTCATGGAGTCCGGGTTGGACGTCAACTACCCGACCTACCCGCACGAGCTCCCGCCGGCCGTATTCGAAGAGAAGATGAACACGCTTACGAAGATCATCACTCGGAGGATGGGGAAGCCGATGTGCTACCGGGCGGGTCGTTGGGGTCTGGTCGCCGATCATCTTCGGGTGCTGGAGTGGCTGGGCTACGAAGTGGACTCCTCCGTCATTCCGCTGGTCGACTGGAGGATGGTTCCCGGCGTTCCGACAATCCAGAACGGCAGAGGCGGTACCGACTATCGTTTCGCGCCGCAGCGACCTTATTATCCCGACTACGCCGACGTGACGCGGGAGGGCTGTGCCCGCATCGTCGAGGTGCCCGTCACCGTCGGATTCACGCGACCCGTTCCCTCGTGGGTCCGGCAGTACTATGGCGCATTGCCGCTGCTCGGGCAGCGCCTGTTGCGGAGGCCCGGGATTCTCCGTCCGGTATGGGCTTCTCCAGCGGAACAGTCTCAGTCACAGCTCGATTCGATGGTGCGGACCGCCTTGGCCGAGCATCCGCCGTTGTTCAACATGGCGTTCCACTCCTCGGAGCTGATGGTCGGAGGTTCACCGAAATCCCGCACCGCCGAGGAAGTCGAGGAAATCTTGCGACGGATCGAGGGAGTGCTCGAGCACCTGGTATCAAGCCGGGCATGTACGTTCGCCACACTCACGGAGGCGGCGGAACACTGGAAGACCCGCCATCCGGCGCGTGTGGTCGCGGCGTGCTCAGAGCCACAGTCGGATCGAGGTCACTCGTTGCGGTCCGTCGGGAGCGCCCGCCGCCCCGGTGGAGCAAGCAGCGGGAGGGTCACGATCGCGTACATTCTGGCCGCGAGCCACTCCGGCTCTACGTTGCTGGCGATGCTCCTGGGCGCGCACCCGGAGACCTGTACGGCCGGGGAACTGACCCTGGCACACCTGGGTAACGTGGATCAATATCGGTGCTCCTGCGGCGAGATGATCCGTCAATGCTCGTTCTGGTCTCGCGTGACGGAGTCGATGGCGGATCGCGGCTTTCCGGTCGACATCGCGAACGCCAGTACTGACGTCCGTCATAGCGGTACGTGGTATACGAACGCGCTACTGCGCCCGCTCCACCGCGGCGCAATCCTCGAGGGCGTGCGGGATGTGGCATTGGGGTTCTCGCCGACGTGGCGCAGGACGCTGCCGATGATCCAGCAGAAGACGGCCGCCCTTGCCGAGTCAATCTGTGAGACATACGGACGGCGGACGATCGTTGACTCGTCGAAGGGCGCGCTCCGCCTCAAGTACCTGCTGCGCAATCCTGCGTTCGACGTGAAGGTGGTGCGGCTGGTCCGCGACGGACGTGGCGTTTCGTTGACCTACATGCGTCCGGGAGACTATGCGGATGCGACGGACCCGAACCTGCGGGGGGGCGGTTTGGGCACGGCCGAGGGCGACGAAGGGCTCGGCGCCCGCGAGGCTGCGCACGAATGGCGACGCAGCAATGAAGAGGCGGAGAAGCTCCTGGCGGGCCTGGACCGGTCGCAATGGGCCCAGGTGCGGTACGAGGCGCTGTGCACCGAACCGGACGAGACGCTCCGTGGGCTCTTCGAGTTCCTGGGGGTGGATCCGAGTCGGATGGTGCGCGACTTCCGTAGCACCGATCAGCACGTGGTCGGCAACGGCATGCGTCTGGATTCGACGAATGAGATTCGGCTCGACGACCGGTGGAAATCCGTGTTGACGCCGAACGAGCTGCGCGTTTTCGATGTTGTGGCCGGCGACATGAACCGGCGGTACGGGTACACGTGACCCGAGGCCCCACAGCGCGGAATGCAATCCGATCCCTCCAATCCGGACGGCACGCGTTCCGTCCCGTCGAGCGCACGAACGGGCCGGAGGGCGGAGTCCGCCCATGATTCCCGTTTCGCTCCGACATGAGTATTCGCGTCACTGCCCTTTTTCTCGTCGTCGCCTTTCTGGCGGTCTACGCGTTTCGCGACTGGTTCAAGTCCCTGTGCGGCCTGATCCTGATCATGGCGGTCATCGAACACCCGGATATGCCGAAGACCATACTGGGTATCCAGGGGCTCAACGTATGGAACGCGCTGCTGTGTGTAGTTTTCATCGCATGGTTGACCGCACGCCGGCGCGAAGGCCTGGTCTGGGACCTGCCGCCTTACGTTCGCTTCCTTCTGCTGGGCTACCTTGGTGTCGTCGTGGTCGGATTCGTCCGGATGGTGATGGACCGGGATCACCTCGGCAACTTCACGCTCGCAGGTCTGGTCAGCGAGCACTTGATCAATACGGTCAAGTGGGTGGTGCCGGGCCTGCTGCTGTACGATGGTTGCCGGACCCGTCGCCGGCTGCACCTCGCGCTGGTCTGCGTCCTGGGCATCTACTTCCTGCTTGCGGTGCAAGTGGCCCGCTGGATGCCGCCCAGCGCCGCCATGAGCGGCGACTCGCTCGAGGCGCGGAGCCGCAAAATCATTCTCAACGAGGTTGGCTACCATCGCGTCAACATGTCGATGATGCTTTGCGGGGCTTCGTGGGCCATTCTCGCCACGCTGCCCTTGACGAAGCGGCGGCTTCACCAGTGCGGGATCGTGGCGGCGGCCCTGATCGTCGCCTACGGGCAGGCCCTCACCGGAGGGCGCATGGGGTACGCCACCTGGGGTGTCGTGGGCCTGATCCTTTGCACGGTGCGTTGGCGAAAATACCTGCTCGCCGCCCCATTGGTGGTGGGCGCGATCGCCGTTGCGTTGCCCGGAACGGTCGAGCGGATGTTGCAGGGGTTCGGGGAGGCTACGGCGAGCGGCCAGACGGAGGTGGACGACTACGAGGTGACGGCCGGACGCACGCTGATCTGGCCCTATGTCATCGACGAGATCATGGAAGCGCCTTCGGTGGGTCACGGGCGACTGGCCATGGTGCGCACGGGCCTGGCGAACCGCCTTCTGACAGAACACAATGAGAGTTTCCCCCATCCCCATAACGCGTACCTGGAAATGCTCCTGGACAACGGCGTGATCGGGTTTCTGCTGGTGATGCCATTTTACGCAGTCGTATTGTACCAAGCCGCTCGGCTCTTTCTCGAGCGAAACGACCCGATCCAGACGGCGGTCGGGGGCGTGACGTGCGCCCTGGTCCTTGCGCTGCTGGTTGCAGCCATGGGGAGCCAGACCTTCTATCCTCGCGAAGGATCGGTAGGCATGTGGTGCGCCATCGGGATCTTGTTCCGAGTGCTGGTGGAACGCCAGCGGATCGACGTCATGTCGCGGGCCCTAGCCGTTCATCGCCGCGCAAACCGGTGAACTTCCCTGCCGAGCCCGGCCGTGTAGAAGGATACGGTTGACCTAGAGTCTGTGGAAGGGGTCCCGCGCGATGCCGCTCCTCAAGGCGCTTACGCCGCAACATTCCACAGATATCCACACCGATGCCTCCGTGGGCCTGGTCGATTGTCAGCAATCATCGCATTTCAGCCGGTTTCTCAAGGGCACGCGGACGCATCCTGTTGGGAGTCTCATCATATGACCGCAAGATCGATCGTGTTTCGACTGGCCGCGACCCGACCGTTCGTGCGTTTCGTGGACCGCCACGCGCACGGAAGTGTGGCAATCTTCATGGCTCATGGTGTGTACGATGATCAGTCGGAAGCGGCGCGCGAGCCTCCGGGAAGCGCTATCACGTTGACTGCACTCAAGGCAAACCTGGACGTGCTCCGGCGATCGTACACGGTCATTTCGCTCGATGAGGCAGTCGATATGCTCACGTGTCGCTTGGCGTACAAGCCCAACTGTATCGCGCTCACCTTTGATGACAGTCTGAAGTGCATGGTACGCTTGACCGCACCTCTCCTTGCTGACATGGGCTTGACGGCACTATTCTTCATCTCCACGGAGGCCGTCGAGAAACAGGAGCCCTACTGGTGGTCGAGACTGGAACAGGCGGTTGCCCTTGCCCCAGGAGGGCATGCCCGCGTCACTCTTTCGTCAGGAAGGTCCTACGTCGTCCGTGCAAGGCAACCCCACGCCACACTCGCCGACCTGAAGGCTGCCCTACAATGGTTGCCTGCGGGTGAGCGGGAAGCCGCGGTGCGACATATTCAGACACACTTAGGATCTGGCCTTCAGGAGGAGAGAAACTGCGATGAATTCATGGAGATGCTGAACTGGAACGACGTACGCCAGCTTTGTGAACTCGGGATGACGGTCGGCAGCCACACGGTTACCCACGCCAATCTTGCCTTGCTTGAAGATCATGAGCTGGCCTATGAGTTGGCGGCATCGCGCCAAGCCATCGAGGCGCAATGCGGAGTTGAATGCCGACATCTGTCGTATCCGTGCGGATGCAATTCGGACCGTGTCCGGGATGCCGTGCGTGCGGCCGGCTATGCGTCTGCCGTGATTTCCCATGGCCCGGGCTGGAATCAGAGGGGGGTCGATTTGTACGGCCTGGGCCGGTTTGCCATGCCTCGGGAGGCGCACAAACTGCCATATGTCGTGTCCGGCATGGATGTCGTGGTCCGGAAGTGCAAGGCGATGTTGAGGCTCGAGCGATGACCGAGCATGTCAGCCGGCCGCTCTTCGTCATCGGCCACGTGCGATCGGGAACGACCATCTTGCACCAGTTGCTGGCTCAGGCGTGCCCGAACAGCGTCGAACTCACGGATGACGACGGGGAGGGTCGTCCGTTCTGGCAGGCGTTCGGTCTGACGATTGGAGCGCGGAGGACCGGCACGTACTGCCACTGCGCATCGAAGGCCGATGTCACTGCCGATCACCGGTCGAAGGTCCAGGCATACGTCAAGGCTCGATGTGGTGAAGCAAAGAAGCTGATCAACAAGAACTGCCACCTGAGCAACAAGATCGGCTTCGTGTCCGAAGTGCTTCCCTGCAGCCAGTTCGTGCACATTGTACGGGAACCGATGGGCGTGGTGGCGAGCACGAAGGTCGGCTTCAACCGCGCAAATGAGAGCAACGATTCCTATCCGGCGTTCGTGCACTACTGGCCGGAGACAGAACGGCCGTGTTGGTGGACGATCCGGAACGACTGCGCTGGGCCTTCCATGAACCTGCAGACGGCAAAGCGAGTCCTGCGCGGCCTATATGCGCACGCAGGACTGGTGAAGCAGACGCGTCCCACCGCTCCTTTCATGGCGTGGCGGCATGCACGGCTGAGTCGTTTCCGACAGGAGTACCCGGACGCAACCCGGTACTATCCGGGTGACGGGTTCGCCCGGCTTCCGCAGGCATGGATAGAACTGAATGTCGGCATCATGAATGACCTGCGGGCACTCGAGAAGGGACGTGCGATGAAGGTGACGTATTCGCAGTTGGTTTCGGATCCGCGGGGAACGGCCCGACGCATTCTCCAGTTCGCGGGAGTCGATGATCCGGAATTAGACTCGATTCCAGAGTTTCTGGATCTAACGCCAAGTGAAAAGTGGAGAAAGGACCTTACGGCGGGCGAGCAGAGGCAGGTACAGGAGGTCTTGCGCTCGCATGCCCGTGACGTGGCTGCTCTGAGTGAGTGGTGTCGAACGGACCTGCTGCCCGAGCCTTCAGGGAGCCGGCCAGGAG
>CAYMME010000202.1:0-14771 GCA_964391465.1 uncultured Planctomycetales bacterium
GCTCCGTGGTAGACTCAATCCCGAGCCGCTGCGGCTCACGCGCCCCGTTGGGGCTGGGCCGTGGCACTGCCCAACGCTCTGAATCCTGAGAACATCTTGGGATCTTCGGCGGACTTCTCGGCCAACCGTACAAACTCCGTGCCGTCGCCGCTGACGAAGTCCTGGCAGAAACGCTGAAGGTCGTGCAAGAGCCGATGGAAGCCGTCGAGCGTCTTGTCCATGGCGACCCGCACCCATTGACTGTCGGGGTACGTGCCGAGCAGCTTCATGTAGTCCGCGTGATCGAGGGCGTGTTGGCCAATGTGGTAGCGCACGACGCCGAGGCCCCACCGGTAGTGAAGATCGAGACGCCGGTCGTCTCTCGAGTACGAGCCGCTTGCAGAGCGGCCACCGGATGCTGCGCCGGCGCCTTCGTATGCAAACGTGAAGCCGTTGTCGGTCATGAGTGGATCGAGGATGGCCACGCCCGCTTCGAGTTGCTTGCCGGGGTCGAATTCCATTTGCCCAGAACCTTCCGGCCCCGAAGGGGCCAACGAGTGTAGCCACGGGTGGAGCGAAGCGGAACCCGGGGTGGGGGTGTGGGGCCGCCCCCACCCCCCCCGGCGGGGGGGGGACGAACGCGGGCCCAGTGTGTCGTCCGCCCCTCGCGGGGCGGTGGATGATTCAATGCCACGCCATCCAGGGGTTGCGCTGCGCTCCACCCCTGGCTACATTCGGTCGCCCCTTTAGGGCGAATAGCGGCAGTGACGCGGCAATGGAATCTCCGGTAACATCTTCCGAGCACCGGAGCCATAGTTCTACCCACCCGATCCCTCGATCCCCTCTCCTGCACTCTATCGGAAAGACCCCTCCGGCGCCCGTGATCGTTTCCCGGAGACCCGTAGAGAAGCGTTCCTTCTGAATGTCCCGTGCCTCGGCTGTCACTCCGTTTCGGTGGGGTCGATCTTGCGGACGCCGTCGAGGAGGGCGACCGTCGCGAGCATGTCGCGCGGGACGGTGCCGACGACGACGTTGAGCGAATTGGCGATGGTCTCGATGGTCAGACCGGCTTTCTCGAGCGCATCTGTCGGCGGTGTGTCCGGGCTCGTCGTGAGGACGGTGACCAGAACGCCGCGATCTGTCATCGTCACTCCGGACGGGACGGCCGCCGTGTCGTCGGCGGTCACGAGTTGGTACAGCCGGGCGTCGAGCCGGTGGATGAGCCGGGCCTGACGCTCAGCGGCCGCGATCGTCTGCTTCGCTTCGTCCGCAAGGGCGGCCATCCGCTGGTCGCGCTCGGCGGCGGCGAGCGTGTCATCCGCGAGCGTGTCCCGGAGCTTCACACCGACTGCGAACGTGCCGTCGAACTTGACCAGCACCTCAGCAAGCTTGCGGGCGTCATCGAGCTTGTTCTCGCTCACGAGGGCAACAACCCGCAGTGCGCCCCGCCCGCAGATGAGCGTCCGTACGGCGGACTCCATTGGGGTCCGGGGCTCGACTCCCTCGAAAAGGCGGGCCAACTCATCGAACCCCGCCGCGTCACCGGTGAGCACACACTTGTCTCCCTGGATGTTGAATTCGTTCTCACTCGCTACGACCACAATCCCGTCGCCGCTGCGCGACTCTCGGTCAACCCCCGCTACCGTGGAGTGCCGCCGTCGCGCCCGCGTGGACGATAGCCGGGAACGTGACGTACGGACCCGTCCATCGAGGCGTTCCTGCGTGGAGCGGACGTGGCTTCGCGTGTCTGCATACCCCCGTCGCGCCGGCATTGGCGATTGCCGGATTTGCGGGAGGACCTGCTCCGCAAGGCGTTCGGAGCGGACGGGACGTCCGGTGACGACCACGCCGCCGGCACCACCCCTTCCGCCCATCATTCCACCGCCCATTCCCCCCATTCCTCCGCCCATTCCGCCGCCGCCGCGACCAAACCTGCTGGGGGCACGTTCGGCTGCCGATTCCCTCTCCACCAACGTGAAGAGCCGAACAGAGTCGGGGGCCGAGTTGATGTTGGCGCGTTGTTGCCCGGCTGGCATACCGAGCGTGAATCCGGATCTGGGTAATCCGTCGATGTTTCTGCCGACTTGCTCAAGCTCGACATGCTCGCCGCGTTCGGTGCGTGTTCCGGCGAGGACGGTGGCCAGGACATCGTCCACGCCGTCGCCGTCGGCGTCGGCTTGGGCCGTGGGGTCGCAGCCGAAGATGCCTTCGTAGCTGACGCCCTGGGGCATCTCGATGGGCACGGCCACGAGGCGCGGCCGGCCGCCGATGGTCACCCGTGCTTTCTCGACGGCGACGAAGCTGGTGAACTGCGTCATGATGCTGAACGCCTCACCGAGCTCGACAACCTCCTGCCACAGCTCGGTCGGGAAGCTGCCGCGCTGGGCGGCGGCCAGGTCCTGGTTCATCAGCTCCTCTACTTTCGCCCGGGCCCAGAGTGTCGCGATGGTGTCGTGCTCCGGCTGCGACTCGGGCAGCTCGAGGTTCAGCACCCGTTCGTACCGCCCCGCGCCGGTGTTACCGCGGATGGTGAGCGTGCCGCTGCCGGGCTCGGTGTAGCGTCCGTGCAGGACGAGCGGCTTGACGTCGAACAGGTCGGGGAGCCGCCCGGGCACGAGATCGGTCACCTTCAACGCGTCGCTGAACGCGAGCTCGACGTCGGTGAGCACCGGCGTCTGGATGCGCTGGGCAAAGCGCTTGACCTTCTCGTCGGCGGCGTCCTCGAGCAGGACGTATTCGACCTCGCCGCGGCCCGCGCGGGCCATGCTGTCGAGCAGGTAGCGGTTCACCGAGTTGCCGATCCCGAAGCTGAACACGCGCGTGGTGTGGGCGTTCTCCTTCACCGCATCGATGATGGCCATGTCATTGCCGACCTTCCCGTCGGTCATGAAGCAGACGATGCGGATGGGCCCGCCGCCGTCCTTCTCGTCGGCCCGTCTCAACTGCGTCACATCGAGGATCCGGCTGCGATTCCGGGTGGTCCACCGTCCGGACAGGATCAGCTCGGTGGAATCGGCGGGCGGACGTGGAGCCTGAACGGCCATGTAGTTGGCCGCGAGCTTGGAGCCGTCGCTGAGCCTGAGATTCGCACCGGACCACCACGACCGCACGTTCGGCGGCGGCCAGTCCTCGGTCTGGTTGCGATCCACTCGGACCACGACCTCTCGCCCATCGGCGGGCAGGTTGGCCAGCTCATCCGGCGTGAGCGGCTTGATGGCCTCGGGTCGGGTCTGGACGAGGGCGGCGTTGATGGCCTTCATCATCTCGGTGCCGCCGCGCCCCTTGCGCGTGGCGAGGAAGCCCTGGGCCTCGGTTCGGTTGGCGGGCGTGTTCGGCCGCGGCTTCTCCCAGAGAATGTGTGTGCTGCCGGCGAACGTGATGAGGTTGAACGTATCGCCCGGCCGCAGGGCGTCGATGGCCTTGGCCATGACTTCCTTGGCCTTGTCGATGGGGAAGCCGCGCATCGAGCCGGAGGTGTCCAGCACGAAGACCAGCTCCCGTGGGACGGCGGCGGCGTCCTCGATGCGCTCGGGTGGCCGGACGATCAGCGTGAAGAACTTGCCGAGGTTGCCGGTGTGGGTGAACGTCGCCTCGTTGATGGCATCCGCGGTCTGCCGCCAGGTGAGCACGAAGTCACGGTTGGGAATCTCGTCGGCGCTCTCGAGCTTGAGTGCGACCATCCGCGGCCGGCCGTCGTCCCGGCTCACCGTCTCTTCGTGCACGACTTCGTGCAACGTGGACTTCAGATCAACGATGCCGGGCCCGCCGGTGTCGACGGTGACGCGGATCGCGATGTCATGGCCGGCCCTCGTGCCGGGCTTGACCGGCTCGGGCGTGATCCGGCTCGCGTCGGGTACTTGGCCGGTGTCGGATGAGAAGCCGGTGCCCATCTTCTCGATGATCTTCGGGTCGGTGAAGAACCACCGGCCGTCCAAGTGCCCCGTCCCGTCGGTGAGCAACTCGCCGATGTCCTTCGAGCCGTCCGGGTAAGCCGCCTCGAAGCGGTACCACACATTCGGTCCGTCGGGCGCGGGTTGTGTTGCGGGCGCTTCGGTGTCGTCGTTTGGTTCCGCCGCGGCGTTGGCCTTGTGCCACCAGGCCTCGTCCGGCACGGCGATGGGCTGTGCCGCACGCAGCAAGGCCGTCAGCTTGCCGGTCTGGAGTGTTCCCAGCGTGCTCACCTCACCGGGTTCGCCGAGCGTCAGCTTCGCCGGGCACAGCAGGACCAGCCCCCGGCGGGGCTCGAGGCCCGCGGCAAGTTCCGGCGTGCTCGTGGTGGGCGAGCCAGGGATGTAGCGTGGCCCGACGACCATCGGGAAGTCGAAGCTGTACACGCCGTCGGCGGCCTGCAGCAGTTCGACGTAGCTGATTTCAATGATGACGTCGGCGTCCGGCTCGATGTTGGCTACCGACTGCGTGAAGATGTTCGGCCGCTCCTGCTCGAGCAGGCTGGCGACGTGACCGCGCTCGCGGGCAGCTTCGTAGATGGCGCGGGCCCGGGCGCGTTCGTGCACCTCGGCCACGATCACGCGATCGCCGGTCGTCATGGTCATGCGATCCACGGCGGCGCGGTGGCTCATCGGGAACGTGTAGACCGCCTCGATCTTGTCCGCGTAGGAGTTGCGATACTGCTGGCGCAAGGTCACGCGGGTCAGGTGGCCCGAGACGGATACGTTGACGTCCGTGTGCTCGAGCGGGCACGGCCCCAACACGTTGCCCTCGGCGTCGAGGGCGTCGAGCCGGCCGCCTTCGGGGGCGAGGATGACGTTCCCGGCGTAGGTCGTTTCGCTTGATGTCGGCAGCAGAAAGCCGATCAATGCCGCGGCCAGGACCACGGAAGCTGCGAGGGGTGAGTACCGGTTCATGACGATCCTCCTGAGTAGGCGGGCGCGGGGGCTGCCGGCGGACGCAGCCTCGGCTTCGGGTTTCACATTGTCTTGGACGCAATCGGCGGGATCCGGTTGCACCTGGGGCTCCGAATCCTGCTCGGTCATCGCACGCAGAAACCGCTCGCGCCCGGTCTGGGCACGGTCGGCACTGGCCTGGTGCCACGCTCGCAAGGACGCGTCGAGCGGATCGTCCGGCGGCGGGTCGACAGGGATGTCCGTCGGATCCTTCATGATGGTTGTCCTTTGTGCATCAACACCGCCAAGTGCTGCCGGGCCCGGGCGAGCAGCCTGTAGTACGCGCTCCGGGAGAGACTGAGCGTCGCCGCCGCTCCCTCCGTCGGGTCGGGGTCGAGGTAGTGCAGGTGAATCGCCAGTCGTTCGTGCTCCGGCAATGCATCGATCGCGGCGGTCAGACGGTCAAGCTGTTCGTCTTGATCGACCGCGTCGGCCGCCGTGCGGTCTTCGTTCTGGGATTGAGCATGGTTCAGCATTGCTTGCGTCTCATGCCGAGTGCGCCGTCCGGCCGAGCGCCGCCGCTCCGCGCATACGCGCCGCGCGATGGCGAACAGCCAGGGTCTCAGCTTGGTGGGATCATCGAGTTGACGCAGTCGCCGGTACGCGCGCAGGAACGCCTCCTGCGTCGCGTCGTCCGCCTCGGCGATCGAGAGGCCCCGCCGACAGAGGGACAGCACGACCGGCGCGTGGCGGTCGTAGAGCCGCGCGAAGGCCTCCGGGCTTCCCGCCGTCGCGGCGGCGACGTCGATAGCGTCGTTACTCATCCCTTATAGAATGGCCGCTCGGGCGGGTCTGTCGCCAGGGTAAACGTTTTTTTTGTGCCGGAGCCGCATACCGCCCTTCCGGCAACGTGCGGGCCGGCAGCCCCGCTACTTGCGGACCGCTTCGAAGTCGCGGTGGCTGCGTATCGTGCCGCCCGGCTCACTCGTGAGCTCGGCGACCATCGTGCAGGTTCCCGGATCACTCGGCGTTTGCACGGTGAACGTGAGGATCTCGCGGCCCAGCCCCTCGACCCGGCACGGTAGCTCCTGGCGCGAGATTTCCGTCTCGCCTTGGGTCACGCGGAGGCGGACCGTGCCCTGCCACGCCTCGGGCAGGTCGTTGATGACGAGCACGCGCACCGATTGTGTGAGGCCGCATTCGACCTTGGCCGCCCAGAAGTCGAGCATCACGCCCACGGGATGGAATGCGTCCCGCACGTAGCGCTCGAAGTTCGGCTCGAACGTGAGCTTCTCCAGGTCTGTGAAGTGGTCGCTGGTCGCGCCGCCCTCGGGTCGGGGCTTGTCGCCGGACCGCGAGTAGCCCAGGCCGCAGAAGTGGAGGACGCCTGCACACTCACGGTGGGCCCGCCAGAACTCGGTGAGGGCGGCGAGATACTTGGCGTACAGCACGCGCCGCTGCTCGGTGGTCGAATCCGGGCCCAGCAGGCTCTGGTAGGCCCTCTTGGTGAGGCACGTCGGCGTACCGTCACGGTTGAGCCACAGCCAGGCGTACTCGTTGATGAGGATCGGGGGATTGTGCTGTTTCTGCTCGTTGTTGAGGTGTGGCGCGCCGGAAAGCTCGGCTACCTCCTCGAGTCGAAACACCGGGCCCTTTGTCCAGCCTCGAATGAAGAGGTACGGATGCGACTCGACGCAGTCGCCGGTGCTCTGCGGCGCCGACCATCCGTTCTCCCATGGTCGATTCGAGTAGTCGAGGTGTCGGACGGCCTGAAGGGCGATGCCGGTCTCGTGGGTCACGCTCTCGTTCTGGGCGTCCCAGATCACTACGCACGGATGGTTCCACCGCTCGCGCATCCACGCGCGGTACTGCGGGATGATGTGCTCGGCGGTGGGATGCTCCGGGGCCTTGCTCAGCAGCCAGATGGGAAACTCGTCCTGGATGAGGAGGCCCTCCTCGTCGGCGATCTCGTACCAGAGTTCCGGCGGGAACCCGATGCAGTAGCGGATAGTGTCCCAGTGCATGGACTTGAACTTGCGGTGCAGCCGGCGCACCCACTCCCGCCGCCACGGACGATCGCCGCGATGCTCGTCCTCGAAGAACCGCAGGACGCACACGTTTGTGCCCCGGAGGTAGCGGGGCTTCCCGTTGAGCACGGCCCGCCGGGACACCGGGTCGAAGTGGAACGACCGCATGCCGAAGCGAAGGTCCACGGCGTCGCCGCCCGTGTCGAGCGTCAAGCGATAGAGGAACGGATCTTCGGGTGACCAGAGCCGGCAGTTCTCGATGGGTACGGTCAGGTCGAAGACGCGCTGCTGACCGGAACTGAGGACGACGGACGCGGAGCCATCGCCGACCCGCCGGCCCGACTTGGCTTCGGTGACCTTCGCTTGGAGTGTCGTTTTGCAGGGCTCTGCGCCGGCCTCGAGTTCCGCGAGAATGCGAACGCGCCCGGTGCCGATGTCGGGCACCGTCTGCACGTTCCTGACGTAGGGGAAACCGGCCAGGATGAGTTCGACGGAGTCGTAGACGCCGGGGAAGTAGAGGTACTTCTCGAAGTCCCAGCCGTTGGGGACGCCCTCGGGCATCGCTTCGCGGTCGGCCCCGACGCGGATGACCAACTCGTTCGGCTGCCCTTCACCCTCGAGCTGACCGTGCACGTCGAAGTAGGCGGGCGTGAAGCAGGGCATGTACTCGCCGATGAGGTGCCCGTTGAGGAACACCTTGATGCCGTACTTCGCCTTGTGAATCTTCAGCCGAGCGACGGCGGGCAGAGGTCCGTCGAGCGTGAACGTGCGCTGATACCAGAAGGCCTGACGAAGCTTGCTGCTCTTGCCGACCTCCTTGAACGCGGGCTCGGCCATGTCCACGAGGCCGGGTACGGGCACCTTCCCGGGGAACGCATCGGGGATCGCGTCGAGCGATCCCTGGGCGATGTTCCATGTGCCGTCGAGCGACACGACCCGTCGCGGCGATGATGCGGGCTCGGCGGCACGGATCGGAGCGGCAAGGATTCCTATCGCGAGGAGCAGAGAGAGTAGAAGCCGGATTGGGGTTCGTCTGTTCATTGGAGGTCTGCCCACAAGACGGACCGCACGCAGGCGGCCGATCACGACGATCGGTACGCCGGCGGCTTGGGATCGAGCATTTCGATCACCTTATCCTTGATCGCGAACGCGGTGAAGACGTTGCCCAGTGGGTTGTAGTGACCGATGTAGTAGCGCTTCAGGTATTCCTTCACGTTGATCTTGAACTTCGCGTAGTCCGCGACGTGAGCGGCCATCAGATCGACCACCGGGAGTTTCCTGGCCTCGAGGAAGTCGACGAAGTTCTGATCGAACCGCCTACTCTCCTGGATGCGTCGGGCGATGTTGCGGGCGCCGTAGGAGAGCACGTAGAGCACCTTCTTTCGTTGCTTCTTGGCGAACGCCTCGACCCACTCGACGATTCGCATGGTGGCGAGCAGGGCGGCCTTGCGGTGCAGGGTTGCTGCCGCCTCGCTGGCCGTGTCTTCGAGATCGGTTCGCGTGTTGATGCCGTGCGTCTTGGCCAGTTGCATGACCGACTCGTACGCCAGATCCGGGTTGCCGGTCTTCGCGTTGCGGTGGGCGAGCCGGATGTTCAGCACGAAGTCGTCGCGGAAGCGCTTCTCGACCCAGTCCAGATCGCACAGGTGGTAGACCGATTCGGGGGTCGGGCACGGGTTGTCGTGCTCGGTGGCCGCACCGGTGCCGACGTCCACGGTCAGATAGGGCAGCGTCGGCTCGATGAAGTTCCTGTGCTTGCGGGCGCGGATGTTCCGCCACGCGTCGAGGTTGCGGTAGTGGTCGTCGTCGTAGATGTTGAGGATGATCAGGTCGGCCGGGCAGCGTGACTCCTCGAACTTCATCCGCCGGTAGGCCTGGTAGACCGACCAGCCGCCGATGCCGAAGTTGCGCACCGGCTCGCACAGGTGCCCGGCCAGCACCTCCTGCCAGGTCTCGTGGTCGCTGACCTGGTGGCACTGGGTGAAGCTGTTGCCATAGGTGTTGATCCGGCAAGGCCGGTCCGCGTACGCCGTCATGAGCCGCTCGTGGTACTTGCCCTTGCTGTAGACATACGTGGACCACGAGCCGTCGACGCCGTCCGGGAAGCGCGCGTCGCGCAGCAGCCAGCCGAACTCGCTGTGATACTTCGCAAACGGAAACGCCCGCTCGGCCAGCCAGTCGTCGACCTCCTGCCGGGAGTAGAGGATCTCCGAGAGATACTGCCGCGCCGTGACGGGCGCACCCTTCTTCGCGGCAGCCTGAGCCGAAGCCGATCGCACCAGCCCCAAGGCCGCCACCCCGGCCCCGGCCCGCGCCAGAAACGTACGTCGTGTAGGCATCATCACATCCTCATCCTACCTCTTGCTTCGCGCTCATCGTGGTGAAGGCGAACCACGAAGTGCGCGAAGGACACGAAGGGAGAGGAGGCCTCACGTCATCGTGACACGTCTCCGCAACCCGCCGGCCGCCCTCGTCTTGAACTTGTAAGAGTTCCTCACAAGTTGCCGCCTCGTCGAGTTCGCCGTCTTCGTAAATACCCCTGATGTGGATGGTCATGTTCTGGGGCGTCGTCTGGTACAGCTCGGCCATGAGGCGTTGGGTGAGCCAGACGGCTCGGCCTTCGAGGCGGACCTGGAGGCGGGTGGCCCCATCGTGGTAGATGAGGATCTGCCCTTCGGGCGGCATCGCCAGCGAATCGCCGGGATCATTGTCCATCGTCGACCTTTTCTGTGGGTGCTCGCGGATGACGCCCGTCCGGGGCACCGATTCGGCGGTGGTCATCACGCCACGTCTCGATTGTCGATGTATTCGCGCATTGGGCGCTCCGTGTCAAGAGGCGGGACGCTGCTCTTGGTGGTAGACTGTGCGTCATGGACCCGCAGGATACGACGACCATCTCTCCCTGGCGCCGGCGTCTTCACGAGGTCATCTTCGAGGCCGACAGCCCGAGCGGGCGGACGTTCGACGTGGCGTTGCTCGTGGTGATTGTGCTCAGCGTTCTGGTGGTCATGCTCGAGAGCGTGCCCGACCTCCAGGTCGAGTACGAGTCGGCGTTGCGCGTGGGCGAATGGACGTTCACGTTGCTGTTCACCGTCGAGTACGTCCTGCGGCTCATTTGCGTGGGCCGGCCCCGGCGTTACGCGCTGAGCTTCTTCGGCGTCGTCGACCTGCTCGCGATCTTGCCCTCGTATCTGAGCCTGATCTCGCCCGGCATGCAGTCCTTCATGGTGGTCCGGGCCCTGCGGCTGCTGCGCATCTTCCGTGTGCTGAAGATGGGGCGGTTTCTCCACGCGGGTCAGACGCTGCGCGAGGCCTTGTGGATGAGCCGGCACAAGATCGCGGTCTTCATCGGGACGGTGATAACCATCGTGCTGGTCGTCGGCGCCCTCATGCACATCATCGAAGGCCCCGAGAACGGTTTCCACAGCATTCCCCGCGGGTGCTACTGGGCCATCGTGACGCTGACCACGGTCGGGTTCGGGGATATCACGCCCCAGACGGTCCTCGGCCAGGTTCTCGCGTCGTTCGTGATGATCCTCGGCTACGGGGTCATCGCCGTGCCCACGGGCATCGTGACCGCGGCCGTCATCCGGGTCGACGATCGCGCCCTTTCGACGCAGTCGTGCCCGGCCTGCCTGTCCGAGGGTCACGATCCCGACGCCAAGTACTGCAAGCATTGCGGGACGAAGCTGTAGAAGAGCACGTCAGAACGGACAACGTGTGCCGGGCACCGATCCGGGCTGTGCCCGGGGCCATCTCAGCGTGATCCATGAAGTGCCTTCACTTCGGTTTCGCCCAAGGCTCGTGCGTAGATGCGCAGGTCGCTGAGCTTTCCGAGGAAGTGGTCGTGGGCGCCGAAGCCGATTTGTAGGGGGCGGTTGCTGGAGATGTCGTAGTCGTCCGGCTTGAACGTGGACGACTCGGCCGCGAGCTTGCCGTCCACGTAGAGCTTGAGCCGGTGGCCCGCGCGGACGGCGGCGAGGTGTCGCCAACCCGGCGCGAGCGCGCGGTCGTGGGTGACGCTCTTGCCCGCCTCGAGCGAGAGCACGTGGCCGGACGGCAGCGTGCCGGAGAACAGCTTGCCCCGGTAGACGGCCATCGACCACGCACGGCGGTACGTGACGTCGGGGGTCATGTCGAGCCGGCCCGTGCGGGTCCAGGTCGTGCCGCCGTCGTGGCGGTAGACCTCCGCCAGCGGCAGCGTGCCCGCGTAGAACTTGCCGTTGTAGACGGCCACGCCCATGACCTCTTTCTCCTCGCCCAGCCGGCCGATGTTCGTCCAGGTCGTGTCGCCTTCGTAGCGGTACACACTCCCGCTCGGCCAGGTGGTCGTGTGCATCTTCCCCTCGTGGATGAGCACCGAGTAGGTCTGCGTGTTCTTCTCCTGCTTGCCGCAGTCGGTCCAGCGCGTTCCGCCCTCGTAGCGCCACACGCCCGCGCTGCCGTTGCCCGTGCTGTAGAGGCTGCCGTTGTACACGGCGAGGGCCATCGATCGCTTGTCCCCGGGCGTACCGATGTACTTCCACGCGGACCTGCCGTCGAACTCGAACACGCCCGGCGAGTACATGGGGATCGCGTAGAGCTTGCCGTTGTAGACGGCCATCGCGTACACCTCGTTGGCGTCGCCGAGCCGACCGCATGCGACCCACTTCCGCTCGCCGGCGTAGCGATAGACGATTCCGCCGGGCTCGCGGTTGGGCGAATCGGGCAGGGCCGATCCGCGGGCCCGATAGCGGGCGGTCCCGGCATAGAGTGCGCCGTTGAAGGTGGCCAGGCAGAACACGGAGTTGGCCTTGTCCGGACTGCCGCAGTCGACCCACTCGGTGCCGCCGGCGTAGCGGTAGAGATGCCCCACTTCATCGGCGCCGGTCTCGAACGTGCCGGCATACAGGTTGCCGTCGTGGACCGCGAGTGCGCAGACGAAGATGTTGTTGCCCGGTCGGCCGCATTCCGTCCAGGTCGGATCGATCTTCCCGTTGTCGATCCCGAATTCGACGTTTCGGCAGTTCGCCTGCGTCGAGGTCACGCCGGCGTGCGTCTTGAGGCCGAAGTTGAAGCCCCGGCGCCGAACGGGATCGTATTTGCGAACCAGATCGCCCGGCACGTCATCGAGGACTCGGTCCGTGTGGACCCACGACGCAATCGTGAAGTCGCCGCGACCGAACCGGAGCGACGGGCTGTCGGGCACCTCGATGTAGTCGTCCCGGCCGTCGAACACGGCGGCACCGCCCGCCCGGCCGCCGGGCTCTTCGGCCGCGAGCCTTACTCCATGGTTCCGGCCGTCGTTGCCATGGCCCGAGCGGTCCTTGGTGTCGCCGGCAAACGTCCAGTGCCCGACCAACCCCTCGTTGAGGTCGGCCGCAGGCGCCGGAACGACGGTCACAAGCGTGACGATCGTGAGAATCGCTGTGCACACCGTTCTCATGGCAGCCTCCGTCCTCGAGTATCGCAACCGGGAATCGAAACATGTTCCGACAACGCGTTGCGCCGGCGAGCGCACGCGCGGCATGCGACTATAGCACCGCGGCGGTAGTGACGCGAATAGCCTCTTCAAGCGTGGTCAGGCCGGCAAGCGCCTTGGCGATCGCGTCATCCCGCAAGGAGCGCAGCCCGCTCTCGGCGGCCTTCTTGTGGATCGCCTCGGCCGGCGACTTCTGCATCACCATCTCGGCAATGGCAGTGTCGAACCGCAGCAGCTCGAAGACGCCCACGCGGTCGAGGTAGCCGGTCTGGTTGCACTTGGCGCAGGCCCGTCCGCGACACAGCTCGACCTCCTGCTGCTCGGGCGGGAGGTTCAACAATTTCAGTTCCGCGGGGTTCGGCGCGTACATCTGCCGGCAGCGTTCACACACGCGGCGGATCAGGCGTTGGGCCAGCACGCCGATCACGCCCGAGGCAACGAGGAAGGGCTCGCAGCCCATGTCGATCAGGCGCGTGAGGGCCCCCGCGGCCGAGTTGGTGTGGAGTGTGGCGAAGACCAAGTGTCCGGTCAGCGATGCCTCGAGGGCCAGGTGGGCGGTGTCCCGGTCGCGAATCTCGCCGACCATGATCACATCCGGGTCGTGCCGGACGATCGACCGCAGCGCTGAAGCGAACGTCACTTCGTTCTCGGAATCGACCTGAATCTGGTTGATGCCCTGGAGATGGTACTCGACCGGGTTCTCGACCGTGATGATGTGCTTATCGATGCTGTTCACGGTTTGCAGGGCCGCGTACATGGTCGTGGTCTTGCCGGCGCCGGTGGGCCCGGTGATGAGAATGATGCCGTAAGGCCGGCGGATGAGCTCCTCGAACGACTGCCTGATTTCGAGATCCATGCCCAACGATGCCAACTGGATTCGCTCGCGGCTCATGCCCAGCAATCGGAGCGTGACGCGTTCGCCGAGGACAGTGGGGATGATCGCGACGCGCATGTCGATCTCGTTTCCGAACGCGCGATGCACGAACCGCCCGTCCTGGGGCGACCGCTTGTCGGCGATGTCGAGCCGGGCCAGCACCTTCACGCGGCTGACCAGAGACGGGGCGATCTTCATGGGCAGGGCGCGCGATTCGACAAGGCGCCCGTCGATGCGCAGTCGCACCCGCAGCCGCGAGCTCTCGGGCCCCGACTCGGCGGTGCGGTTCTCCTCCGGCTCGATATGGATGTCTGAAGCCCGACGGTCGACGGCCTCATCGATGATCGAGTCCAACTCCTCGACCGCGCTCATGCCGGTGGCGCGGATGTTGGCCCGCGGCGGTGCGATGCGGGCCGGTGCCTCGGCCATCTTGGCCCCGCGCTCACGCGCCTGACGATACAGTCGATCGTGCAGGGCGGTGATCCGGTTTCGTGGGCTGACCACCAGCCGGATCGACCGTTGATAGCGCTGCTCGAGGGCATACCGGACAGACGGGTCGGCTGGGTCCGCGACCGCGACCACCAGGTCGTCGCCGACCTCACCCACCACGAGAACGCCCTTGCGCCGAGCCACGTTCTCGGGCAGCGAGAGGGCCCAGCCCTCGGCCAGTCCGCGGTCGTTGTCCAGAGAGACGTATGTCAGGTTGTGCTGCGCCGCGTAGACCTGGGCCAAAGCCTCTTCGGTGGCCAGGCTCTGCTGCTGGAGAATCCGCAGCAGGGGTACGCCCGCCATGCGCGCTTCGTCCTCGAGCTCAGCGAGCCGCTTGGGGGTCACCCGGGCGGACTTGATCAGCGTGGCGATGATTTGCGGCTCGGCTGCCGTCTCGGCCAGACTCATAGACTCAATCCCGTGACACGGCAATCAACAGGGCGTCGTCGTGAAGCGGCACCTCGCCACGGAACTCGGAGAGCGCGCCGGCGACGCGGTCGATCAACTTGGCCGGTTCGGCGAACGCCTCCTCATCGAGCAGGCTCGACCGGACGCGTTCGGCGCTGAAGCACTCGCTCGTCTTGTTCCAGGCGTCGACCAGGCCGTCGCTGAAGACCAGGAAGCGGAACTGCGCGGGAAGGTCGACGACCGTCTGCTGGTAGGTGTTTTGCGTGTCGATACCGAGCAAGAGTGATGAACTGTCGAGCGTGACCAGTCGGCCCGGTCCCGTCAGCAACGTCGGGGCGGGATACCCTGCGTTGATGTAGACCAGCTTTCCCTTTCCCAGATCGACGTGGAAAGCCGCGGCCGCGACGGGCTGGCAGTTCGGACGGGCGGCGATCATGCGGTTCACGCTGTCGAAGGCCGTGCCGAGATCGAGCTCTTCCCGCTCCACGGTCAGGTGCGACCGGAGGGCGGCCAGGACCGACGCCCCCTGGATCACTCCCGCCGCGCCGGCACCGCCGGCGTCGGCCACCAGGACCGCGAGGCGTTTCTCATCGAGTGAGACAACGTGGAACAGCTCGCCGGCGCGCTCGCGTCCGGCTAGTACTACAACGCTAACACCTTGGCCACTTGCAGGTGCGTATGTTCTTCAG
>CAYMME010000203.1:0-14758 GCA_964391465.1 uncultured Planctomycetales bacterium
GGACGGCAACCAAGCGAAGGGCACACAGAAATCTTGTCGCCCCAACAAGATTCTGAGGGATAGTTATACAGGACCGCACAGAAAGAAAAAAGAGGCAAAACAGAAAGGATGCGGCTACGAATACTACCATTGTGGCATCCAGCTCAGTCTGCGCTACGAGGGAGCGGCCGCGGCAACGCGAAGGGTTGCCGCTCCTTCATCCCGATGCACATCGGAGCGGCTCGGAAAGAGTACAGCCTGCCTGAGGGATTACACTACGGCACGCCGAGCAGCCGTCGCCGGATGCGGGAAGGCCTGCGGGGCCGATCAGGCTCGGGCGTGGGGGCGATCTCGGACGGGCTCATCAGGAGCAGGTAGGCCTCGACGAACCGGTCGATCTGGTCCTTCCACTCCGGGCGGAAGGCCGTCTTGAGCATGTCGGCGATGACGCGGGCGGTGTCATGCTGCACGATGGCCTCCCCGCCGCCCCATGCCGCGATTTCCTGGAACGTGAGCCGGGTGCCCAGGGCCAGCAGGTCGATGGAATCCGCGCCGCCCGGTTTGGCCGAGGCCGTCTCGGGGCTGGCACCCTCGTGGCCCAGCGCAATCGTGTTGATGACGAAACCCTTCTTGGCGGCCTGGGCACACAGCGTCTTGAGCTTCGGTCGATCCTCGCCGTGGGGTGGGGCGTCGCCGATGAGCGTGATGATCCGCTTGCTCTTGGTGCCCCATCGATTCTTCTCGAGGGCGATCCCAATCCCCGCGAGCACCGCCTCTGGTGCGTCTCCGCCTCCCCCGGCCCGTATCTGCCGCATCCACTTCTCGAGTTTGTCGGTCTTTGTGGTCAGCGGTGCGGCACGGGTGACATAGCTGCTGGCCGCGTCGTCCGTGTCCCGGTAGGTGACCAGGCCGATGCGCGTCTCCCGCGTGACGTTCGCGAGCAGGTCGGCCATCAAGCGGATGTTCGCTTTGACCTGGTTGATCAGAGGTTGCATGGACCCGGTCGAGTCGAAAACAAACACCACGTCGAGGCCTGCGGCGTGCAGCGCGCCCAGGTACACCTCGAACTGCTCGTAGTACTCGCGCGTTCCGTGCTCGGGGTCGTGCTTGTCGCGTTTCGACTGCACGTGTTCGTCGATCGCCGTCGCGAACGACGTGGTCACGGGGAAGTCGAAGTCATAGACGGCTCTTTGCCGGCCCCACCAGCGCGTCCACGTTTCCCGATCACCGGGCGTCGTCCCGAACAGGCCGGTGAGGAACTCCGTGTCGCGGGTGCTCTTCGTGCGTCCCGCGCGCCTGGCGCGCTTGACCACCATGTCGACGAGCGTCGTGTCGGCGCGGGTTCGGATGACATTGATGAGCGAGTCGGCCAGCTCGGCCTGCTTGTAAGGATCGCGGATCGTGGCGTACGCCCGCTTCCACACCGGTCGGTAGTCCTTCGGGGCAACAGGCAACCGCTCGGCCGCAAGCAACGCCAGTTGCAGCAGGCGCGGCGTGCGGTTTCCTTCGACCACGCGGTCGACGGCCTTGCCGAGCGCCTCTTCGGCGTCCGGCGGCACGTCCTCGGGCCGGGCGATCAGTTCCAGCAACACGAAGGCGGCCACGCGCGGGTCCGGGTCCTTCGCCGCCTCGATGAGTCGGTCCGTCGCCGTCGAGTGGCGGATGTCGCCGAGGGCCTGCACGCCGAAGCACCGCCGTACCCAGTAGGGGCTGGCCAGACTCTTGGCGTGCATCCGAACGAGCGCCCGCTGACCTTCCTCGACCCGTCGGGCAATCTCAACGGGGCCGGGGCGCGTAGCAGGCGCCGAAGCCGGTTCCGCAGCCCGCACATCGGCGGCGGCCAGGCATGTGATGGCGGTGATGATTGCAGCGCGTGCCATATTGCGTCCCAACTCATAGTATAGGCTGGCACCGCCGCGTGCGGTACGTTCGCCATCGGGCGCGCGGAGCCGGAAGCGATGAGGAATGAACAATGAGAGACGGAGGATCGGTGGGGCTCGCGGCGCCCCATCCTCAGTCCCTTAGTCCCTCTGTCCCTCCGTCCCTCACGGGCAGCGATGCATTCTGCCAAGCGCTGTGCCCGCTAGTGCCGTGCCAGAGCTGACCCATGAGCGTCGCGTCGTTCAGGTTGGTCTGGCCATTGCCGTTGAGGTCGACGCGGACGAGATCCACCGCGCTCGCGTTGGGGCCGAAGTACGCACCAAATGCCGTCACGTCCCCCATGTTGACCTGCCCGTCGCCGTTGATGTCGGCCGGTAGATGGCCGAGACAGATCTCGAACGTGCTCTCGCCGCCGGTGGCGTCAGTCACCGTCAGTGTGACTAGCGTCCAGTGGCTCAGGGGAATCGGGCCGTCGAACTGGACGCGGTGAACGACACCGCCCACATGGGCGAACGCAGTCACGGTCGGCACTGTCCCACCGGTGGTGGTCACGCTCGACTCGACATAGGAGACGACTTGATCAGTTTCGATCTCGAACGCTTGCAGCGCGATTTCCTCAGCCTTTGGCCAGACCATCGAGGCAGAGTTGTCCACGGCGTCGAGGCCACCGACGATGCGGCGCAGCGCCGGCATTCCGGGCAACTCGTACGCACCCATGTCGACGATCGGTGGTAACCCATTGCCAGTGTCCGTAGTGGCGAAGTCATCCCGGAAACGTGTGTTCCGGGCCAAGTCGAAGGGAACCGGCTCGGTCGTGTCGCCATCGTCATCGAGGTCCAGCGCATCGGTGGGCACGGCTGTATTGTCACCCGCGTCGATGCAGACCGATTCACTACGAAGCCGTAGGTCGCCGAAGTCGTCGTCATCCGTTGCGATGATGCCGTCCGGGCCGGGGTCCGGAATCCGCAAGAGCAACGGGTCGGCCGCGGTGTTCCCCATCCCATCGAAACCGCCCTGGATGCAACTGTGACTGGCTGTCGCGGAACCATCGATTTGGACCGTTGGTGTTGTGCCCGGTGGGAGGACGTTCTCCCAAACGATGCAGTTGGTCATGCGAACGCCAAGGTCAGAGGTGAAGATGGCGGCGCCTGCTTCGGTTGCCGAGTTGCCGGCCAGGGTGCTGTTGACCAGGGAGATGCTCCCCCCATTCACTGCACCGCCTCGCTCGGCTTGGTTCCCGCTGAACTCACAGTTGATGATGGCGGCTCCTTCCGTTCCGCAAGAAATCGCGCCGCCCCATTGGGCGGTGTTCCCGAGAAACCGGCAATTGACCACGGTCATGGAGCCTCCTGCGGAGATCGCCCCTCCCCACGCCCCCATCTCGGCTCCGCCGATGTCATTGCGAATGAAGGAGCAGTTGATGAGGCTGATATGTGACCCCTGCCCGACGGAGACACCGGCTCCGCCGCCGTTCCCAATCCAGTTCTTCTCGAAGACACAGTCAAAAAGCAAAGGATCGCCCTGTCCTCGCACGGAGAGACCGCATCCAGCGGCACTGGTGCTGACGTTCTCAGTGAATCGACAGCGAGCGATCGTGGGGCCTCCGCCAGCAACGCGCATACCGAGTCCAGCGGCGACATCGAGATGCCAACTCGGCCGCATGTGGCCGCGCGTGACGGTGAATCCATCCAGCACGGCCGAAGGATCGTTGCCTTCGCTGGTCACGACGTGGTAGCTGTTGTCGGACAGATCGTTCCAGTTCACGTCGTTCCAGTTCAGAACGTCACCATCATTCTCCGTGAGGTCGCCACTCAAAATAGTCTCATTCTCGTCATCAGAGGGATCTCTCGTGTCCGCTCCGCCGGCAGGGAAACCGCCATACACGGCGACTCCGTTGGCAAGCCGGAAAGTGGCAAACCGGTCCCCCGTGCCGCGGTCGGGCGTATAGCGCCCCGCGGCCACGTGGATCTCCTTAAGGACGTTCGGCGAAGCGGCCGCCACCGCCAGAGCGTCCTGAAGGTCGGTGAACGCATCGATCCAACTCGTGCCGTCGCCCGATCCGGCCGCGCTCGTGTCGACGAACACGACCGGCGGCACGTCGTTGTCGGCTTCGACGACGTCGACGACTGCGAAGCTGACGCTAGGCAATGTCGCAAGGATTCTGGCTTCTCCTGCAGAGATATCGTCGTCTTCGGCCGCCGCGAGCATGACGGCTTGCGGAGCGTTGAAATCCTCCGGTGCGAACAGCAGCTCGGCACCGGCGGCCACGCGAATATCGGCGTCACCTTCGTCTACGGCTACCACGACAGTCACCGGTGCTTCCGGCACGCAGGCGAGCGCAATCTCCAGCGTCGACGTGCCGCCTTCGGGAATCATCACCGATGCTTCTGACACGACGACGGCTTGCTTCGCCCCCTCGTAGGCCCCCATGTCCACGACAGCGTTCACAATGCGTGGCTGCCCGTCGAGGTCAGTTGCGGGCAAGTTGAGCGTGGTCGTGTTCGTCCCCACATCGAGGCATGGGGAACCACAACGGAGACGGAGATCGCTCACGTCATCGTCCCTCCCGGGCTCGACACCGGGACCGCCACCGCCACCGCGCACGAACAAGGGGTCATCACCGATGTTCCCGTCGGTGTCGGGTTGCACGAGCCCCTGCACACAGGAGTGCCGAATCGCGGTGGTAGCGCCCCCCCCCGTGCGAATCTGGCTCGTGACGCCGGAGCCGTCTACATCTTGGTTGCCCCAGAGGATGCAGTTCACGATGGCGACCGTGCCCTGATGCCAGTTGCATATGCCACCCCCCTGCGAGTACGTCCCGACGGCGGCGTTGTTGTTGACCGTGCAATTGACCAGGTTGAGGTTGCTGCGGTCGTTGTAGATGCCCGCACCGTCAGACGGTGTTGTGTTCTCGGCCACTACGCAATTGATGAGCCACACGACGCTTTGGCGGTTGCTTATTCCACCTCTCCTGTTCTGCAAGAAGCGACAGTCCATGAGAGTCGCCGCGCAGTCCTCGTTCCACATTCCGCCGCCAGAGTTCTGGATGAACTTGCATCGCTTCAAGGTTGGGTTGCCTCCCTCACTGCAAAAGCCGCCTCCTAGATTCGCGGTGTTGCGTATGAACCGGCAGTTCGTGAAGGTTGGCGTGCCGTCCAGAACCATCGCGCCCCCTCCTTTGAGCTCTGCGGCATTATCGGCGAATATACAGTTCGCAATTGTCGCGCTCCCGCCGTTGATGCAGAGCCCACCACCGGCGCCGGCGCCCCACTCCTGCGAGTCGGCGTTTCCATCCTCAACGGTAGCACCGTCAAGGATGGCCGTCTCGTCCGTGTCAATCCCAGTTACGACGTGGAAGGAGTTGTCATACGCGGCCTGCAAATAACCCACGTCACCGCTTAGGACGGTCTCGTTCCGGGAGGGATCTCGATCGCCTCTCTCCGTCTCCCGCCCGGCGAAGCCACCGTACAGTGCTATGTTGTTTCGGAGTTGGAAGGTCCTGCTCCGGCCCTGTCCGGTCCGTGGCTTGTAGGTCCCGGCTCCAATCCACACTTCCATCGGTGACTCAGTTCCGGCCAGAATCTCAGCGGCGTCGAGCGCATCCTGCAAATCCACGAACGCATTCACCCAATCGGAGCCGTCGCCGCTCCCGTTCGCATCCGCTTTCACGCACAACACGTTGGACGCGTGCTCACACGCGTCACCGACACCGTCTCCGTCCGCGTCCACTTGGTCCGGGTTTCCGACGTGCCGACAGTTGTCGCATGCGTCGCCGACCCCATCTGCGTCGACATCGTCCTGGGCCACGTTGGGCGTGGCCGGGCAGTTGTCAGCCACGTCCCGCACGCCGTCCTCATCATCGTCCTCGTCACAACCAGCTGGTATCCCGTCGCCGTCGTTGTCCAGGTGGTCATCGAAACCCTCACATAGATCGCAGCCGTCGGCGTTCCCGTCGCCGTCGCTGTCCGCCGTGTCGTCAAAGCCTGGACACGCGTCGCAAATGTTGCCTACACCGTCGAGGTCGGCGTCTTCCTGGCCGGGGTTCGCGTTGCACGGGCAGTTGTCCGTCGCATCCGGCACGCCGTCCAGATCGCGGTCGTCGGTGTCCTCATAAGCGCCCATGTCGACGATGCCGTCGTTGATGCGCGCTGCCCCGGCTAGGTCGAACGGCGTAGGTTCTGTCGTATTGCCGTCGTCGTCGAGATCGAACGTGTCCGCCGGAACGGCCGCATTGGAGCCGGCATTGATGCAGGGTGAATCGGCTTCCGGTCGCGGGTTGTCGGCGCCGGCGAAGCTCGGGTCGTCGTCGATGTTGCCGAGCCCCGGGTGGAAGCTGGCATCGTCCGGATCGACGTCCTGGACACAGGTGTAGGTGACGCTCGCGGTTTGGCCTCCATCGATGCGCAACTGCGCAGCTTGACCCTTGCCGCTTGCGTCGGCGTTACCCCACAGAATGCTGTTGACGACTGTCACGGTGCTGCTTGCGGCGGAGAGGACGCCGCCACCGCCTGTCGTGGCCGTGTTGCCCTGCAGCGTGCAGTTGACAAGCGTCGGATCGGCGCCCGTACTGTAGAGACCGCCGCCGTTGGTGGCCGTGTTGCCGACGAACGCACAGTTGGTCAGCGAGGGGATGCCCGTTCGGGTGTACATCCCGCCTCCGTTGGTCGCGTGGTTCGTGCGGAATGTGCAGTTCACCAGCGACGGGTCGCTCTGGTTGTCGTACATGCCGCCGCCGTCGCCGGTGGATCCGTTGTCCTCGAACTCACAGCCGATGACGACCGGATTCGCGATGTAGTTGGCCATCCCACCACCCGTGAGGCTCGTGGTGTTCGAATCGAACACGCAGTCGATGATGGTGGGGCTGCTGCTCAGGTTGCTCATGCCGCCGCCGCCGACGAGGAAGCCCGAGTTGGCCGTGTTGCCGGCGAACGTGCAGTCGACGACGGTCGGGTCGGCGCCGTTGGCATTGTGCATACCGCCGCCGAACAGGGTGGCCGTGTTGTCAGTCAGGTCGCAGTTGCGAATCGTCGGACCGGCGGCATCGCAGAGAACCGCCCCACCGAAGTCCGCTGCCGAGCCGTTGCGGACGGTGAGCCCGTCGACGACGGCCGTGTCGGTTTCACCCGTATGGAAGTGAAAGCCCCGGCCCGCACCCTCGCAGTCGATGACGCAGGCGGCCGGGTCGCCCGACTCCGACCGGACGGTGATGAGCCGCCCGCCGAAGTCGAGGTTCTTGTTGTCCGCACCGGTGTAGACACCGTCGGCCACCACGACCTCGTCGCCACTGGCGGCCGCATCGATGGCCGGTTGGATCGTCTCGTGGTCATAGCCGCCGCCCGGACCGACCGTGATTGTGCTGGCCGCATGGGCCGTACTGCCGGCGCAGACGATAACCGCACACGCCACACACTCTGCGAAATACCGCATCGTGAACCTCCTCCGCCCCTTGGGTTGCAGATTCGATGTTCATTATGTTGCGCAGCAGGCATCAGGTCAACATTCTGGTTCCGGCTTATCAGGCGAGGGTGGTCGACCTCCGACCGCGTCCGGCACCCCCGGCCGTGATAGTATGGTGGCCAACGTGTACGCTGAGTCCCCTGCGATTGTGAGGTACCGTTGAATCCGATCCGGTTGATGATCGTGGTGACCGACCTCGAGGTCGGCGGGGCCCCGCTGCACTTGCTGCGGCTAGTGCCCGGGTTGCGCCGTGCTGGCTACGCGGTGAAGGTGGTGTGTCTGTCGGGGCCGGGGCCGGTGGGGCCGGACCTGGCCGAGGCCGGGGCGGAGGTGGCGGCCTGTGGGGCCCGGGCGGCCCGGGACGTATCGGCCTTGTGGCGGCTGGCCCGGCTGGTTCGCGCGTACCGTCCTCACGTTCTGCACGGGCTGCTGTTCCACGCCAACCAGGCCGTGCGGCTCGTCGCTCCGGTCGCGGGGGTGCCGGTCGGCCGCGTCCTGTGCGAGATCCACACGGTCGAGATCGAGCGTCCCTGGCACCTGTGGGCGGACAACCTCACCTGCCGGATGTGTCGCGAGGAGTTGGGCATCTCATCGGCCGTCGTGCGTCATCTCCACCGCGCCGCCCACATCCCCGAGTCGCAGCTCCGGGTCCTCGAGGGGGGCATCGATACGGATCGGTTCGGCGAGGCCATACCCGCCCCGCGGGCCGACCTCGGGGCCCGCGAAGGCGTGCCTCTCCTCGTTTGGGTCGGTCGCTTCGATCCGGTCAAGGGCTTCGAGGAACTGATCGAGGCCTTCGCGGCCGTGCGGGCCGAACAAGACGCGCAGCTTCTTCTCGTAGGTGAGGGGGCGTACCGCCCAAGCATCGAGCGGCTGATCGATCATCACCGCGTGCGGGCCGACGTGCTGCTCGCGGGATCGCGGCGCGACGTTCCCGAGGTGCTTGCCGCTGCCGACTTGTTCGTCTTCCCGTCGCGCACGGAGGGACTGCCCACGGCCTTGCTCGAGGCGATGGCCGCCGGCAAGCCGGTGGTGACCACCGACGTGGCCGGCTGTCGCGACGTGGTGGTGCCGAACCGGACCGGCCTGATCGTTCCCCCGCAGTCGCCGGGCGAATTGGCTCGGGCGATTGGTGCGCTGCTTATCGACAAGCCGCTGGCCACAGGCCTGGCGGAAGCCGCCCGCGCGGCGGTTCGGAAACGGTTCGGGAAGACGGCCATGGTCGAACGATACGTCGAGGTCTATCGCGCCGTGGTCCAACGGCCGCGTACCGCGTAGTGCTGCATCGTAGCTCGTCTTCGGGGTGCCACGGGTCCCGACGTGCGTCGGGACCTGCCCGTGCAGTTGCAGCGATCCGGCACTGGCGGGCAAGCCGCCAGTGGCATTCAGCCCGAGAACGGAACGGCAACGGATTGCTGGTCGAATGTACGGACACATCCCGGCTTCGGTCGGCCCGCCGAGCGGTAGGGCGAGGGGCCGCGCATTTTTTTCGGACTTTCCGTCCACTACGGAAGCCTCTCTCTTTGAGTGGATTCACAATGTTGTGTTTTATGTTTGTGTGTGTCTAGTAAGGTCGGGTGCGCCTCAACCATCTTGCTGGAGGAAGCTTGCGGTCGCCGCTTCATGGCTGGCGGATCGTGCCGGTTGTGAGGACGCTCCCTTTCGATGTGGTGGTTGTAGGGCGTGATAGTCGGCTACGGGCGGAAACGGACCGGCCCCCCGCATTTTTTGCTTGACCGCTGTGGGAAGAAGTGTATAGTAAGCCCATGCTGAGGTCGTCAGTGGGTGAGAGTGGGCCACTGATGGCACGGATGCCTTTCTGACCTCGAGTGGGCGAGCATGAGAGGGAACTCAAACAAGCCGGATCGTCGAGCGACCAGACAGCACAATGCTCTACTCAGGCCTCTACGAGCACACGATCGACGCAAAGAACCGGCTCTCCATTCCCGCTCCCATTCGTTCCCAAATGGATCCCGATGTCGGCGGTACGGGATTCTACGTTGGTCCTGGGGAGAACCCCACCACGCTCTCTTTGTGGGATGGCAGGACCTTTCGGACCAACGCGGAGCGCGCTCGTACCGAGCCGATTCCGGACCGGCGGCGGTCGGTGTACAACCGGCTGCTCTATCCGCTGGCTACGGCCGTGCAGCCCGACAAGCTGGGGCGGATCACGATTCCGGATCATCTCCTTCGGCGGTTCAGGATTCAGCGTGAGGTGGTGGTGATTGGGGTCGTGGATCACATGGAGATCTGGAACAAGGCCGACTACGACTCGTTCTTCGACGAGAACATCGAGAACTACTCGGACATCGTCCAGGGTGCGTTCGAGTCGGACCGGGAGGCGGCGCGAGAGCGTGGGAGTTGATGGTGGGCTGGAAGGCGCGCGGGCGGTGGTGCGGAGTGGGAACGATACGGTCGAGTGGCAACGACACGTGACGAGGGCACGCCGCGTGTTCGATTGTGGTGAAGCGGTGGCAGTCACTACCGGTGATTCCGGCATTGTCAGTGGTTTCGGCGCGGTAGGGTGAAACCCAGATCATGCAGGCCGTGTGAGGCGGCGTTCTGAGGGAAAGGCCGGTGTGTGTGGCGGTCAAGAGGTGAGGTGTGCGCAAGGCCGAGGCTGTATCGGCTCATGGACGAGTCGGCACGGCGGTCCGGTCGCGAACGGGACCGGAAACGGCAAGGCGAAGATCGCGGCTATTGCGGGCGGCACGGAGGCCTGCCGGAACGGGGACACGACCCGCCCTCAAGGAGGAGGGCGGCCCCGTATTTTTGATGGTCGCGTCGCCCTTGTGCCGGGCGGCGGCGTCAGGGACGGCGCCCCGATATCGTTTCTCGCAACCTGGAGAATGAGGCCGGCGGAGCACAGCCTTCGTCCGGGGCACTGCGGGAAGTGGAGTGCGGATGCAGGAGCGTCACGGAGGATGCTCCTGTACTCCTTTTGACGAGGCTGTGGTGATCGCGTCGCTCGGATGGGTTGAGATTGGCGCGCCGTGTGCACTGCATGCGGCGCCCCGGATAGTACGGTCGCCGTGAGCGACGCAAGCGCAGAACACGTTCCCGTCCTTTGCTGCGAGCTGATCGAGCACCTCGAGCTTCGCTCGGGCGCCCGGATTCTGGACTGCACGGTGGGTCTGGGCGGGCACGCGGCCGCGATGCTTGCGGCGGCCGGGGCCGAGGCGCGGCTGGTCGGCCTTGATGTCGACGCTGGCAACCTCGATATGGCCCGGGCGCGACTGGCGGACAGCCCGGGGCGGTTCGAACTGCACCGGGCGAACTTTGCGGAGCTCGGCGCGGTGCTGGACGACCTCGGCATCGAGACCGTCGATGCGATCGTTGCCGATCTCGGCGCGAGCTCGAACCAGATCGATGATCCGAGGCGGGGCTTCTCGTTCCAGGCCGACGGTCCGCTGGACATGCGGCTGGACGACCGGCTGACCGAGAACGCGGCGGATCTGGTGAACCGCCTGAGGGAATCGGAATTGGCTGACCTCATCTATCAGTACAGCCAGGAGCGATTCAGCCGGCGAATCGCCAAGCGGATCTGTGCGGCCCGGCGGGCCCGGCGCATCACGAGCACGGCGCATCTGGCTCATGTTGTCGCGAGCGCAATGGGCGTCGATCCCGGGTCGCGGGCGAGCAGAATCCATCCGGCCACGCGAACGTTTCTGGCCCTGCGTGCGGCCGTCAACCGCGAGATGTCGTGCCTCGGCTCGTTACTGGACCAAGCACCGCATCGTCTGTCGCGCGGCGGGCGAGTCGCCGTGATCAGCTTCCACAGCACGGAGGACCGTGTGGTCAAGAAGGACTTCCTCAAGCACCGTAGCGAGGGGGTCTACAAGGTCGTCACGAAGAAGCCGATAACTGCCGGCTCGATGGAGCGCCGGACGAATCCGCGGGCGCGCTCCGCAAAGCTTCGCGTGGCGGAGAGAACGTGAAAAACGGCTGAAACCAAACGCGCGCCGGTGGCCGATACCACATGTGTTTCCGCATGTTGCGCTCGCCGGACTCAGGGAGGCGTCGATGACTCGCGAGACGAAGATCGGATTGGTGGTCGGGCTGGGGTTCATCGTCGTGTTCGCCATCCTGTTGTCTCACAAGGGTACGGCTGAGCATGTCGGGCCGCCGTCCGATGTCTGGCCCCGGTCCGGTGACCTTCAGATGGTGAACGCGGGGTCGGCGATCGACGAGGTCGTTCCGCAGGAAGAGCAGGAGGTTGTCGATCACGGTGCGACCAAGGAGGTGACCGAGCCGATCGACGTGGAACTGCCTCCGCCGGTCCTCGATATGCCGATGACCTCGGCAGACGAACCCGGCATCGAGCCGCCGGCGGTGGCGAGTGATCCGGGCGCGGCCGAATCGTCGGGGATGCCGGACGAGCGTGATGTCGCCCCGACCGACACGGCTCCGGTCACGGTCGAGCCGGCGAGGCCGGAAGCTCCCGAGAAGCGGGAGAAGGGCGCGCCGGCCCGTCCACGTGAGGAAGACGCACAGCCCGAGCCGGTTCGTCCGGCCCCGGCGGTCGAGCACTTGGCCAAGGCGGAAGGGAAGACGCATGAGGTCCAGAAGGGGGACACCCTGTATAGCCTGGCGAGGAAGTACGGCAAGACCCCGGCTCCCCGGGTGATCGATAGGATCTACGCTGCGAACCGCGAGCAACTCAAGAGCCGCGACGCGCTCAAGCTGGGACAGGTTCTGACCATTCCGATGGATCTCTTCGAGCCGGTAGCCGACCCACTGGCTCGGCCGCCTGCTCCAGCCTCGAGGCCTGCCAGGCGCGCCGAGGAGGGCGACAACGCGGTGCGGGACAGCAGCGGCGGTGGAGCGAGGGCGACTGTCGCGGCCGCAGCCAAGAAGGACAGCAAGGAGCGACCGGCGGCTGCCGACAGCCCGGCCGGTGATTGGAAGTGGTACGAGGTCAAGTCGGGGGACACCTTCTACAGTATCGCACGCAAGGTCTTGGGTACGTCGACGCGGTGCCGCGAGATCCAGAAGCTGAACAAGTCGACTGTGCCCGACCCGCTCAAGCTTCGTCCGGGCGACAAGATCAAGATCCCGGTGGGGCGGCCGCCCGGCCTGGAAACGGCGGGCCTGGAGACGCCGAGACGATGAGCGTCTCCCGCATGGCGGTGGTGTTTCTGGCCTTGGTCGTGATCGGGCTCGGAACCGTTCATCTGCGAGCCCGAAGAGTACAGCACGTCCACCAGATCCAGCAGTTGCGTGCGGAACAGACGCGGCTCCAACAGACGCTGTGGGCCGTGCAACTGGAGAAGGCACGCCTGAGTGCCCCCCAGCGCATCCGGGAACGGGTGACAAGCATGAATCTCGTCGTGGTTCCGCCGACGCAGACCACCGACCAGCAGCCGGGAGGGGCGGCAGGCCAACGGAGTCGGAAGGGTGCTGCGGGCCACGTCCCACGCGGTGTTGCCCGGTCGACGACGACGGGTCGGTAGTGACTCGTACGGCTCGACGCATCGGGAACGGGGGTCCGTTGTTGCCCTGTCCTGACCTGCCCTGCCGCGAGTTGCTCGGATGAGAGTTGACGAGGGTTCCCTCGCGGGAGGCGAGGGCCCGCCGGAAGGCAGGATGCCGAATTGGCTGATCGGACCGGCGCCAAGACCTGGAGCGGCACGCGGGCGGATGAGGTGATGCGCCTGCCTGAGCCGCGGGGCCGCCCTCGCCTCACTGAGGCGATGATCCTGGCCACGTGCGCGGTGTTGGTGGCCCTTGGCGTTCGCCTCGCTTACATCGAAGCCGCGATGCGGCCTGGCCTGCTACCGCTGGCCGCACGCCAGCAGGCCGGCACCCGAATCCTGCACGCCCGGCGCGGCCTGATTCTCGACCGGCGCGGGCGCGTTCTGGCCGGGAGCGACGAGGCGGACTCCGTCTTCCTTGATCCGACCCGCATCGATGATCTGCACGACACGGCGGTCCGCGTCGCGCCGATTCTCGGCCAGAACCCGTCGAAGATCGTCGCTCATCTGCGGCAGCGCATCGATGCCAAACCCGATACCGAATACGTGCTGCTGAAACGCGAGCTGGTCGGAGTCGAAGCGGAGGCGGTTCGGGGTCTCCGGCTTTCGGGGGTGGGCACACAGGCGCTGCCGCGTCGACGCTATCCGATGGGCCGGCTCGGGGCGCACGTGCTCGGATTCATGAGAAGGGACGGCCACGGGCTCGAAGGCGTCGAGCATCGATATGACAGCCTGCTCCGTGGCCGGGACGGGCGGATCGAGGGCCTGCGGGCGAACGGGGCGAACCGACGCTGGATCTGGATGAAGCCGGGCGGGTACGAGCCGCCGCGTGACGGGCGGCATATCGTTCTGACTCTTGATGCCGTCATTCAGTCGATCGTCGAGGCGAAGCTGACCGCGCGCGTCGCGAAGTATCGTGCCGAGAGCGGCGTCGGCATCGTGATGTCACCCAAGACGGGTGAAGTACTTGCCCTGGCG
This sequence comes from uncultured Planctomycetales bacterium, assembly GCA_964391465.1. Taxonomy (GTDB): domain Bacteria; phylum Planctomycetota; class Phycisphaerae; order UBA1845; family CAYMME01; genus CAYMME01. The sequence goes on from CAYMME010000203.1 coordinate 13,770, forward strand.
AGCGTGCCCACGTTCGACCCCAATCGTCGGAGCGACACCCCCCGCGCGACCTGGCGCAACCGGGCCCTGACCGATCCGGTCGAGCCGGGCAGCACGTTCAAGCCGTTCATTGCCGCCACCGCGGTTCAGGAGGGCGTCGTACGGTGGGATGAGGTCGTCTTCTGCCACAACGGTTTGTACATGATGGGTCGGCGCGCGATCTCGGAGTACACGCCCGCCGGCTACGGCTCGATTCCGTTCGAGATGGTGATCGTCAAGTCGAGCAACATCGGGATGGTGCAAATCGGCGAGCGGCTCGGCAATGAGCGGCTCCGCGAGGCGGTGCGGAACTTCGGGTTCGGCGAGCGTACGGGCATCGAACTCGCCGGCGAGGATGCGGGCCTCGTCTGGCCCCTGTCCGTGTGGACCTCTTACTCGACGGGTTCGATTCCGATGGGCCAGGAGGTCTCGGTGACGCTGATTCAACTGGCCCGAGCCTTCTGTGCTCTGGCGAACGGCGGTTTGCTACTCCGGCCTCGCGTGGTCAAGGCTGTGCTCGATGTGGAGGGGAACGTCATCGAGTCGCACGACGACCCGGTGGTGGTGCGGCGGGTGCTCTCGGAATCGGTCGCGGCAAGCACGCGGAGAACGCTGGCCAAAGTGGTCGCACCGGGAGGAACGGGGTGGCGCGCTCAGCTCGACGCGTGGCAGCTCATCGGCAAAACAGGCACCGCCCAGATCGCGCGCAAGGGCGGCAGAGGCTACGGGAATGGCCATCAGGCGTCGTTCGTCTGCGCAGGTCCGGCGCGTGATCCGGAGGTGGTCACGCTGATCATGATCCGCAAGCCCGATCGAAGCCTGGGCTTGGGATACGCGGGCGGCATCGTATCGGCTCCGGTGGCCGGCGAGATCATGGGCGAAGTGCTCGCGTACCTCGGGGTGCCGCCGGATCCGGAATCCCCGGCCGCGGCGAGGCAGGTACGGATGGCTGCAAGCCGATGATTCGCGCG
>CAYMME010000204.1:0-14755 GCA_964391465.1 uncultured Planctomycetales bacterium
GTCTTTGTAGGACGCTGAGAGCTCGTCGGTGTCGCCGTCACCGTCCACGTCCGTCGCGAAGACGGACCAGACCGCATCGGCCGCGGTCGAGATCACCCGCTCGGTGAAAACCGGCGGGGAAGCGCCGTCGTTCTCGTACCACGCGATCTTGTCGTCAGCGCCCGATGCCGAGAGCACATCGGTGTCTCCGTCGCCATCCACGTCAGCCGCGAAGACATGGTAGGCTCCGCCAGTCGCGGGCGAATTGACCGGCTGCTCGGCGAAGCCCGGTGGGGAAGCGCCATCGTTCTTGTACAACAGGATCTTGTCGCTGGTGAACGATGCGGAGAGCACGTCGGTGTCGCCGTCGCCGTCCACGTCCGCAGCGAAGACAGACTGGGCTCCGTCGGCCGGGGTCGAGTTGACCTGCCGCTCGGTCCAACTCGGGTTCTCGTACCACGCGATCTCGTCGCTGTCCTGGAATGCGGCGAGCACGTCGGTGTCCCCGTCGCCGTCGACGTCTGCGGCGAAGACGGACGTGGCGCCGGTGCCTGTGCTCGGGATCGGCCAGTCGGTGAAGGCCGGCGGGGAAGCGCCGTCGTTCTCGTACCACGCGATCTTACTGTCCGACACCGACGCGGAGAGCACGTCGGTGTCCCCGTCGCCGTCGACGTCCGCAGCGAAGACAGAGCGAGCCCCGTTGGCCGGGGTCAAGTTGACCTGCCGCTCGGTCCAACCGGGGTTCTCGTACCACGCAATCTTGTTGTCGTGCCGGGAGGATGAGAGTACGTCGGTGTCCCCATCGCGGTCGAGGTCGGCCGCGAAGACAGAGGTGGCTCCGTCGGCCACGATTGAGATGGGCGGCTCCTGCTCAGCGAAGCATGGTGGGGGCGGCGTCGGCGTGAGGTTCTCGTACCACGCGATCGTGTTGTCTAGCCGCGACGAGGAGAGCACATCGGTGTTCCCGTCGCGATCCACGTCCGCCGCGAAGACAGAGATAGCACCGTCGGCCGCGGTCGTGATGACCCGCTCAGTGAAGCCGGGCGGCGAGCCACCGTCATTCTCGTACCACGCGATCGTGTCGTCATCTCGCGACGCGGAGAGCACATCCGTGTCTCCGTCGCGATCCAAGTCCGCCGCGAAGACGGACTCGGCGAAGTTGGCCGCGGTCGAGATGACCCGCTCGGTGAAGCCGGGCGGCGAGCTGCCGTCGTTCTCGTACCACGCGATCGTGTTGTCACCGGCCGACGCGGAGAGCACATCGGTGTCGCCGTCGCCGTCCACATCCGCCGCGAAGACAGAGTAGGGCCCGTCGGCTGCGGCTGAGATGGGCCGCTCGGTGAAGGACGGCGGGGAATCGCCGTCGTTTTCGTACCACGCGATCTTGTCGTCACTGACCGACGCGGAGAGCACGTCGGTGTCCCCGTCACCGTCCACGTCCGCCGCGAAGACAGAATGGGCGGTGTCGGCCGCGGCCGAGATGACGTGCTCGATCCAACTCGGGTTCTCGTACCACACGATTCTGTCGTCTGTGTCCGACGCGGATAGCACGTCGGTGTCCCCATCGCCGTCCACGTCCGCCGCGAAAACAGAATAGGCCCCGTTGGCCCCGGTCGAGATGACCTGCTGTGGGCCGAAGAGCCCGTCATCTGCTCCGGCCGGTCGGGCCAGACTTGCCATTGCGGTCACAACCATCGCCAGCACGAGTCGCTGCTTGTTCATGAGTCCACTCCTGTTCGAGGTGGCGAGCCCGATCGACTGGTTCTCCGAAGGCGGTCGTCGAGTGCGACGTTGGCACCGAGATCAAGTCGAGCATCGCCCGCCGTTGGCTGGAATTGGCGCCAAGCCGTCGTGCCCTTCCAGCTAACCGAGAAACGTGTGCCGTCAATGAGGACAGAAGGAGACCGGGACAGGCACTCCTCCCTCCTCCCTCCGTTCAGCTCGCCCCGACCGAGTCGGGGCGAGGACGTAGGCTACATGGGGTGGTCGGGAGATTGCAACAGGAAAATAGAAAACAAATCGCCGGCTGAAGCACCCCTATTTTTAGGGATTGCCTTTGCTTCGCGCTGGTTTCTGAGCGATGTGTGTGGGCGCAGAGGTAGGAACTGTGCTCGCCTGGCACGCTTCCTGATCCCATCCCGATGTACGTTGGCATCGGGACGTTTCGGTGCGGTGGTTGTCGTGGACGCCAGAACCGGGTCGCGTATTCGGTTGTGGGCAGGGCGTTTCGTGGCGCCCTGCGTTTCGCAGGCCCCTCGGCCGGCGAGGCGCAGGTCGCTACGACTAGCACGCAAGTCGCTTGTTGCAGGCGGTGTTACGCCGTGTCGTGTCGGTCCAGCCATTCGCCGGTGGGGTCGATGTGGCGTTGCCAGTGGGCGTCGGCGAGTTGCTCGCCCATTTCTTGCGTGCGCTCGATTCCTCCGAGTAGGCCGATTCGCATGATCAGGAAGAACACGGCTACTACTGTGGCCAGCGATGCTCGCATTACGTGGAGCTGAACGCGCTGCCACAGTGGAAGACGCGGTTGCGTGCGGAGGAGCTTCGCCGCAGCGGCCGACGCGCGGGCGGCTCGTCGGAGCATGCGCAGGGCTCGGTTGTTGGCTCGCGCGGGCAGGGGGTTCGGAACCGCTCGTGTCTGCAGAAGCGTTAGCGACGCGTGCACGTCACTGACTCGGCGCACGAGATCGGCGCAGCCGGGGCAACGGGCGACGTGCGCGGACAAGCGAGCCGGTAAGGCGCCCCCGCGCTCCGCCCAGTCGGCCAGGTCCCGGCGTTCACACGCCGCCGGTGCGCCGCCCGGCGCCGGGCCGCCGCCGCGATTCGCAATGTGCGCGTCGGTTGGGTTCATCGATTCACCTCGTGTCGCAGGAGATCGGCCAGTTGCACTACGGCCTGTCGGCGGTAGAGCCGGGCCGTGCCCGCCCCGATGCCGAGAATGCCGGCCACCTCGCGGTACGGGAGCTCCGCCAGGTCGCGCAGAATCACCACGCCCCGCAACCGCGGCGGCAGCCGGAACACCGCCTGCACCATCCGGTCGACCATCTCCTGCTGATCCAGTCCTCCCCTCATCGCGTCCGTGCGCCGAGCATCGCGGCATCGCTGCACGTCCACCAGGCCCGGCCAATGCTCACGTTGACGCTTGCGTGCCCGGAGGATTTCGATGCCCGCGTTCATCGCCGTTCGGTAGAAGTAGGCGGAAGGATTCCGTCCGGCCCCGTCCTTGCCCCGAGCCGTGAGCTTGCACACGGCGGCCTGATACGCATCCATGACATCCGGCTCCGACCCGAGCATGCGCCAGAGCATCGTCAGGACCGTGAGCCCCTGTCTGCGCATCAGAGTGAGGATCCACGCCTGGCTGTCGGCGACCGCGGCCGACGACAGCCCACCCAGCAGAGCCTGCAACTCGGGCGGGAGACAGATCGATTGGGCTCGGGCCATGCGTACAGATCCTCTACCGGATTGTAGACGTTTCTGTCGTCCGCATGTATGCGCCGCTCTCGCGAAATCATCGACCCCGGTGGGATCGGCGTCGCAATTGGGGCTGACATCCATGCTAACACAGTCGCACCATTCCCGTCATGGTCTCTGTGGCACTGCATTGGTCCGCACGGCGGACCCTACATCGCTGGTGCTGTGTCGCAGCCTGCTTCTCGGGTGCCACGGGCAGCTTGCCTGCCCGTGCGTTTGCTGTGGTCCGGCACTGGCGGGCAAGCCGCCAGTGGCACCCAACCCGAGAACTGCGTGACATGTGGCTGCGGGCGAAGGCTACGCTCTGGATTCATGGCTGAAGGCAGCGAACCATCCGCCGATGGGGTTGTGAAGCTGGTCGACGAGTTGCTCGCCCGGGGCATTGCTCGCCGGGTGAGCGACGTGCACTTCGAGCCGGCGGAGGCCGGCCTGCGCGTGCGGTACCGGCTGGACGGCCTGCTCCACGACGTGGACCGGCTCCCGGCGAGCCTGGCCGAGAACGTCGTCGCCCGGCTCAAGGTGCTGGCCGGCCTGCTGACCTACCGCATTGACGTGCCGCAGGAAGGTTCGTTCCGAGCCGATCCGAGCTGGCAGCCGGACGCCTCGCCGATCGACATCCGTGTGGCCACCTTCCCGACCGTGCGCGGGGAGCGTGCTGTGGTGCGTTTCCTGTACACCGTCGGGCAAGTCAGCGGCCTGGCCGACCTGGGGCTCTCGGACGAGCTGGTGGCTGATCTGCGCCATGTTGCCCTGCGCCCCCACGGCCTGATTCTGGTGACCGGTCCCGCCGGCAGCGGCAAGAGCACGACGCTGTACGCCGTGGCCCGGCACATTCTGGCTACGACGCCCGAGCGCAGCGTGGTCAGCCTGGAGGATCCCGTTGAGCAGCGCGTCGAGGGGATGACGCAGATGCAGGTCTCACCGCACGGCGAGCTGACATACATTCGGGCCATGCGGTCGCTGCTTCGCCAGGACGTGGAGGTCATGCTCGTCGGCGAGATCCGTGACGCCGAGACCGCCCATGTCGTCGTCGAAGCGTCACTGACCGGGCATCTGGTGATGAGCACGCTTCACAGCGGCGACCCGGCCGAGGCCATGGTTCGGCTGCTCGAGATGGGCATCGCGCCGTACCAGTTGGTCGGGGCGTTGACGGCGGTGGGATCGCAACGGTTGCTGCGAACCGTGTGCGGCTCGTGCGGTGGAATAGGGGAATGCGATGCGTGTGCGAGTACGGGCTACATGGGCCGGACGGCGTGCGGGCAGCTCGCCGTGATGGACGAGACGTTGCGACAAGCGGTGCTCGCCCGCGCCCCGGTCGGCGAGCTGCGCCGCATCGTGACCGAGCGGCGGACGGACCTGATCACCGACGCGCAGCGTCTCGTCAAGCAGGGACGGACGACGATCGATGAACTGCGGCGCGTGCTGGGGACGTCGGGAACCGAGTAGTGCGAGGTGTGGACAATGGTGATGCAATCCCGAATCCGAGACGCGACCGTAAGGGAGCGTGAAACGTCGGCGAAGCCGGCGTTTTCCTGTTCGTACCATTCCGTCCCCCACCCTTCGCAAACAGCCGCGAAGGGTGGGGCACCCACGCGTCTTGATGGCCGCTACCACACGAATGAGAGCCTGGCCGCGGAGAGAACCGTAAGGAGTCGTGCGAATGCCATGGTTTGAGTATGAAGGCCTTACGCCGGGCGGTACGGCGATTGCGGGTCGAATCGAGGCGGCCGAGCTCGAGCGCGCCCGCGAGAATCTCGCTCAGATGCAGATCGAGGTCCGCACGTTTCGGGAGGCCGCCGCGCCGCCTACACGCGCGGCAAGCCTCAGCGCCGACGATCTGGTCTTCTTCAATGAGCAACTGGCGTCTCTGGCCGACGCGGGCATCGCGCTTGACGAAGGGCTTGCCCAACTCGCACGCGACATCGAGTCGCCGCGGCTCCGCCGCTGGATTGACGAAGTCGTCGAGGATTTGCGTCGCGGCGTGCCGCTCGATCAGGCCATTGCCTCCCGCGAGGCCAATCTACCGATTCTGTACAGCCAGGTGGTGCGAGCGGGCATCGAGACGGGTGAGCTGCCGGCGACGCTGCTCAGCCTCAACCAGCATCTTCGCTTGGCCGGCCGCACGCGGCGGATCGTCTGGGAGGTGGCCAGTTATCCCCTTGTTGTGGCCGCCTTCGCCCTCATCGTGGTGTCGGGGTTCTTCACGCAGGTCGTGCCGCACTTCAAGGCAATACTGGAGGATTTCGGTGCCGCGTTGCCGCACTCAACGGTGCTCCTACTTGCCGTCAGCGATCACTATCCGATGATCATGCTCGTGGTCGCGCTCATCGTTGCGGTCGTTGTGTCGCTCTGGCATGTGCTGCGCTTCAGCTCGGCCGGACGTGCCTGGCGGGAGTCGATCCTGTTTGCCTTTCCGGTGATTGGCGGCATTCACCACGCCTCACTGGTCTCGCGCTTCCTGCGGGCCGTCTCCACGACAGTCGGCAGCGGTGTCCCGCTGCCCCGCGCGATCCGTCTCGGCGCCCAGGCGACCGGGAGCATTCAACTCGGGCGAGACGCGGAGCAGCTCGCGGTCGAGGTGGAGCAGGGGCGGTCGATCTTCACGGCCAACCAGTCCACGCGGGTCATCCCGCCGCTCTTCGGCTTCTGTGTGCAGGTGGCCGTCGGGCGAGACGTGCTGCCGGCGGCGATTGCGGGTCTGGCTCAGTCCTACGAGAACCGTGCGATCCATGCCCAATCGATGCTTCGCGTGGTTCTGTTTCCGGTGCTGGTGATCGTCGTCGGCGGGTTCCTGGCCTTCGCCGTCATGGCCCTGTTTCTGCCGCTTGTGAACCTGATCAACGCTGTCAGTGGAGGCGCGTGAGCCGATGGCTGCGACGAGGCGTGAGACGATTGTGGCGGTCGTGGTGTTCGTAGGAGCGGTGATCGCGTTGGGCGTCTCGGTCGTGACAACGGGGACCTACGTACTCGCAGCAGTGCTGGGGATCGTCACCGTCGTTGTGGTCCTGTGCTCGTACGCAGTGTTGATGCTCGTCACGGCCAAGCGGTCAGTGGAGGTGCGTGAGCCGATCGCCGCGACAAGGAGTCAAACGGTTGTGGCGGTCGTGGCGTTTGTGGGAGCGCTGATCGCGTTGGGCGCTGCGGTCGCGTCGACGCGCAACTACGCGCTCGCAGGCGCGCTGGCGATCGTCGTAGTCGGCGTGACAGTCTGCTCGTATCTGGCATTGGTGGCGGTGGCGACCGTGTGGTCCGGCCGCTGGGGCGCTCGACCGTGGTCGCCCTTCCGGCTGGAGGCCGAACGCATTGTCATCGGGCAGATCGCCACCGTCATGCGGCAGAACCTTCCGACCGCTTCCGCCCTTGCCATTGCCGCCGATTCGGAGACGGGTGTGGCTCGGGTCGCGCTGCGGCGAATCTCCCGGTTGCTGGCCCAGGGTGTGCCGCTGACCGAGGCGGTTCGGCACGGGTTCCCGCAGTGCTCGACGCTCGTGCAGAGCTTGATCATTGCCGGCGAGCAGGCGGGGCAGCTTCCCGCCGCCCTGGAGCAGGCCGAGGCGTATCTGGTTGAGCGCAACCGCCGCCGGATGGAGGGGCCCGTCGCGATATGGCCGTACGGGCTCTGTCTGCTCTTCGCTATGTTCGTGTTTCTAAGTGGGATCATGGTCTTCGTGGTCCCTCGATTCCGCGAGATCTTCCGGGACTACCACGCCGAGCTTCCCCCGAGCACGAGGGCCCTCGTGGCCGTCTCCAACTGGTTCGTCGGCCTCGAAGAGGTAGCCCCCAACAGTTTCCAGGAAGTGTTTCCCGGCTGGGTCATCATCTTCGTCCTCGTCCCCGTTCTCTTCGGGTTCTTGCTCTGGCTTCGCCGACGTCGCGTACCCGAACCGACGATTGCATCCGAGATCGCCGACTCGATTCGGTGGGTGGTGCCCGGCTGGCGAAAGATGGAGCGTGCCCAGGGCATGGCGGCGGCGCTACGCACGCTCGGGCTTGGGGTCCGCGCGGGGCTGGACGTGGCCCAGTCGGCACGAGTCGCCGCCGGTATCGACGTGAACGCGCGGCTGCGGGCGCGGCTGACCCATTTCGCGGAGTTGGCAGCGGCGGGCAAGAACCTGCGCGCCGCGGCGACCGAGACGGGGTTGGGAGAGGTTGTCGGTATTGCCCTGGCCGCCGGGCAGCGAGGTGGCAGGCTGGAGGAGTCGCTGCAGTACGCGGCGGGGTACTACGACGCCATCTTCAGCCGCGGGTGGACGGTGCTGAAGAACCTGCTCTGGCCGGTGGGCACGCTGATTCTGGCGACGCTCGTAGGAAGCGTGGTGTACGGATTCTTCTCGCCGCTGGTGGCCTTGTTGGATGCCGTCTGCGATTCGTGGGGCACGTGAGATGAGATCAGCCGTCGTCGGTGGCAGTCGTTGCGGGTTCGTGTTGACGGAGGCGATCGTGAGCTTGGCCGTCCTGGCCTTGATTGTGGTGGTCGCGACCATGGGCATCACGGACTACTACCGCATGCGCGAACATGAGCTTTGGCGCCGGGCCGCCGCCTGGGCGGCCGACGCTCAGTTGCAGCGCTACCACGTGGGCGTCGCCCTCGGGACACCGCCGCCGCCGAACGTCGTCCAGCCGGAAGTTACGCTCAGCACGGCTACGGAGCCGGGCCAGGGACAGTGGCAAGGTCTCACCCACGTCACCGTGACGGCAACCGTGACCGTGCGCACGGGTGCGCGGATACGCCAGACGTCCCGGGGCTACATCCGAAGGGAGGCCGGACCATGACGCGCCACCACCGACGCGCATTCTACATCACGCACGCGATAGCGTTTCTCCCGCTGGCCGTGGTGGTAACGAGCATCTCGTATCAGCTTGTCCGACGCACCATGCGCGTGCAGACGACCGAACTTCGTCGGATTGACGACGACGCGATGGCGGCCCACCTCACGCGGCGACTGCATCGCGACGCCTCGGCCGCGCACACCGTGACGCTCGCATCGGACGGCCCGAAGGTCCGGCTCGAATTGGTCGCGGCCGATGGGAGCGTCGCCTACGAGGTCGTGGGGAAGCACGTTGCCCGTAGCGTGAAGGCCGAGGGTTCGTGGTCCGATGCCGATGCCTGGACCTTCGAATGGATGCACGTGGCGTTGCGCATCGAGCAGGTCGAGTCCGTGCCTCGCGTCGTGTGGGTCACCTTCGTCACGCCGACGAAGGACGAACTCGGAATCGCTCGGGAGAAGAAGCTGTCGACTGTGGTCACGCTCGGTTCGGGAGGTCCGTCATGATTGCGAGACGCTTCCGGCGACGCGGGTTGACGCTCGCCCTGGTCGTCATCACCATGGCCATCGTGGGGAGCGTGGTCAGCCTCTTGGCCATGTACACGGCCCACGCCTACCGCGCCCGTCAGATGAACCGTGCCCATCACGTGACGCGTGCCCTGCTCAACAGTGGCGTCGCCTATGCGCGTTTGCACGCGGTGGAGTGGTCGGCCGATCCTCCGGGCGAGCCGGCTGCGCTGGATATCGATGCCCTCCTGCCGGCCGGAATGACCGGAGGCCTGTCGCTGAGCTTCCCGAGGATCGACGGTCGCCCGGCCTGCCGCATCTCCGCGCACGCCAAGTCCGGTCCGGCTTTCGCCGCCGACAAGACCGACGTTGTGCTGCGTCAGTGAACCAAGAACGCGCCGGGTTCGGGGTCGATTACACTTCCTTCGAGTCGATCCACTTCATCATGCGGCGTAGCTCGCGGCCCGTCTGCTCGAGGGGGTGTTCGCGGTCCTTCTTCTCGAGGGCGTTGAACATCGGGCGACCGACCTGGCTCTCGAGGATCCACTCGCGGGCGAACTGGCCGGTGACGATCTCCTCGAGGATCTTGCGCATCTCGGCCCGAGTCTCGTCGGTGATGATGCGCGGCCCGCGAGTGAGGTCTCCGTACTCGGCCGTGTTGGAGACCGAGTAACGCATGTAGTTGATCCCGCCCTGGTAGAACAGGTCGACGATGAGCTTCAGCTCGTGCATGCACTCGAAGAAGGCCAGTTCCGGTTCATAGCCGGCTTCGACGAGCGTCTCGAACGCGGCCTTGACCAGGGCGGTCACGCCGCCGCACAGGACGACCTGCTCGCCGAACAGATCCGTCTCGGTCTCGTCGCGGAACGTGGTTTCGATGATGCCGGCGCGTCCGCCGCCGACGCCGGCGCCCCAGGCCAGGCCGATGGCCTTCGCGTCGCCGGAGACGTCCTTCTCGACCGCGAGCAGGCAGGGCACGCCGCCGCCGCCCTCGAACTCGCTACGGACGAGGTGCCCGGGGCCCTTGGGGGCGATCATGATTACGTTCACCCCATCGGGCGGCACGATCTGGCCGAAGTGGATGTTGAAGCCGTGGGTAAACCCCAGCGTCTTGCCCGGGGTGAGATTGGCCTGGACCTGAGAGTGGTAGACCGCCGGCTGGGCCTCGTCAGGCAGCGTCATGAGGATCAGGTCACCCTTCTTGGCCGCCTCGGATGCGGGCATGGGGTCGAACTTGTGCTTGCGGGCCAGCTCGTAGTTGTCGGTGCCCTCCAACTCGGCCACGATCACGCTGCATCCGGAGTCCCGCAGATTCTGGGCGTGGGCGTGCCCCTGGCTGCCGTATCCCAGGACTGCTACCGTTTTGCCCTTCAGCGTCGCCAGATCGGCGTCGGCGTCGTAGTAGATGGTTACCGCCATCAGGTTGCTCCTCCAACGTTGGGTTAGGGCGTCTCGTATCGACGCCGATACAGACCGGGGCGTCGATACGCCCTGCTGATCCGGCGGTAGGGTGGACCGTGCCCGCCGTTTCGGTCGAAAGACATAGAACGGGATAGTGTAGTGGCCGGGCGGAGGATGGCAAGGTCGGTGGGCGGGGTGCCGCCGGCCGCGCAGGCGTCGACGGGGTGGGATCTTCGGGGGAGTCGGTCCAAGCCCCACAGCCCTTGTTGGAAGGACGTTCGAGGCTCATAATCGTGCAGGTGACTCCGGGGAAATGGCTCTTGGGCAGAGTGTTGGCCATCGGCGACGTCCATGGGTGCAGCCGCGCGCTCGATCGGCTGCTCGAGGCGGTTCAGCCCGTCCTTGCCGATACGCTCGTGTTCCTGGGTGACTATGTGGGCAAGGGCCCGGATAGCGCCGGGGTGCTCGATCGCCTGATCGCACTTGCGGCCGAGTGCCGGGTCGTTCCGCTGCTCGGCAATCACGATGAGATGATGCTTGCGGCGCTTGACAGTCCGCCGGCCGAGGCCGATTGGGTGCGAGCCAGTCGCGATCCGACGGTGCAATCGTACGGCGGGGATCTTGAGCACGTGCCTGCGGAGCACGTTGCCTTCCTCCGTGGTTATCGCGACTGGCACGAAACCGCCGGCCACATCTTTGTCCACGCCAATATTGATCCCGACAATCCGATTGACCGGCAGCCGTCGGTGACGCTCCGATGGGAACGCTTCACCGGTGACGAGTTGCCGCACCGTTCCGGCAAGACGGTCGTGTGCGGTCATGCCAAGCAGAAGACCGGCACACCGCTCCACGTCGGTCACGCTGTGTGTATCGACACGTACTGCTGGGGCGGCGGCTGGCTCACCTGCCTCGACGTCAACAAGGGTCACATCTGGCAGGCGACGGAGGCCGGCGATTTGCGAACCGCGTGGATTGACGAGCTCCCGCCTTCGAGTCGGAGGCGCCCGTCGGTTGCCTAGCGGCCGCGGTGCGGATCCCGACGTCTCACGTTCCCTGACGGCGCGTTGCTGCTACAATGCACTGAGTTCCCGGCGCGGCGACGGTGGGCTTGAAGGCACGCCGGGTTCCTGATACGTGGGTGAGGGATGACACTCGCAGCGCAGATCGGCTGGAAGCTTGCGGCCCTGACGGCCGGGGTGGGTCTCGTGGCCGGCACGGGCATCTGGGGCATCGTGCGGGCGCGGCAGGATGCCGATTTCGTCGGGCGCGAGTTTCACAAGCTCCAGATGCTCAATGCTGTGGCCGTTCGTTACCACTCGGCGGACGCCCACGTCGATTCGCCCAATGAGAGAGCGGACGTTCCGGAGGCGCGGGCACAACTTGCCGAGGCGCTCAAGCTGTTGGCCGACTTCCGCGCCCTTTGCGGCGATCGCAGGCACTACGCGGCGGCCATGGCCCTTCAGGACACGCACGCCGCCGCGATGGCGGTCAATCTCGGAAACGCCGACACGGTTCTCGGAGGGAAGGGTGCGGCGACGCAGCCGACGGCCCGGGCGACGGCCACCGCCTATATCGCCGGCGCGCAGCGCTTCCTGAATCGATTGATCCGTGATTCAAGACAGCTCGTGGTCCGAAGCCAGCAGCGCACGGCCGACCGGACGCGCGCGGCCAGGGTGGTGGTGGTCGCGTTGAGCGCGGCCGTGATTGCCGTCGTGCTGGCCATCAGCGTGTGGCAGTATCAGGCGGTGACGCGGCCGCTACGACGGCTGCGAGCGGGCGTGCAGCGCATTGCCTCGGGGGACTTCGCTCATCGGCTCGACGCCACGGGTTGCACCGAGTTCGTCGAGGTGAGTACCGCCTTCAATCAGACCGCGGGTGAGTTGCGCGACCTGTACGCCGATCTCGAGGAGCGCATTCGGGTCAAGAGCAAACAGCTCGCGCGGTCCGAGCGCCTGGCCGGCGTTGGGTTTCTCGCCGCCGCGGTGTCGCACGAGATCAACAATCCTCTCGGCATCATCGCCGGCTACGCGGAGTCCGGGTTGCGCATCGGCTCGGAAGATGCGGACAAGCCGCTCGCCCCGGAGGTGACTGAGGCCCTGGAGATCATTCGCGACGAGGCGTTCCGCTGCAAGAAGATCACGAAACAACTGCTCTCCCTTTCCCGTGTGTCGGACGAGCCGTTGGAGGTCGTCTCGGTTGCGAAGGTCGTGGGCGAAGTCGTGGACATGCTTTGCGGCCTGGACAAGTACGCCGAGCGGACGATGGACGTGCGCTGGAGCGGGGCGGAGGGGCTGGTTGTGGTCGGGTCGGCCCTGGAGCTCAAGCAGGCGGTGCTGAACATCACCGTGAACGCCCTCGACGCCGTGCCGTCGGGCTCGGGGGTGGTGACGTTTGACGGCCGGTGCACGGACGGGAACGTGGAGCTCACGATCACCGACAACGGGCGCGGCATGACGCCCGAGGTGCTCGACAAGGTGTTCGAGCCGTTCTTCTCCGACCGCCGGTCGCAGCAGGGCGAGGGTGTCGGCTTGGGTATGTCGATTACGCAGGCGATTGTCGAGCGACACGGTGGTTCCATCGGCGCCGAAAGCGCCGGCCCGGGCATGGGCAGCACGATCAAGATCTTGCTGCCCGCCCACACCGCGGTTCCGGCGGAGAGTGCGACATGACCCCCAGCCCGGACAATCTGCGCGTGCTGATCGTCGAGGACGAGCCGCGCTACCGCAATCTACTGGAGCGTGAGGTCGTGGCCATGGGCCACCGGGCCTCCGCGTGCGAACGGGCTGAGGAAGCGTTGGCGCTGCTCGACACCGAGACATTCGATGCCGCCATCCTTGATCTGAACCTGCCCGGCATGAGCGGGATGGAGTTCCTCGAGCAGGTCCGAGAGTCCCAGCCCGAACTGGCCGTCATCATCAATACCGCGTACGGCGACATGCCCACGGCCGTGCAGGCCCTTCGCTTGGAGGCGGTCGACTTCCTCACCAAGCCGTGCGGTCTGGACGACATCGAGCGCGCGCTGTTCAAGGCCGCCCAGGTCGTGGAACGTCGGCGCGGAGAAGCGGCAGAGCCGTTCCCCGCCCCGCAACCCGAACCGGTCGAGACCGAAGCGCCGCCGACCTCCGATGACGCGGCAACGCATGCCGAACACGAGGGACCGCTCGCCGACGTCGAGCGCGATCACATCCTCGCCGTGCTGAGCCGCCACAAGGGCCACAAACCCGCCGCCGCCGAAGAACTCGGCATCAGCCTCCGTACGCTCTACAACAAGATCAATCTCTACCGGCAGCAGGGCGTACGCGTGCCGGGTGAAGAGAAGAAGTAGGAAGACATACGAAGACAGGAGTCAGGAGACAGGAGTAGGGGGGAAACCCCATCCGAGCCCCGAGCGCGAGCGAGCGGGTCAACAGAATTGCGGAATCCGGAGTGTGGATTGGATCGGCCCTTCGGACCACCCATGCTGCCCGCTCACATCGTGATGTGCTACACTATCGGCGAGTGATCATGTTCGAAAGATTCACCGATCGCGCTCGCAAGGTCATGGCCCTGGCCGATCGTGAGGCCCATCGCCTCGGCCACCAGGTCATTGGCACTGAACACATCCTGCTGGGGTTGGCCAAGGAGGGTACGGGCGTTGGGGCGAACGTGCTCAAGACCCTCGACGTGGATCCTCACGACATCCGGCATGAGGTTGAGACGCTCGTCAAACGCGGTCCGGATATCGTCACGGCGAAGAGGCTACCGCTGACACCTAGCGCGAAGAAGACAGTCGAGTACGCAATCGTGGAAGCTCGGAACCTGCGTCACAACTACGTCGGTACCGAGCACCTGCTCCTCGGGTTGTTGCGCGAGGCCGCAGGGGGAGCCGCAGTGGTGCTGGCCAGGCTCGGCGTCGAGGTCGAGGCCGCCCGTCGCGGAGTCCTGTCGTTTCTTGGCGTGGAGGACTCACTTGAGTTGCCGAAAACGCCGACCGAGCGATTTCCGTATGCGGCCCCGTTCTCCGACCATCCGTTGGCGAAGCACGTTATCGACCTCATCAGCGGATACGAGGAGGAGAAGGACCGGGCGGTTCTCCAGTGCGACTACGAGGACGCCGCCCAGTGGCGTGACTGGGCCGAGTTGATGGAGTCGCATCTGGAGTCGCTGTGCAAGCTGCTCACAGACAGGAAGGGCCGGTAGAAGCAAGCCATACGCTCGTACGGGAACCGTCACGACGTGGCGTCCCTGTTCCTGGTTGCGTCCGCTGTGCAGGTCGCGTATGTTAATCGCGTACGTCGTGATCTTCTAGTTTGTCGGCGAGAGACAATGTTTGAGCGATTCACCGATCGCGCGCGGAAGGTCATGGCGCTGGCGAATCAGGAGGCGCAGCGCCTCAATCATGAGTACATCGGCACCGAACACATCCTGCTGGGATTGGCCAAGGAAGGTGCGGGTGTCGCGGCGCAGGTGCTCAAGGGTTTTGAGGTGACTCCTCAGAAGCTCCGGCTCGAAGTCGAGATGCTCGTCAAACGCGGCCCGGAGATCGTCGCCGCGAAGAAGCTACCGCAGACACCTCGGGCGAAGAACGTGGTCAAGTACGCAATGTCGATGGCGGTCAGAGAGGGGACCACTTTCACGGTGAAGGAGAGCCACCT
>CAYMME010000205.1:0-14746 GCA_964391465.1 uncultured Planctomycetales bacterium
CTTCGGCGGCTCCGCCGCTTCCTTACGGGCGCGGTTCGGAGAAGGGCGACCGCGGGGCTATTGGGTTGCGGGCAGAGCCCGCGCTGTGGTCTTCGCGTGCTTCGTGGTTGATCTGACGGCTGCAGGCTTAGAGCTGGCAGCTACCGTGATTCCCGTTCGCGCTTGTGCCCACCAAGCCGCGCAGGTACACCATCTGTCGGACAAGCGATTGGGCGCAAGCAGGAGACCCCCTCATGCCCTACATCCCGCAGGCTGACCGGCCACAGTTTGATGAACACGCCGACCGGATCGCGCGCGTCCTGAACGAGTTGCCCGAAGACGCGCTGCCCGGAGCGCTCAACTATGTAGTCACCCGAATCGCCTGGCAACTTTGCGGGCACGGCGGCCAGGGCAAACGGCGCTACGCCCGCATGAACGCCGTCGTCGGAGCGCTCGAGTGCACCAAGCTGGAACTCTACCGCCGAATCGCCGCGCCCTACGAGGACGAGAAGATCGCATCATCCGGTGATGTTGTCGCCGGCTGAGGGATCGCGGAACGCCGTGCGCAGCGGATCCTTCATCGTTCATCTCTCATCGCTTCAGCGATCCGCTCGTACTACGCTCGGAATGACTCCATCTGCCTGCCACGAGCGACTCCGCCCCGCAGGCGGCTGGAGCAACATTGGGGCGTTGGGGCGGCCAGGCAGGCACGAATCACGGAGAGCAAAGCCGCTCTCGTTTGAATCGGCTGGTTCGTCCGGGTACGATGATGATCCAAGGCTTGAAGAAGGGGGAATCCTGGTTCACGGGGGAAGGGGCTTCACTCCTGTCGGGTGGGGTCACAAAGGAGCAAACCATGAGATTGCCCAGCTTGACTTCCATGTTCATCTCCCTGCTCGCCGTCGTTGGCACCATCGGCCTCGTTGCCCAGGAGGCCCATGGCGTTGCGATCGACTTCGATGACGGAACGAACGACACGGCGGTGGGGGCGCACTATGCGGCGACCAAAGGCGTGACGTTCACCAACGCCGAGTGGTACGACTGGGTCTCGTTCGGCAGGGACTATGACGGAGGACCGTTTCCGGGGGCTTCCCGAGATTTCGTGATCGGCGGCGAGGGTGACGGTTCCGGGGCTCCTTCCTACTACCCGGACATCTGGCCACAATACAATAACCCACCGCACGAGGATACCCCGATCATCGCGGCCTTCGACACGCCCGTGACCAGCGCAAGCATTCTGGCCGTCCACGTTGGCTTCAGTGGGGCGCGCCTGGAAGCACTGGACGCAACCGGCGCCGTCCTTGATTCTGACGAGGTCGTGGGCCAGACGTTCAACGGCAGTCTGAACGGCGAAAGTGAAAACTACATTCTCTCGGTCGCTTCGGGCGCCGGAATCCATGGCATCAGGTTCTATCAGCTCGATTACTCTGCCGCCGACGGCCTCCTCTGGGACAATTTGCGGTTCGACCGTGCGCAGGCGGTACCGGTCGCGTCGAACTGGGGCCTCGGTTGCATGATGCTTCTCCTGGCCGGAGCTGGTGCCTGCGTCTTGCGTCGCCGCCCGGCGCTGGCGTGTTGATCCCTCGATCCCTTTCGCACTCAGCTCAGGATTCGCTCATACAGCGCTCGGATCACTTCCACCTGCCTGCCGGGCGAGAAGTGCCTGCGCACGTGCGGGGGACCGGCGGCCTTCTGGGCTTCGCGCAGCACTCCGCCGGTGACGATTGCGCGCACGGCCTGTGCCATCTGCTCGGGATCGTCGGGCGGGACCATCACGCCTGCATCGCTGCCGGTCAGGATCTCGGAGGTCCCGCCCACCGCGGTGGCGACGGCCGGCACGCCTATGGCGAGGCCTTCGAGTAGCGTGCGCGACAACGGTTCCTGGCGCGACGGCACGACCAGCACGTCGAGGTCCGCGAGCAGGGACGGGATGTCTTCGCGATAGCCGAGCAGGTGTGCGCGTCCGGCCAGCGGAGGCTGGGCGGCCTTGTCATGCAACGACTGCTCGAAGGCGCGGCTCTCTGCCTTCTGCGAATACCGTGCGCCGGCGATCACGAAGTGTGCATCGGCGAACTCGGTCGCGACCCTTGCGGCCGCATCGAGGAACAGGTCCTGCCCCTTGCGCAGCGCGATTTGACCGATGCATCCGACGAGTGGTGCGTCGGCCCCGACATCGAGTTCGCGCCGGATCGCTCCCGGCCGGGCCGCCTCTTGCAGTGCGTCTACGTCCACCGCGTTGTAGATCCGTTCGATTCGCTCGCCCGGCACGCCTTGCCGGCGCAGTGCGGCTGCGACGGCATCGGACACGGTGATCACGGCGTCGAGCGTGCCCAGGCGGTCACGGTGTGCTTGCGACAGCGTCATGATGTCGCGCACGTGCGCGACGGCCGGCGTCCCGAGGGCATCGGCCAGCGATCGCGCCGCGCCGGCCGTCATCAACGAGTTGGCGTGTACGAGCTGCACGCCGCGCTCACGCAAGGCCGGAGCCAACTCCGCCGCCGCCTGGCGACCGCGCGCCGGCCAGGCCACCGTGGGAATCCCCTCGCGCAACAGCGTTTCGGCAAGGAGACCGGTTGTCGGAACCACCACCACCGGCGCGACCTCCGCGTCCGCGCGCCGACTCAGGAACGCAAGCAGCGAGCGCTCGCCACCGAGCAGCGTGGGAAACTCGCAAAGGTACGCTACCGCTAGGGGGTCACGTTTCATCCAGAGGTCTCATTCCCGACCGTGCGCCTGTGCCGTCTGATACCATGCAAAACGCATTGCGAGGATCCTACACTCACTCGATCGATTTGTCGTACGTGCCGGACTACGCTAAGATGGTATGTAGCAGTGGCGAGGAGGCGCAGCATGGCCGGCAGTGTGACCACCACCGTTGAGCAGGGCGCAGCGCAATACTGTGGCCTGCGCATGACGGCCGACGAATTCCTTCAGATCCCGGACGACGGGTGCAGCTACGAGCTGATCGATGAAGTGGTAGTCATGTCGCCGAGTCCGACACCTCTGCACCAGAACGTGGCAATGGAGATCACCGTTCAACTGGGAGTGTTTCTGCGAAGTCACTCGGTCGGCAAGGCGTTCCCCGAGATCGATGTGCACATCGGTCAGGGTCCGACCGGCGGTGATCTCGTGTACAAGCCCGAGGTCGTCTTCGTTCGCGCCGAGCGGTTGCCCGGCATGCGGGACAAGATCCACGGCGCGCCCGATCTGGTAGTCGAGGTCATCTCCCGCGGTTCACGACGCAGGGGCAGCGAGACGAAGAAGGGCGACTATGAGCGCTTCAGCGTGCGGGAGTATTGGCTGATCGACCCCGAACGCGAAGCGATGACGTTCTACCGGCTCCACGACAATCGTTTCGTCGAAGTTGCCCCTTCCGGAGATCGGTTCGCCAGCGAGGCGGTTCCCGGCTTCGAGTTGGACCTGGAGCGCGTGCGCGAAGCGTTCAAGCCCTGGTGAAAGGAGTCGCGCTCCCTCGCCGTCACGAATCTGATCCGTTGCTCGGCCTGCGAGGCGCAGGCCGCCACTGCCCTTGTCAAATCGTCAGCCACCGGTCGCGGGACGCCACTTGCCATTCGGCCACGACGCGGCCGTCGTCTACCACGAACGCCTGCTTGTGCAACGCCGACGTCGGGCAGGCGTGCCAGGGGATGGCAAGCAGTTCGTCCCCGGGCTGGTACTCTTCGGCGCTTGCCGTCTCGAGCACGAGGTGTTCCTCGTTCTGGAGGACGGACTTCGCATCCGCCAGG
Source organism: uncultured Planctomycetales bacterium (assembly GCA_964391465.1). GTDB lineage: Bacteria > Planctomycetota > Phycisphaerae > UBA1845 > CAYMME01 > CAYMME01. The sequence continues at coordinate 3,726 of CAYMME010000205.1, forward strand.
CCGGGGAACACGGCGCGGCTGGCGAGCGGCGGGTCCGACGCCACGGCCTTGTACCCGAGATCGAGCGTGATGCGGTCGGCCGTCGGGCGGCTGATGACCCGCGTCAGCAACAACGCCGCCGGCGTGAACGGCAGGTCACGGAAGCGGCTACCGTACCCGGCGTCGTGAAACAGGCACGTGCCCGGGCTCAGCTCGAGGTTCGGCTCGTCCTTCTCCGCGTAGATCGGAAACGACTTGCTCCCGCCGGCCACGATCCACGGCACCGGCCAGCCCTCAGCCACCAGGTCGTCCCGCAGGGCCATGATCTTCGCCCACTCGGCATCGATCGCGACCCGTCGCTCGTCGCGCGTCGGGTGTTCCTGATGCCCGTCGTAAATGTGCAACCCCGCCGGGATGAGCCCGGCCGTCTCGACGATCAGCCCGTACAGTGCTTTCGCCTCCTGCCCGGCCGGAATGCCCGTGCGATGTTGCCCCGTGTCCAGGTCGAGGAACACCTCGACCGACTGCTTCGCCTCGGCCATCGCCTTGCCCAAGGCCACCACGTGTGCAGGATGGTCAGCCGTCACCGAGAACCGAACCTGCGGATATGTCCGGACGAACCGAACCGCCCGGCCAACGTTCGCGCCCACGAGGCTGTAGGCCAGGCAGATGTCCGTCACCCCGACCTCGGCGATCATCTCGGCCTCGGCGAACGTGGCGCACTTGTGTCGTGTGATGCCACGGGCGACCTGAAGCTCGATCACTTCGCGCATCTTGTGCGTCTTGCAGTGAGGCCGCAGACGCGACACGTCCCCGGCGATCTCGATCATCGTCGAGAGGTTCTCCTCGACGATCTCTCGAAACACAAGCAGAGCCGGCGTGATGATTCCACTCGTGTCGTCGATGCGATACCGCGAGTCTGTCTGTAGCGTAATCATGACGCGAACATTGTAGCGACGGCGACTGGCGCGCCTACGGCACATCCGAGCCCCGAGCGCCGGCGAGCGAGCCCATCACTGATTGCACAGAGGACGGAGGCATTGATGTGTCCGGCATTGCGTCGGCGGCATGGCCTCCCCCGTCCCTATGTCCCTTCGTCCCTTCGTCCCTCAATCCCTGCCTTCTTCTCCGCGACGACCCTCACGATTACGAGCACGACGCCGGTGACGACGACCGCGACGGCCGCAAACATCACGTACGTCCAGGCGAGCGTCCCCGTCTGCCGCCAGAGGAAGCCGACGGCCGGGGCCCCGAGCGCGCCGAGGCCGAACGTGACCAGGAACTTGATCCCGTACGAGGTGCTGCGCAGCCGGGCCGGCGTGTGCCGGGCGATCAGCAGGTTCTCGACCGGCTGCGTGCCGAAGTGAGCCGACGCGAGGCACATGGCCGCGGCCATGCCGAATACGCCGACGCCGCCCGACACCGCCAGCAGCAGCGCCATCGGGACCGAGAGGGCCACGAGCGTCACATACAACCCGACGGCGCTGCCGCGATCGGCCATGCGTCCGCCGAAGAACTGCCCGATCCCGCCGACCAGGAAAACCGCCAGCACCACGCCACCCTTGCCCGTGCCGGCGTAGACGCCGTTCTCCGTGGCCGTCAGAAACGTCGGCATCGCCGTCATGAGCGAGCGATAGTTGAAGCCGCTGAGCATCATGGCCAGGTACATCAGAGCGAGCAGCTTCAACACACCGGTGTCCACCGCCTGCGCCGAGGCCGCGTCGTCCGCATGCGGTGTCTCGTGTCGCTCGTCTCGAATCGGCAGCATCCACAGGCCCGCCCCGGCCATGAGTGCGACCACGGCCACGATGGCGTACGCGGCTCGCCAATTCCCGTGCGAAGCCATGAACAGCCCGAACGAACTCCCCGCCAACCCGACCGCACCGGCCACGCCGTGGATGCCGAGGGCCTGCCCGCGCTTGCGAATCCCGTGCGAGATCATGGCCAGGCCGGTGGGGTGGTAGAGGCTGACCGCCGCCCCGAGCAGCGTCAACGCTCCGGTCAGGGCCCAGGCGCTCGGCGCAACGGACGCGGTCGCACACGCCAAGCCGGTCAGCCCGAAGTAGATGAGCAGCACCGTCCGCGAACCCCAACGGTCGGTCATCATTCCGGCGGGTACGGCCCCCACGCCCATCAGGATGTACCCAAGAAGGGGTAGGGCCGTCACCCAGAACTCCGTCAGCCCGAACTCCTGCTGCAGCGTCACGAGCAGACCGGTGACGATCAGCACGCTCCAGTGGCAGAGGCAGTGGCCGACAACGGTCACGCCCAGGATTGAAGTCTCGCTACGCGTCATGATGTCGCATCGGATGCCCTACAGGCCGCAGGCGATCCCGCAATGGTAGCATACCCCGCCGGGGCGTGCGAAACGTGAACGCACCGATTCGCACGCGGAAGTCGGGGAACAAGAAGGAACGGATCAACGGTCTTAGGGGATCGAGGCATCGAAATGCATGGCGCAGCGTCAGTCCCCTCACGGTCGCGGTTCGGAAAGAACGCAGCTTGCGTGAGACATTACACTAGCGGTTTGTGAGCGGCAGGGGAGTGGTTTGCGCCGATACAGCATACATAGGGCGAACACGATGGACGAACGACGCGTAGCGCGACGTGCGAACACGGCGAAGAGTGGGATCCAGACGCGGGTCGCACTCTCCGACGGGACCATTCTGAGCGGCTCCGTCAGCGACCTCTCCGCCGGTGGGGCCGCGATCACCGGCGAAACGGAGGGCCTCGGACTGGACCGCGTGGTCAACGTCGCCTTCGTCTTCCCCGCCGGCCGGCAGATCACCTACAACTGTCTGGTCAGGCACATCGAGCCGGGCAAGGGCTTCGGCGTCCAGTACGTTCAGTAGGACGCGACGGGCGAGCCCGCCGGCTTGCGGACAATCGCCGGTCTAGACTCCACTGCATCCCCACAAAGTTTTTTTCAACTGCACTGTCCCCAGTTCGGGCTTTCGTGACTTGTATAGGGTAGGGGGTGGCCTGTGCGCGGACAGGACCGATGGAGTGATTACGATGCAGGAACGACGTGCGGTTCCCAGAGCGGCCACGCTCGACAGAACGATCCAGACCAGGGTTGCACTACCCGACGGGACCATGCTCGACGGAGCGGTCAAGGACCTTTCAGCGGCGGGCGCTGCGATCACCGGCGAGACAGAAGGATTGGGCGTGGGCAGCTTGATCAATGTCGCCTTCCTGTTCCCCGCGGGACGGCAAATCACGTACGCCTGCGAAGTGAAGCACGTCGAGCCGGGTCAGGGCTTCGGCGTTCTGTACGTCCTGTAGGGCACCGGAGGCGAGTGTGACCTCGCGCGGTTTCGTGCCTTGGCTGCACGGCGCGCGATGCGTCCTTATTCGAGGACGAGTCGCGTCGAGACGGCGCCGGGCGCGTACAGGTCCCGAACTTCTACCGACCACGCACCGGCGTCGTCGTTGAACGCGAAGGGCAGATCCACGTCGACGGCATCCCGACCCACGAGCACGATTTCATTGAGCCAGTCCGCAGCCCTGCCCGCGGGGTCGCTGACACACACACGCAGCGCGTGCAGGCCGCTCGCGCCCGCGATGCTCAGCGTCGCCGTGACGGTCGAACCGCGCGCGGCTCGGTTCTGCTTCAACGCGATCCTCGGCGCCGGTGCGCGGCCCGGTAGCAGAGCATAGAATCCGGCTCGACTCGCTCGGACCTGCGTACCAAATTGCCTGACGCATCCCAAGACCTCGCGGCCCTTGAGATCGTACACGTGCTTCTCTTGCGGCAGGGTCACCTGCACCCTCCCTTCGTACGACCCGAAGAGCGACACCAGCTCAATCTCACCGTTGTGCCAACGCGTGATCTCCACATCTTCGGCCAACTCGCCGTCCGGTCCGCGAACCACGATCTCCGGCTTCGCCCCGGCCGTTGCGAGCAGGTCCCTGATCAACGGACCCATCGGTGCGTTCTCGAGCGAGAAGTTCAGCAGAACCGCCCGTCCCTTGCCGAACGCATTCACCACGCCCGTCGGTGCCCCCGCGCTCCAGTAGTGGTAGTAGAACCCATTGCCCAGCGCCTTCCCCGTCGTCACCGTGACCGCGGGATCCACCCTCATCAGTGGATAGACTTCCTTCCCGTGCCAGTTGCCCCATCGCATATCGAGCGCCCGACTCGCTACTTCGCCCGAGATGTGCATTCGATCGATCGTCACGGCATCCATTCTCCCGCTCCGTTCGATCCCGAAGACGTCGTCCAGCGCCCCCTTGCTCAATGGCTTGCAGTGGCCGTCGTAGATTCCCGGCCGCACGTCGGCGATGAGCGTGCCGCCCCCGCGCACGAACTCCCGGATCGCCTCGGCCTCCTTCTCGCCGATGGCCAGAGCAAACGGCAGGACGAGAACCTTGTAGCGCCGGGCATCGAATTCACCCCGCCGCAACATGCGATCCGTCACGTACCGAAACTGCAGGCCGGCGTCGTGTATGAGCCTGAACCACTTCCGATGATTGGTCTTGTATCTGCCGTACGCACGGTTGCCGTCGAAGTGCGCGATGTAGGTCGACGGCAACGAGTACAGCATCGCGACCCCGTCGTCCTGCATGTCCGATTTCATCAGCAGCGTACCCAGGCCGTCCCGCACGACCTGTAGGTCCTCGACCAGCTCCCGCGTGGCCGGGTAGGGCGACAGGTTCGGCGAGAGGAACCCGTGGTACTCCTCGAGGCAGTCCCACCGCCACCACTGCACCATGTTCATCCCGTTCGTGATCTGCGACCAGTACTTGTGCAGTAGGGTGTCGGCGTCGCGGGCATAGCCGATCCAGTTGCCGCACGGAAAGTCCCGCGGCGCAATCGACCGCACCAACTCGTTGCCCGGACCGGGATACGGGCCGAAGTACTCCAGCTCACGCACGAACGCATCCACATCCCCTCCCTGCCGCGTGCGCGTCGTGTGCCGCCGGATCGAGAAGCTGTCCGTGCCTTCGAAACCGGTGAGCGCCTTGGGGTCGAGCCCTTTGAACGCTCTGGCATACCGAACGCACAGCCGCACGATGTTGTCGCACTGGAACGCCTGCCGGTCGTACCACCGGGCGAAGTTGCCGGCCCCCAGCGCCGCCACCTCGTCGTTGCGATCGCCATGCGCCATCTGCTTCTCGGTGAGCTTGTGCGTGTCGGTCCGGTTCTTCTCCTGTCGCTCCCGGTAGTAGGTCTTGAACCAGTCGGGCGCGTCCGGTGCGGGCAGCACGCCGGGTTCGGAAAGCGTGACCTGATCGAAACTGTCGAACTCGGTCTCCCACTCCGTGTTCAGGGCAGCGATGCTCCTGTAGACTCCCCGCAGATAGTCACGGTACGCCTTGAGACAATGCGGGCTGAGACAGGATGCCCGAACGGCATTCTCATCGCCGAGCGAGTACGCCAGGACCCCGTGGCCGCGGGCCTCGTGCTGACGCTCCACCACGGCCCGGATCTGCTCGACCGACTTCTCGGGATCGTTGTAGCAGCCGTTCTTGAGCACGCCGGCGTCATCGAGCATGCCGGTGATCGAGTGGCTGTCGGCGCAAATGCGCGTGGTGTACGGCACGAACGCCATCTCGTACGCGGAGAGCTGCCGCGGCGGCGACCCGCCCTGGAGGATCGCGGTCACGCCATTCTCGGCCATGCTTTCCACACCGTACGGAGACAGGTCCCCGCCCGGATAGTTCCACACCACGAAGTTGTACTGCCCCTGGTGCCGCTTCGTGACCTTGAAGAAGGCGTAAGAAGCGGCCACCTCCTCATTCGCGCTCAGCAACACGGCCTCGACACGCAGAAGCATCGGCATCCAGTGTTCGACGACGAACCGGAACGGCACCGTCGCGCCTGCGACCGACGCGAGATCCTTGCGTACCAGAATGCGGCCGCGACGATCCATGAGCCGAACCCGAAGCGTATCGCCGCGCTCGAGCTTGCCGGCCAGTTGCACGTTGCCGCTCAGCGGCTCGCCGATCTCCCCCCAGGCCTTGTCGAGCGTCACGGCCTTCACACCGCGATTCGACGTGACCGCGAACGGCTCCGTTGCCCACGACTCGACGCCGCGCTCGCTCGTCAAGAACGCATCGACGTGATACGCCCCGGCCCGCAAGACGGGAAGCTCGGGTTGCCTGATTCCGCCGCCGGACGTCCTTTCACAATCCATCAAGGGAATCACGTGCCCGTCCCACCGCCGGGCCGCAACGCGCAATCGCGAACCCCGTGATCCCTTGCCCCAGTTCACCGTGACGGGTCGAATCGGAAGCTGCTCTCGGGGCACTGCATCGAGCGGAACCGCGATCTCGATCTCTGCTTGCGGCTTGCGCCCCGCCGCCCACAACAGCGCTCTCCCCTGCGCCTCCATCTTGTAGTCGAGCCGCTGCTCCCAGCCCACGTCGTATTCGAGCTTCTCACGCGCGGACAGCACGACGGCCCGCCCCTCACCGACCGCAAAGCACGCTCCCCCTCGGAGGAAGGCGGGCACCTCGGCGAGCTTTCTCCATGTGTCCGGTACGCTCGCATCCTTGACCCCGAGCAGGACAAGGCCGGCACCTTCCTGCACGCCCTTGACGACACGAGACCGCACTTCTTCGGAAAGGACATCCGGACCGATCTGATTGAAGAAGTACACATCGAACGGCTTCTCGAGTAGTCGCAACGCGCGCAGCGTGCCCGCCTTCGGATCGTGGTACCACCGCGGGTCACCGTCGCCGAGCAGCCGCTTGCTTTGCGTGCGGTAGTACACGGCCTGGGCGTCCAGATCGAACCGCTGCATCAGTTCGATGATCTCGCGCGTGAGCGTGCAGCTCTGATACTGCGCGCAGAAGAACAGCACGCGGACCGTCCCCCCCGCATACGGCTTGGCCCACTTCGTGTGCGGCGTCTCGAAGTCCAACGACAACGCATGCTCGACCTCGAGCTGCTCGGAGTATCCGGGCGGCGGCGGCTCATCCGCACCGTACACGCTCCGAGCTGCCGTAGCCGGCAACATCGCCACCAACACGAGCACAAGTCGCCAGGCTGCCCGCGCCCTCATCACCAAGGCGTCTCGTCGATCCGGCATGCAGAGTCGCATCATGCGCATTCCCTCGTCGGGTGGTCGGTTCATTGAAAGAGCGCGGCCCCTCGCTCAGCCACGCAGCCCGTACCAAGAATCTTCATCCGCACCCCGCAACGCGTCAAGCAGTAGGGTGGGTCGAGACCCACCAAAGGAAGGGATCAAGAGAACAAGGGATCGAGGTGCGGGAGCGCAGCGTCCGGCGCCTCGCCGGACGTCCCCAGGATTGCCACAAGAAGGCACAAGAACGCTTGGCGCGGGCTTCGCCCGCAACCGAAAGGTCCCGTCGGCACCCCGTTCCGCACCGCGACCGTGAGGGAGCGGCGGAGCCGCCGAAGGCGGCGACCCCGCAGTGCGGCCTGCGGCCGGGAGACAAACCAGAATCTTGTCGGCGCAACAAGATTCTGCGGGATAGTTGTACGAAGAAGGTCTTATGGTCGCACCTTCGTGCTCTTCGTGGTTCACACTCCGGAAGCGATGAGAGATGAGTCATCAGGGATGAAGGATCGTCGCAGCCCTCGGCTTGCCATCCCTCATCGCCCATCGTTCATCTCTCATCCGCCCTCGTTTCCTCTGCCCCAAACGAATAATCGACGACGTTGATCGCGTGAGCGTCCCCGCGCGATTCCGTTCATTCCTTACGGACGCCTTCGTGCGGCCTCGCTGCCGTATCAGAGCGTCCGAAAAGGAGCCAACTGCCATGCGTACCGCGATCCTGAGCCTTCTCGTCCTCGTGCTCGTCTCCGGGCAGGGTTGCCCCGCGTCCGACCCCCTCATGGGCGTCGGCGGCTTCGTGCCCGACCCAAGCGCCTACCTCGATTTCGACGACGACATCTGCGAGGCCGGCGGCCGGTACGGCGACGGCATCTGCGACACCAACTGCCCCCAGCCTGACCCCGACTGCGCCGACCCCTGCGCCCTCGAGGGCTGGTACGGCGACGGCGTCTGCGACGACGATTGCCCCCAACCCGATCCCGACTGCTTCGACGCGGAAACCGATTGGTGTGCCGACAACGGCTGGTATGAAGACGGCGTCTGTGACGACGACTGCCCCGAGCCCGATCCCGATTGCGCCGACCCCTGCGCCCTCGAGGGCTGGTACGGTGACGGCGTCTGCGACGACGACTGCCCGCTCATCGACCCCGACTGCCTGGACGACAGCGGCGATTGGTGTGCCGACAACGGCTGGTACGAAGACGGCGTCTGTGACGACGACTGCCCGCTCATCGACCCCGATTGCCTGGACGACAGCGGCGACTGGTGCGCCGACAACGGCTGGTACGAAGACGGAGTCTGTGACGACGATTGCCCCGAGCCGGACCCCGACTGCGACGACCTCTGCGCCCTCGAAGGCTGGTACGGCGACGGCGTTTGCGACGACGACTGCCCCCTCATCGACCCCGACTGCCTCGACGGCGTCGACTGGTGCGCGGACAACGGCTGGTACGGCGACGGCATCTGCGACGACTGCCCACAACCCGACCCCGACTGCGACTAGCGGGGTGTCTCTGAACCAGCAGCGCACGCCCCACACCGAGACGCGACCGTGAGGGAGCGTGAATGCCGGCACCGCCGGCATCCCCAATCGTCTCTCTCATCGCCTCCGGTGTGTGCCCCACGCAAAGCGCGACGGGCCTCGCGGCGCGAGAGTCCGCGCGCCAAAACTCACATCGGCTCGATCCCCTCGCTGAGGATGACCAGGTACCGGTCGTAACCGAAGAGCCGATGGCGCCCCCTGCACGTCAGCCCCTACTTCATCGGCCTCGCCCTGTGCAAGAAGCTTTCATAAGCCAACCGTTATTAAAGGATAACCCCCGAAGCTTTAATAACGAACGGCAGCTCAGTCAAGCATCTGCCAACCCACAAGACTGTATGTCCTGTCAAATAAAGCAGTTATGGCTTCCAGTGGTGCGAGTGCCACAACGCCTCGGCGGAACGGTGTGGCTCCCAGCCGTGCGTCCCGGTTGTGAATCCCTGACGCTGCCGCTACGATTCCGCCCAACCTTCTCTGGTGTGCAACGGTCGTGGAATGTACAGGGCCAGCGTGTAGCGAACCAAGGCGTTTCAGCCGAGCGGACTCGTCTATCCGGCGACGGCGGCACGCCTTTCTCGTACGGGAGGAAGAGCATGACGAACACGACCACTTCTCAATCCATGGCGCCGCGCCTTCGGCCGGCGGCCGCCTCTCGCTTCTGTTCTCTCTGGCTCCTGGGCGCACTGGCCAGCAGCCCCCAAGTCACCGCCGCAGAGTCGGCGGCAACGAGCCAGGCAGCCGGCGACGAGCTTGCCGTCATGCCCGTCGTGCTGGACCTTACGCGTCCGAGCGACACCGACATCCTGATGCTGCGGAACGGGGACAAGCTCACGGGGACCGTCCTCAACGAGAGCTTCAGCATCCGGACCTCGTACGCGCACATCAAGCTCAACAACCGCATGATCGCGGGCATCGACCTGGAAGGCGGCGCGAACAACATCGAGGCCGTCGTCACCGTGAACAGCAACCGGTTCAGCGGCTTCCTCGACGACGCCGTCTTCGTCTTCCGCCTGCAGGGCGGCGCGAACATCCAGGTCCGCCGCGAGAAGGTCCTGAAGGTGGTGTTCCGCATGCGCGAGCAGGAGCGTACGGGGATCCCGCAGCGCCAGTTCCTGATCCTCAAGAACGGGGACTACTTCAGCGGGCGGGTGAAGAACGAGAGCGTGTCGGTGGTGACGACGTACGCGAAGATCCCGGTGAAGCTCTCGGACGCCGAGACGGTGGCGTTCATCGGCGGCGAGAACGTGCTGACGAAGATCACGCTGCTGAATGAGGACACGGTCCAGGGGGTCCTCGAGACGGAGGACATCGAGGTGGACCTCGACGTGGGAGACTCGGTCCAGGTCTACAAGGACCGCATCGACCGGATGTACTGCCGGGACGGCTTCGTGCCGGACTTCGCGGCACTGATCGCCGGCCCTTCTGGACGCACGCTTGCGCTGGACCTCGGCGGCGGCGTAACGATGGAACTGGTCCTGATCCCGGCCGGCGAGTTCATGATGGGCTCGCCCCCGGGTGAGAGCGAACGCAGTGACGACGAAGGTCCACAGCACAAGGTTGGGATCAGCAAGCCGTTCTACCTGGGCAAGTACGAGGTGACGCAGGCGCAGTGGAAGGCGGTGATGGGCGGCAGCCCATCGAAGTTCAAGGGCGATGAGTTGCCCGTGGAGCAAGTGAGTTGGGAAGACAGCCAGAGGTTCTGCCGCAAGCTGGCGGAGAAGGTCGGCCACGAGATCCGGCTACCGACGGAAGCGGAATGGGAGCACGCGTGCCGGGCTGGGAGCACGACCGCGTTCTGCTTCGGAGAGGGATCGGACGAGTTGGGGGGGCATGCGTGGTACGCCAACAACGCCGGAAAGAAGACACGCCCGGTCGGAGGCAAGCGGCCCAATGCGTTCGGCCTGTACGACATGCACGGAAACGTGTGGGAATGGTGCCAGGACTGGTACGCCAAGAGCCACTACGGAAGTTCACCGCCGGAGGATCCGAAAGGGCCGTCATCGGGTGACGGCCGTGTTCTTCGGGGTGGTGCCTGGAGCGTCAATCCGGCCTTCTGCCGCTCCGCGCTTCGCTACTGGTACGCGCCCGGCAGCCGCAACGGCGACATCGGGTTTCGGGTTTGCTCGGGGGCTCCGTAACCCTTTTCTCTTTGTCCCTCTTATGCCTTTCGCTCGCGGCCCGAAGGGCCGCGCAGCGCGCACAGAATGAGAATGGTGAAAGACGAACTGCTGGTGATTGACCGGATGTACGAACTGGTACGTTGGTTCCTCGGGCACTTGGTCAAGTTCCCTCGCTCACATCGCTACGGGCTGGGCAACCGGATCGAGGTCCGGCTCTTCGACGTGCTGGAGCGCCTGGTGCGGGCGAAGTACGGCACCGGCATGGAGAAGCAACGCGAGTTGTCCGCGGTGAACCTGGATCTCCAGGTCAGAGGGCTCGCGCTTCTTGAGGGGAAAGGCGGCGTTTCTGCTCGCGTT
>CAYMME010000206.1:0-14726 GCA_964391465.1 uncultured Planctomycetales bacterium
TGAGAAGTGAGAGGACGTCCGGCGAGGCGCCGGACGCTACGAGCTGTGCATGGCACTTACGTTCGACGATTCCGGCAGCCTGATTTCCGGCGGGCTCGACATCGGCCAGCCGGGTGGGTCGCGTTACTCGAGCGGCTACGCGGACTCGAAGATCCAGTGCCACATCGGGTCGATCCAGGCGGCGGCGCAGTCGTTTGCGTTCGGCGGGGTGGACGGCGTGTTTCGCGTGCCGATGGGCAAGCGGTCGCGCTCGATTGCGTGGACGGGAATGATCCGGGCGCTGAACGACACGGTGATGAACGCGATCGAGACGGACGTCGACGCCTACGTGGCCGACGCGGGTGCGTACACGATGGAGGACTCGTGGAGCCGGGAGTTCACGAACGTGGTGCTGCTGGGCTACGAGCGGCGCGGCCGGCGGGTCGTGGGCGTCGGCACGGTGGGTGCGTTGCAGCCGTTTGTGTTGACGTTTGTGCAGTTGTCGCCGTGAGGCGGAGGTTATCCACAGATGGCACAGATGTGCACAGAGAGAGGGATTATCTGTGGCCATCTGTGTCATCTGTGGATCGTTTGAGACCTGAGAGCGTCTAGTGAGCGAGTTACCGTCTGACGTTGTTGCTCGGATCGACCTGGACCGCGGCGAGATGCCGTTTGTCGAGGTGGAGACCGTGCCGGGGTCGGGTGCGTGTCGCTCGAACCGGTACCTGCGGCCGCGGAAGATCGTGCTCGGGTCCGATGATCGACTCAACACTTGCACGCTTGCCGTGCCGATGAGCGAGACGATCGATTTCGCTCGCGTGCTGCGCGGGTTCAGCGACGTAGGCGAGCCGGGGACGATCTCGGGTGTGCCCGGCCTGTGGCCGACCAAGCGCGTTCGCGTGCGGCGGTCGGCGCCGGATGAAGCGGACCAGACGCTGCTGTTCGAGGGGTTTCCGCTGATCGCGGAGGGTGGATGGGGCGGGGCGCCGGACAGTCCGGCCGAGGCGGGGACGCACAACTGTCTGTGCGTGCTGGACACGTGGAAGCACGACGAGCGGTGTCAACTCTACGGGCGGTACATGTGGCGGTATGCGGACGCGCTGACACACGGACCGACGACGACCGCGCAGATCGGTGAGCCGGTGCGGGCGACCGGGGTGCCGTGCATCTTCAATTTCGAGGGGCGACCGAACCGGCATCGCGTGGCGCTGGAGACGGATCTGCACGGTAACGTGCCGCTGTTTACGGACGAGCACGATCCGCGGGCGCGGTACTGGTCGCTCGGGCAGGCGCTGCGGTATCTGCTCCACTTCCATCGGCCGGAGAATGGGCTGGTCGACAGTAGTGCGGTGTACGCGCTGACCGACGACCTGGTGAGTGAGGAGCCGATCACCAGCGGCGGGTTGTCGATGGCGACGCTGCTGCGCGGACGTGTGCGCAACGTGCGGTGCGAGTCGATCGGTAATCTGCTCAACGCGATGCGGGTGCTGCTCGATTCGGTGGGCCTGCATTTCGCGGTGCAGTACGAGTCGGGGACGCCGACGCTGGTGATGTGGTCGGCGTCGGAGCCGGTGGCGGACGGGGCGACGGACATCAAGTGGCTCCACCTCGAACGCCGGGGGACGGACCAGTCGGACCGCACGCCACGCGAGCAACTGGCCCGCAACAACGTCGATCAGGGGCAGGTGCTGTTCGACATGTCGGCCATTCGCACCGACGCGATCGTGCTCGGTGCACGCAAACGCTACGTGTGCAGTACCGAGCTGATTCCCGGATGGGAGCCGGAGGCCGGGCTCGACGACGTGGCCCTTGACGACGACGAGGCGATCGCCGCCGCGAAGGCCAAGGCGATCCTGAGCGAGGGGGACGTCGACCCGAGTGCGCTGACCGGCGACTCGTTGACCTGGTGGCAGCGCTACGCACGCAACGCGAGCGAGCAGTTTCGGTCGCGGGTCGGCCGGTGGTGGGTGCTCAACGAGGGCAACGACTACGACGCACTGACCTACGGGCGGGCACGTGAGGACGATCCGTTTCCAGATGGGGCCTACTACCCGCCGTTTGACTTCGCGAGCGTGCTCGGCGGCGTGCAGCCGGGGACGTGGGCGATGGTTCGCCGGCGGTTCCTCGAGCTGCCCGTGGATCGGTCGGGCAGCAACCCGGCATTGGCCATCGCGCAGGTGATCGTCGAGCTGTCGTTCGACGCCGGGTCGACGTGGTTTCGGCCGGTGCGCGTGGACGTGCGGCTGCCGACGACCGAGTGTGCGCTCGTGCTGGGCAACGAGTACCTCACCGACGTTGTGCGGCCGGGCGACGACAAGAGCGACGACAACCTGTGGTACGCGCTGATCGAGGGGCGCGTGCGGATGCTGATTACCGCGGCCGTGATGGGCGACGAGCGGATCGAGCAGCGCGGCGAGTCGTCGATCTCGAAGACGGCGTGGCCGGCGCGGCGGACGCGTACCGTGGATGCGGGCGATCAGTTCCGGCATCGCAACGTTTCCGGCAACACACTGCACGTGCCGATCAACAACGCGGCCGGGCTGGATATCGACGACAGTGGCGAGGCACTGGCGGCCGCCGGCTGGTTCGTGGCCGCCAACGAGGACAAGCGTATCTCGGCGGGGCCGGTGGTGCCGTGGCTGGAGACGCATTACCGCGTCGGCGATCGGATCGCCGGGATTGCCGGACGGCAGGTGTCGTTCGAGCGGACGCTCGGGGCCGAGCGCGTGCTGCCGACTGTTGTGGGGTTGGTGTACGAGTTCGGTGACGCTTCGTTTTCAACGCAGGTGGTGTTGGAGGATTGGCGCGGCGCCCCGCATGAGGCTCCCCGCCTACGCGCGTAGCGCGTCGAGGTGAGAAGTTAGAAGTGAGAAGTGACTGAGAGCTATGCAATCGGTTGTGATCGAATTCAACGTGGAAGAGGGGCTCTGCGGCGGCGACGCGTACAACGCTTACGCCGGCTTGGATGCCGATGGGTTGCCGGACTCGATCGACTACGACTCGCCGCTCAACGTCGAGCCGGTGGCGGTGGCGCCGGGCGTGGATGCGCATCCGGGATGGGATCAGGTGGGGTACATGCTCTGGCCGGAGTTCGGCGATCCGGATGTCGGTGTGGGCGGGGAGTTTCGGGCGCCGGTGCTGCGGGCGGACGTGCCCGTGATTTCGTTCGTGACCGAGGCGTTGTTCTATTTCGGGTTGTTCGTCGTCGCGGTGCGGCCGGTGTCGGCGGGCGGCGACGAGCAGACATCGTCGACGCCTACGAAGACTCTCACGGTCAACAGTGCACCGCGGTCGCCGACCGACGTGGTGCTGTCGAGTTACGACGACGGGGCCGACCAGGTGGTGATCGGGTTTGCCGCGTCACCTCAGTTGGGGTGACGGCGAGGGACGTAGGGACGTAGGGACGTAGGGACGCAGGGACGTAGGGACGTAGGTGAGGACGTCCGGCGAGGCGCCGGACGCTACGACTGACGGGAGCGCATCATGGACGTGTTGTTGACTACGCAGACGTTGAGTGGGGCGGACTCGGACAATGGCGATGCGGTGCGGCTCGAGCCGAGCGGGGCTTCGCAGATTACGGCCTCGCTCAAATGCTCGAGCGCGGCCACGGCCGTGAGTGACACGTTGGACGTGTACGTGCAGACGCTAATTGCCGGCGTGTGGGTGGACGTGATCCACTTCGCGCAGATTCCCGGCGTGGCGGGGTCCGGGCACGAGGTGGCGAAGATCTGCAAAGGGGTTGCTCAGGCCGAGTTTGCCGTATCCGCAGCGCTGGGGGTCGGCAGTGTGCGACACGTGTTCGGCAAGGAGTGGAGAGCGCGGTGGGTCGTCGTGGAGACGGACACGGCGGCGTTCGACTTCGAGGTTTGGCTGCACGGGAGTTGAGGGACGTAGGGACGTAGGGACGCAGGGACGTAGGGACGAAGTGAGAGGACGTCCGGCGAGGCGCCGGACGCTACGGAGCTAGACGATGCCAACGTACCCGAGCGAAGCGTGGCCGGCTGATGCGGCGATCGAGGCGCTGGACGCTACTACCGATCAACTCACCGGGCTGCCGTTTGTGGCCAAGGGCGTGTCGGCGGCGTCGTCGCCGACGGCCGAGGTGCAGCACAATCGGCGATGGGATCGGTTGTTCGCGATTCTCGATGAGGCGTCGGCCCTGCGCGTCGGCGACGAGGGCGGGCTCAACATCGGCGTCTATCCCGGCTACTACACGCTGGGCGGGACGCAGAAACTGTTCGACGGGGCGACGGCGCAGGCGGTCAACGACGACGACACGTCGTACATCTACCTCGACGCGTCGAATGCCCTGCAAATCGTGACCGACGCCACCGGGTGGCCGGTGGATCTGGACGTGTTCGTGCCGCTGGCGGAGGTGACGGCGGCGTCGGGCGACATCACGGCCATCGTGCCCGTGCTCAACCGGGCACGGATCGTGATCGGCGGTGGGTCGGCGGCGGCGGGGACCGACTCGACGTCGTGGACGCTGGATCAGGACAACACCGGGGCGGGCGTCGACACGTCGCTGATATTCAACCGCGGCACGACCGACGACGACGCGGAACTGCGGTGGAATGAAACCGACGACCGGTTCGAGCTGTACGCCGACGGCGTTGCCGAGGATCCGGCGCGGTTGCTGGTCGAGGACCTGCTGCTGCACAGCGACGTCGGGTTGGACGGGGCGTTGATCAAGTTCACGGGCGGTGTGCCCGACCAGGTGAACTTCCGGCGGGCCGACGACGCCGGCGACATGGACATCACGTGCGGCGGGCTCACGGTCAGTGGCGCGACGTCGGGGATCGAGATCGACGACCTGACCGACAACAACTACGCGCGGGTGCTGGCGGCCGACCAGGTCGTTGGCGGCGAGCTCGACGGGTCGTCACTGCAAACGTTCAGCGTCTACAACGGCAACGTCGACCGGGTCGACCTCAAGGCGACGAGCGCCGGGCTTCAGGTGCGTGACTCGGCGGGCTACGCGCCGTGCGACTGCGAGAAACTCCTGATCGGCGGCGTGGAGACGATCTCGGCGTCGGGGGCCTACGTGTCGGCGACGCTGCCCGCCGTCGACATCCCGGACGCGGGCGGGTCGTCGCCGGTGACGTGTTCGCTGCAAGTGGAGGACGATCTGGGCTCGTCGCTGACGGGCGTGCACTACTTCGCGGTGTCGGTGCATGACTCGATCGACGGCGGGTCCGGGTTCGCGGCCAACGCGACGATTGCGGTGGGGGCTAACGGGACGCTGATCGAGTCGCTGACCGCGACCAAGGAGCTGTTCTGCAAGACGGACGCGTCGGGGCAGCTCGATATCACGGTGACGGACGGGACGGCCGAGTCGGTGTTCGTGGTGGCCCGGCCGTTCCGGCGGTCGCATCGGCTGGACTGCTCGGACGTTGGCACCGTCACGATTTCGTGACGGTGCAAGTGAGAGGTGAGAAGTGAGAAGTGAGAGCTGACGCATGGACTGGACGCTGAAGATCGACTCGCAGACCGGATCGGAGACCACGTTGACGATGATCTGGCGCGACGGGCAACCGGATCAGTTCGTGTATCGGCAGCGCGTGCGCGCGGACAAGGAGTCCGTTCGGGCGTTCGCTCGAGCAGCGCTGCGTGCGCTGGACGACGAGTTGTCGCGCCGGGCGGATCGGCCGACGTTTCAAGTGTGGGTCGAAGAGGTTTTGAACGCCGTGTGATGGCCGAGCGCTCAAGCGCGGTTGGAAGCGGCGTTGAACGCGCCGTAACGGGAGTTCGAGATGGCATCGTTTGTGTACAACGAGATCAAGCGGGCGCTGGCCGAGGGGGAGATCGACCTGGGCAGCGGCGGCGACGACATCCGCGTGGCGCTCGTGATGAGCAACACGACCGCCGACACGGAGGACGACGCCGACGTAATCGACGACTTCACCACGCTCGACGAGTACGACGGGGCGAACTACGTGCGCAAGGCGCTGGCCAATGAGGCGGTCGCCGAGGACGCGGGCAACGACCGGGCGGAGTTCGACGCCGACGACGTGACCTGGTCGGCGCTGGGGGCCGGGACGCGACAGTGTGTGGGGGCCGTGCTCTACAAGCACGTGACCGACGACACGGACTCGGTGCCCATCGCGTTCATCGACCTGGCCGACTTCGACGGGAACGGTGGGGACGTGACGGTCCAGTGGAACGCGGAGGGCATCCTCCAGGTGACGTAGCGAGGACACGATGAAGCTGACCAATCAACAACTGGCGGAACTCCGGCGGGCGGTGGCGAGGGGCCGCGCGGACGTCCCGTGGGACAAGGGGACGATCAACGCGGCGTTGCAGGCGATTGAGGATGCGTTCGAGGCCAATCGCACCACGCTCGAGGCGGCCGTAGACGTGTCGACGGCGGCGCTGGACGGGCGGACGTTCGCGAAGGCCGAGAAAGCGGAACTCATCAGTGCGTGGTCGCAGCAGAAGGCGACGCGGGAGGCGACGTAATCATGGCGACGCATCGCATACCGATTCTGAACTGGGCGACGGTGCCGGATGATTCCGGCGACGTGTTTATCGAGCCCTACTCGATCAAGGGCTCGAACGATTTGTGGAAGCGGCTGGTGGCGATCTTCAACGACACGGCCACGCGGATCGGATTGCACGGCGGGTTCACCGTGCCCGAGAACTACGTGGGGTCGCCGAAGATCGTGATCGTCTGGACGTCGACCGCGACGAGCGGGGACGTGGAGTACGACTACGACTATCGCGCGGTCGGCGGCAACGACAGCGAGTCACTCGACCAGGCGAGCGCACAGGAGTCGGTCAACGTCAACGACACGGCGCCGTCGGCGGCGCACGAACGGATGGAGGCGGAGGTGGCGTTGACGGCGGGCAACCTTGCCGCCGGCGACGAGGTCGAGTTCGAGCTGTTTCGCGACGGCACGGATGCAGGGGACACGATGGCCGCGGCGGCGATCGTGTTCGGGGTCTCCTTCAAGTACGCGGACGCGTGACGATGTCGCTGCTGCTCGCTGATAACAACGATGTGCTGAGCGTCGCCGCGGACGCGTCGATCAACGATCTCGATCCGTTCACGTTGTTGATGTGGGTCAACCTGACGGCGGAAGCCGGGTTTGCGGATCGGGTCGCGTACAAGACGGGCGAACTGCGGGCGTACAACCTCAACGCCACGCCGACGTGGCATTTCGAGCGGGACCGTGCGTCGTCGGCCGCGGCCTATCAGACGCAGAACGACATCCTCCCGGCCAATGAGTGGCGGTTGCTGGCGTGGGTGTTCGACTCGTCAGGCGGGGCCGGCGAGGTGATGCAGCTCTACTACGGCGATCTCACGACGGCGGCGGTCGAGGCGTCGTACAGCAGCACGCAGGATGGGAGCGGGGCAGTCAAATCCGACGCGGCCGAGGGGTGGGCGTTCGTGAGCGGCGTCGGGCAGTCCAATACGCTCAAGTGCCACATCGCCTACGCGGCGATCGTCGCGGATGCGTTGACGCTCGGACAGGTGCGGTCGTGGCAGTGGCGACCGCGCGTGCTGCCCGAGACGCGAGCGTTTCTGGCCTGCGGGTTTCAGGGGGCGTCGTCGGTCACGGACCTGTCGGGTAACGGCAACGATGCGTCGGGGACGGGCACGGTGGTGTCGGACCACATCCCGCTGCCGCCGCCGTTTGGATTCGACCTGGGGTGGCAAGGGCTGACCGGGGCGAGCGGTCCGGCGCCGCAGACGTTGACGCCCGATCCGGTGACGCTGCCGCTCGCGGTTGCGGCGCCGACGGTGCAGCTCGGTGCGCTGACGTTGACGCCTGGTCCGGTGGTGGCGCCGATGACGGTGCCTGACCCGGCGGTGGCGCACACGCTCTCGTTGACGCCGGACCCGGTGGCGTCGCCGGTGGTGGCCGTCGATCCGGCGGTGCAGCTCGGGGCGCTGACGCTGACGCCTGATCCGGTGGCCGTGCCGATGGTCGTGCCGCCGGCGACGGTGCTGGGCGTGTCGAGCCTGATGGCGTTGATGCGGCCGACGCTACGCGGCGTGCATTCGCGCGTGCATGGGAGAGTCGGTTAGATGATCGAACTCAAGCAATCCACCTCGCATCCGGACACGTTCTTCGCTCACGACGCTAACGGGGACGGCGTGACCGGCCTGGTCAACGGCGACTTCACCAAGCGGATCAGCAAGAACGGCGGTGCGTTCGGGGCCATGACGGTGACGATCACCGAGCTGGAGAACGGGTGGTACGCGTTCACGCTCTCGGCGTCGCACACGGACACGCTCGGTGCGCTGACGATCACGTTCGCGGCGGCGGGGATCAAGTTGGTCAACCACAAGTACGTGGTGCGGACGATCACGCTCGATGACCTGGAGTCGGCGGCGAAGTTCTTCCGGAACAAGGTGACGCACACGATCGCGGACGGGAAGATTCGGCTGTACGACGATGACAACTCGACCGTGCATGCGACGTGGACGCCGACCGAATCGGCCGGCGTGGTGGCGGTGACGAAGAGCTGATGAGCGAGCTGCTGCGGAAACATCTTGTGCACTACGACCCGGTGCATCTGGGATTGACGCGCACGGGGATCGCGAACGCGATGATGCTGTCGCTGGGGTTTTCGTTTCTGCGCGTGGCGGGCGGCTACAACCTGTACCGTGGTGCCGAGCAGAAGAGCGCGATTGATTGGGATTCACCCGTTGGGGCGGCGGCGGCGGACGCTACGTCGATCCGCAACTTCCCGTGGATCTCGCATGCGGCCGACGAGGACTGGGTGTACGGCGTGCGGGCGATCGGCGGGGGTGGAGTCGAGGAGCAAACGACGCACAACTGCGTGCGTGCTCGGTTCGACGGGGCCGGCGACCTGCGGGATGCGGTGCCCAATGCTCCGTTTGCGCTGGCCGCTGTGCCGGGCAGCGGCGGGACGTTGGCGGTCGAGTGGCTGTACTCGGCTGCGGGGCAGGAGGTGGCGCCGTCGGTGTTTCGCGTCTACCACGACAACGGCACGGGGACGATGGACTGGGTGACGCCGATCGGGTCGGTCAGCTACGTGGCCGGTGTGCAGGCGTTTTCGTTTGCGACCGGGGCGTACTCGCATGGGACGCGGGTGCAGGTCGGGGTGCGGGCGGAGTCGGCGGCGGGCGACGAGGAGACCAGTACGCGGACGGTGACGACGACGGCGATCGCGACGCCGCCGGCGGCGCTGGCGTTTGTGCATGCTCGTGAGGCGGAGGCGCAGGTGTGAGCGGACTCGTTGCGACACTGACGGTGTTAGTGGGCGGCCTGGTCGCCTGGCTCGTCGTCGCGCTGCGACAGTTGCAGTCGCTCGACACACTGCACCAGCGCGGGCGGGTGGCGGCGGATCGGCACCGCGACGTGCTCGGGGATGAGCGGCCGGTGATCGAGGAGACGGAGACGGGGACGCCGGCGGGGTGGATCGATGTCAAAGTCACGGGGTTCGAGTCGATCGGCGCGAACCGGTGGATCTACTCGGGGTACCGGCAGGTGTACGCGGGAGCCGGGGAGTTCAGCGATGCGCCGGCGGCCGCGCTGATCGAGAACATCTACAACTCAATAGAGTCGAACAATCACGAGGAGGGCGTGCAGGGGCACGGCGCCAATGTGAGCGGGAGCGGCTACCCGCCGGGGTTCAGTGTGCAGCCGCTGGCGCCCGGGGCGGTGTTTCCGGCACGGCGGCGACGGGCGCCGGACGGGACGATTGAGTGGGTGGTGAGTGCGGTCAACTCTGACGACGGAACGTGTGAGTGATGGGCGGGCTGCATCGGGCTTGCTGTTGTGAGGGGAGGCCGCCATGTGATCCTGCCGACCGTCTGCATATTACATCGTTCGGCCATCAGTTCCCGCCGAAGGGGCTGTATTGCCAGGAGGGCACCACCGAGTACGACCTGATCCTGCGGCGGTCGGCGCCAGCGCAGTGCTGGCTCCTGGACGCGCCGGAAGTTGCTGTTCGGACGGAATACTGCCGGTGGTGGATCAACGAAGGTGCGAACTCTCAACAAATCACAATCTTCCGTTTGCCCGGGCCGGCGCGGGTTTGGGAACTGATGTTCTACAACCGGTTCTCGGGCGGACAGCTCGGGCCGACCGTAGAGGTCTATACGGTGATCGATGAGTCGCAGATCAACGGACCGGTAGGCGTGACCGACGAAAACACGGAGGACGTCGGGTGCTACGGTATGCATCCGTGGTACAAGACCGTCGGCTATCACGTTCTCGATGCCGAGTGGGATTAAGCCATGCGCAGGTCGTTGCGGATGACGGAGGCGGGGATCGAGGAGCAGATCTACCGGGATGGAGACGTCGTCAATCGGCGGATCGTCCGCGGACTCGGCGACATGGCGGCCCGGACGACCAGGCGGGCGGCGGTCCTGAATCGGTGTCGGACCGCGGCGAGGAACGAAACTGAGTGCGAGTTGTTGGTGTTGCGAAATGGACGGGCGGCCTGCAACGCGCGGCCATGCCCGCACACGCTGGATGATGTTATCGCCGGACTGAGTGACTGTCCGCAGGGGAGGTGGTGAGGGGCTCGGTTAGTGCTCTGTTCGGGGGTATCTCGGACAAGTGCTGACTGGTTTGTGATGGCGCTTTGAAGCGCGTTTTCGTAGGGGCTGATGGGCACCCGCAGGGAGTCCTCGGCCTCAATTCATGCGCAGAACCGCTGCGCTTTGCGCAGAACTGACCTGCGCTGTAGACTCGATACGAGAGCGCCATGCCTTGACCTCCATGCTTGGACACGAATCGAAACCAACCATGAAGACCAGTCTAACTGCCATTTTGGCATGGCGCCACTTTATTGGCGCACACCCCCATCGCCTCCGGTCCGGTCGCAACACGTGCTGCCCTCGGCCAGGAGCCGGCCGTAAGGTCACGGCTCCGGCAAGCCCGACGGACGCTGACATGGGCGACGTGCTCAGAATGGGGAGGGCCGAGTCCGAAACGAGCCGTGTCTGAGGCGCTCAGGTGTCGCATCCGCGCAGCGTTGCTTGAGGTGCTGCGTTTCCTCCCACGGCGCCATTGGATCGCGGACTCTGGGGTCAGGACGCCATCTCGCCCTGTCCACGCACCCTCTGGGGCTGTCTCCCACCGCCTGCGTTCGCTTGCCTTGGTTTGCTTCCTCCCACGTTCGCGGAGCGCCTCGACGATCTGCTTGATCTGGGCCGGCGTGATGCTCCGGGCGGTCTTGGTGAGCATGGTCTTGAAGTGTGCGATCTCTTCGGCGGTCACGGGGCAGCCTGCGTTTCCTTTGGGCCCGTCGGACGTGACGAGCTTCTCGCCGCTCGCATCGAGGAATGCGAACCAGGGAATGCCACCGGGCTTGTCGCGGAATCGCTTGGCCGCCTTCTTGCCGTTCTTCATCCGTTCGAGGTCGATCTTCAATGGCACGAAGTCACGGGCCAGGATTGCGGCGATCTCCTTCTGGCAGAGGAAGTCATCGAAGCGAACGCACCACCCGCACCACGGTGCCCCGATGCGCAGGAAGACCATCTTCTTCTCGGCCTTGGCTTTCGTGAGGGCCCGGCGGATAACCTCTTCCGCGTCGAGCGGCTCGGCCTTCCACTTCTTCAGGAAGGCGAGCACCTTGGCAGGGTCGTGTTTCGGCCCCTCCTCCAGAACGCCGGTTCCCTGGTTCGCGACGACCTTGCCGTCGGCATCGAGCATGGTCAGGTACGGGACACCCTTGTCCCGCTCGATCTTGTACTTCTCGGCGGTTGCCCTGTTCTTCCTGATATCCACGAGGACCGGTTCGTACTCGGCCCGCAAGGTTCGCCGAATCTCCTTGTCCTGCTCGAACAGGTCATGAAGCTTGTAGCACCAGCCGCACCAGTTTCCGCCGTATATGACGAGCACGCGCCTGTTGTCGAGCCCGGCCCTGGCGAGGGCATCGGCGATGTCGGCCTTGGCGTCGGCCTTCTCATCGTAGATGGGTTTGCGAGGCTTGGCAGACGGTGCTGCCGCTCCGAAGGCCGTAGGAAGTGCTCCGAAAAAGGCGGTGGCAGCAAACAGAGTGACGCTGCGAACCGGAAGGCGTGCAGCTTGCATGGTAATAACTCCTTCGTCGAGACCGGCCCCCGTTACCTGCCCTACGACGTTCGTGACCGCCGGGTTCAGATGGCGATACGCTTCCGTCTAACGGGCGAGGCCAGGCGTATCGCACTCGACGCGGTGAAGGTGCCGAGCAAGCCGGTTGAGTCTCCGCACGAGTGTCCGGTGATCGGGCGCATCCGGTACAATGCTCTGAGGACCCCACAGGCATAGGAGGCATCGATATGGCCCGTTCGCATGCACAATCACGCGCGGTGGACACGCAGGAAGGCATTACCCGACGCGACGTGGTTCGTGCGGGGGCGGTGCTGGGCTCGGCTGCACTGGCCGGGCAAACGGCCGCCGCGTTCGGGCAGGCGGGCGATCCGCGGGACCGCGCGGCCGAGGCGCCTGATGACGCGCGCGTACGCTCCCCGAAGCGTTACGACATGAAGAAGTCGATCAACATGTGGGCCTTCCCGTACCCGGACCGCATGTCGCTGGCCGAGTGCGCGGCCCTGGCTAAGCGGGCCGGGTTCGATGCCATCGAGGTCAACTACGACGTCAAGGACGACATCTCGCCGGACACCTCCGAGGCCCGGATGCGGGAAACCGGCCAGATGGTCCGCGACGCCGGGATCGAGATCTCCGGAGTGTGCTCGTTTCTGTTCTGGCCGTACTGTCCCACGAGCAACGACCCTGCCGTTCGCAGCAAGGGACTCGAGTTGGCCCGCAAGATGGTGCGGGCCGCCCGCCTGCTCGGCACCGAGAACCTGCTCGTCGTGCCCGGGGCCGTGCACATCCCGTGGCTGCCCACGCACGAGCCCGTCGAGTACACCGTGGCGCTAGAGCGAGCGGGCAAGTTCGTGCGCGAGTTGATCCCGGCGGCCGAGCACGAACGCGTGTTCCTGAACATCGAGAACATCTTCCTCAACGGGTTTCTGCTCAGCCCGGACGACATGATCCGGTTCGTCGACTCGTTCGAATCACCATGGGTGCGCGTGCACTTCGATACCGGCAACATCATGCAGTTCCAGTACCCCGAGCACTGGGTGCCGGTGCTCGGCAAGCGCATCAAGAACATTCACTTCAAGGAGTTCACGAAGAAGGGCACGGACGTGTCGATCGAATCGTTTCGCCCGTTGCTCGACGGCACGACCAACTGGCTCGCGGTGATGGACGCGCTGGACAAGGTCGGCTACCGCGGCCACCTGACGTTCGAGTACTTCCACCCGTTCCCGCACTACCCCGAGGCGTTGATCTACCAGGCCTCCGATGCGTTGGACCGCATCCTGGGACGCACGACGTAGTGTAGTGTTTCAGGCACATTGCACTCTTTCCGAACCGTCCCGATGTACATCGGGATAAGGGAGCGGCAATGCCTCGCCTTGCCGCGGCCGCTCCCTGACGGTTGCGGTTCGGATCAGATACGCCTCACCAACTCCAAGACACCGCGGTAGCGGGACGGATCATGCGTACGCCGAGGACAGGTTGTGCGACGCGATCGCCCTGACCTCGCTGGGATCGAACGGCGTACCGCACTCAGGGCAGCGCGGCTCCGGCAGACCGATGAGCGGGTACTCACACTCGATGCAATGTCCAGGCTTGAAGGGTGGGCCGAGCGGACGCAAGAGGATCGACGCAACGGCAACGAAGCACGCGAGGAAGAGCGCGATGCTGGCGATCAACGCGGCACCGACGACCACGTTGTTGGGTCCGCCCCACGATTCGGTCGCGCCGTACATCACACCTTGAACGAATGTGTAGAGCCCGGCCCCCGCGCCGACGGCAAGGACGCAGGTGAGACTTGGAAAGAACATGCCGACCAGCGCGCAACCGAGGAGAATCGCGAACGGCCCGGTCCACACCTCGGCCGATGCGTCCCCGACGCCGAGCCAGCCCGCGACCGCAACGAACAGGTACGCCACGCGAAACGCGGTTGTTCGCGTGACGGGTTGGCGTCGCGGACGTTTGCGGGCGGGGCTCATCGGAGTCGGGGCGCGTTCCGGTAGCTCGTGCGTATTGACGGAGACGCACGTCGCGTCAGTCCCAGAATCATACCCCGAACGCGTGTATGGGTTGCAGCACGTCCAAGCGGCATGTCCCGCCGGCGTGCGCGCGAGGTGCTCTCAATTGGCTGAAGTGCTCGCTTCGATCTCGTCCGGGTCAAACGGTGTGCCGCATTCGGGGCAGCGCGTTTCGGTCAGGCCGACGAGGGCGTAGTCGCATTTCGAGCACACGCTGTGGTCGCGGGGCGCCGGTGCCCACGGCCGCACCGCAAGGGATGCGATCGCTGACGCGAGGGCGAAGAGGAAGCACATGAGGGCGAAGAGGCCTGCCCGGCTGAGGAGTTCGGGCAGACTCTGCGGCGCCGCGCCGCTGCGGGAGAGCGTGTAGCCGGCGAAGCCATACGCGAAGCCGGCGATCGGCGTGGCGAGGATGCAGGGGACGGTAGGCGCGCGCCCGCCCACGAGTACGGCACCGATGATGAGCAGTGCCGGAGCCAGCCGCCAGGCGCTGAGCCCGTCGGCCACCCCGAGCCCGGCCCCCGCGATGACCCACAGGCACGCCAGGGCGAGCGACCTGTGACGCGAGATCGGAGGGCGGGGCGACGGCTTGTGCAGGAAACCCAGCATCGAATGACCGCGCAACCGGATCTACGTCGCTGACCGGGCCGGGATTGTACCGCCGCGCGGGTGCATCTCAAATTCGGTGGCAGCCGGGTGCCACGGGCAGCTTGCCCACGCC
>CAYMME010000207.1:0-14721 GCA_964391465.1 uncultured Planctomycetales bacterium
AAAGCCCTCAATTACCGTGATCCGAGGCCCCTCAGAATGCGCGAGCACTCACAGCCATGACGACGAACGCGGGATCGGAGCCGGCGGTTGCGCTAACCGGCGTGACGAAACGCTTCGGGCGAGCGGTTGCGGTGGACGGACTGTCGTTCGAGATTCCCAAGGGATCCGCCTTTGGTTTCCTCGGTCCCAACGGTGCGGGCAAGACGACCACGATCAAGATGCTGATGGGACTGCTGCGGCGGGACGCCGGCCAGGTGCGCGTGCTGGGCCTCGACCCTGCGGTCGACGACGTGACGGTCAAGCAGCGCGTCGGGTACGTGCCCGAGCAGCACTTCATCTATCGCTGGATGCGCGTGAGCGAGGCCATCGGCTTCTGCCGCTCGTTCTATCCAACCTGGAACGACAGACTGAGCACGGATCTACTGCGGCGGTTCGATCTCGATGCGGACAAGAAGGTCAAGCATCTGTCCAAGGGCATGGTGGTCAAGCTGTCGCTGCTGCTGGCGATGGCGCACGAGCCGAAGTTGCTGGTGCTCGACGAGCCGATGGCCGGGCTCGATCCGATCGTACGCGAGGAGTTGCTCGAAGGGGTCCTGCAAACCGCGTGCGACCGTGAGCAAACGGTGTTGTTCTCGAGTCACACGTTGAGCGATGTGCAGCGCCTCGCCGATGCGATCGGCATCATCCACGAAGGGCGGCTGCTCGTTCATTGCCGCGTTGATGACCTGCTGGCTCGGACCAAGCGCATTCGATCCGTGCTGCGCGACGGTTGCGCGCCCGGCACGGCTCCGTCCGGAACGATCTGGCAGCGCGTGCACAACCGCGAGTGGCTCCTGACGGTCGACGACTTCTCCGCCGGGTCCGTCGAGCGGCTACGGGCGACGAACCCGGTCGATGAAGTCGAAGTGATCGACCTCGGGCTCGAGGACATCTTCAAGGACTACATCCGTGGCCAGAGGGCGTCGGCATGAAAACCTTGCTCTGGAAAGACTTCCGTCAGAACGCGCGCATTCTCATCGCGGTGGTGGTCCTCCTGTTGCTTCCCTACGTGGCCGCGGTGCTTCTCACCGTTGTCTCATTGCTGACAGCCACCGATGATGGTGGAACCATCCCGTACGGGGGCTGGAGCGAGGTCTTGCATAATGCCAGCCGCATCAGCTTGGGACTGTGGGTCGTGACATGTGCTTTCATCGCCGGCAATGCCGTCGCCGGTGAGAGGGCTGATCGGTCGGCCGAGTTCGTAGCGTGTCTTCCCGTCACACGCCGTTCGGCCGTCGCGAGCAAGGCGATCCTGGCCATCGGCGCCTGTTTGCTCTTCGCCCTGGCTCACTTGACCGTTTTCCTCGCAACGGATTTGAGGTTTAGGGATTGGTCAGGCGAAGCGTTCGTGATCATAGGCCTGACCGGCTGGTTCATCTTCGGAGTTTCGTGGCTGTTCTCCGCGTTACTCAACAGCCCGAGCATTGCCGCGGCATCGGGCCTGGGCGGTGCGATGGTATTCGGCGGGGTGATGGCGCTCGCGGTCAACGCGACGGACGCTGCACTTGGGGTCGTCGTATCGGTTTTCCCCATGTTCATCTTCCTGAGCATCTTTATCGGTGGCGCGTGTTTCGTCGGCGGAGTGGCTCGCTACCTGCGTCGCGCGGCGTAATTGCGGTGGCTCTCATCAAACCTGGATTGGCCTACCGGCCTTGAGGTCGTCGATGAGACGCCGCACATCGTCGCGCTGTGCCTCGAAAGGGCCGACCATGAATGCCATGAGCTTCTCGGCATCGAAGTCGGCACGCAGTACGAGTCGCGAGAAGTCGGCGGCGTCCTGGATGCGCTCCGAGCGTCCGCGTGCCGGGCTGACCATGGCAACGTACTTGAAGGCGGCCAGCCCCTCGAGCGAGGGCAAACCCGTTTCCGCTTTGAGAACCTCCAGCAGAACCGGATGATGGGCCGCGTTGAGAACGTCCACGGCCAGCGATCGTGAGCGGATCGCTTCGCCTTCGTCGTCATAGGCGACACTGTCGGCGTGATCCTTGAACCACTTTCGCACGCACCGGAACAGGCGCATCCCGACCGCGTAGTCGGTGTCGTCGGTGAAACGTGGCTGCGTGTAACGAATCAGCGCCTTGGCACCAATCAAGAGATGCCGGTCAGACTCGATCAGAGCGATCAGCTCGGTTCGCTTCCGGACGTCTTCCTCGGACATGGCCGGTCGGAGCCCTTCGATCAATGCAGAGATCTGGTCGTACGTGGACGACGCCATATCAACGCTCTCCTCGCTACACGATTATAGCAGACAATGCCGCATCGCCCCAAGACGAGAGCACGGAGCAACCATGGACGGCGGCACGGCGCGTTTGCACGCACTCTCATCCAGGCCGTATGCCGCATTCGTCTACGCCGATTCTTTTCGTCTTCTCGTCTTGGTGGGGAAGAGGGACTGCTCGCCTTTGGCGACGGCCTTGTTGATGACGTACTTGCCCGGCTGCTTCTGCTCGGGCAGGTCGTACATCACGTCGAGCATGAGCTCCTCGGTGACGGCCCGCAGGGCGCGGGCCCCGGTGTCGCGGTCGAGTGCGCTCTTGGCAATGACGCGCAGCGCGTCGGGAGTGAAATCGAGCGTACACCCTTCCATCTCGAAGAGCTTGTTGTACTGCTTCACGAGAGCGTTGCGAGGTTCGGTGAGGATCTGCACCAACTGCTCGGTCCCCAGCGGGTGGAGCGAAGTGATTACGGGCACGCGGCCGATCAGCTCGGGAATCATGCCGAAGTGGATCAAATCCTCCGGCGTGACACTGGTGAGCACCTCAGCCATCTCCTCGAGATCGTCGCGGTCCTCGAGTTCGGTGGCGAAGCCGATGGCCGAGTGGCCGAGTCGGCGTTTGATGATGTCGGACAGCCCGACGAACGTCCCGCCGCAGATGAACAGGATGCGGCTGGTGTCGATCTGGATGTACTGCTGCTCGGGGTGCTTCCGGCCGCCCTGGGGCGGGATGTTCGAGATCGTGCCCTCGAGCATCTTGAGCAACGCCTGCTGGACGCCCTCGCCGGATACGTCACGGGTGATCGAGACGTTCTGGGTGGTCCGCCCGATCTTGTCGATCTCGTCGATGTAGATGATGCCGCGCTGGGCGGCGTCCAGGTCATAGTCGGCGGCCTGGAGCAGCCGCAGGAGGATGTTCTCGACGTCCTCGCCGACGTAGCCCGCCTCGGTGAGGGTGGTGGCGTCCCCGATGGCGAACGGCACATTGAGCACACGGGCCAGCGTGCGGGCCAGCAGGGTCTTGCCGCACCCGGTGGGGCCGATCATCAGCACGTTGGACTTGTCGATCTCGACGTCGTCATCACCCGCGGACTCGGCGTGGGCGAGGCGCTTGTAGTGATTGTGAACGGCGACGGCAAGCACCTTCTTCGCGCGATCCTGCCCGATGACGTACTGTTTCAGGAACTCGTTGATCTCCCGGGGGCTGGGAATGCTCCCGAACAGAACGCGTCCCCCCGAGACCTTGCGCCGTTCCTGCGCGATGATGTTGTGACAAAGGTCGACGCACGCAGCGCAGATATAAACGTCGCCGGGGCCCTCGACGAGCGGCCCGGTGTCGCGTTGACTCTTCCCGCAGAAGCTACAGGCGTTCTGTTTCCGGCTTCCGCGCCGGTTGCCCGAGCCGCTACCCGAAGAAGAAGATGTTGGCATTACATGTCCCTCGCCGCCTTGCGCAGGCAGCACCTACATCGTCGAAACCCACTACGATTCTTCTGCCTTTTCTCGGCCCGTCACGTCCTCCGCCGAGGCGGCCTTCACGTCCGCGATCATCGTCGCCCGAAGCCTCTCGTACTCCGCATCCGTCAACTCACCTCGGGCCAGCATCTCGCGCAGACCCTGCAGGGTCCATTCCGGCCCCGGAGCGGACTCGGACTCCAGCCACCTCCGGCGGGCGATCTTCACGGCGAGCGCCAGGACGACAACCGCCGCCTTGTGCACGGCAATCCTGAGGACCGCCTCCCCAATGTTGCCGTCTGCCAGCACGGGGAAATGGTTTGCCTCCCGCATGACCTTCGTCGTCATCGCGCGGCCCATCGCACGTCGCCGCATCGGATCTTATCGGTCCTACGGAGGAGGTTCAAGCGGCCCGTCCGCGGGGCACGGTCGATACCCGGCCTCAGCCATCCGTGTATCGAGTCAAACGTGGAGCAGTCGAACCCGGTGGGCCGAGCCGGTACCATCCCGGGCACCGCGAAGATTCGTGTACACAGGAGGTCTTGGCATGGTCGGTGTCGGCATTGTGGGGCTCGGATTCATGGGGATGACCCATTTTCACGCCATCTCGCGCCTGCGTGGGGCCAGGGTCGCGGCCATCTGCACGCGCGACGCCGCCAAGCGGGCTGGCGACTGGCGAGGGATACGGGGCAACTTCGGCCCGAGCGGGGAGCGGGTGGACCTGTCGCACGTGCACACCCACGCCCGTATCGAATCCCTGCTGGCCGACGAGACCGTCGATCTGGTGGACATCTGCCTGCCGACGGCGATGCATTCTGCAGTGAGCGTGGCCGCCCTGGACGCAGGCAAGCACCTCCTGGTGGAGAAACCGATCGCTCTGTCCGTGGCGGATGCCCGGGCGATGCTGGCAGCGGCGAGACGGGCCGGGCGGCTCCTGATGGTAGCCCACGTGCTGCCCTTCGTGCCCGAGTACGCATTCGTTCGGAAGGCCGTCGCAGGCAACCGCTACGGCCGACTTCTGGGGGCCCGCTTCGAGCGGATCATCTGCCCGCCCGCGTGGTGGAAGTCGGCGGACCTCGCCAGAAGCGGCGGGCCGGCCATCGACTTGCACATCCACGATGCCCACTTCGTGAGCCTGCTGTGCGGGCGCCCGAAGCGGGTCTCGTCCCGCGGGGTCCTGCGAGATGGGATCGTGCGCCACATTGACACCCAGTACGATTTCGGCCGCGGCGGTCCCTGCGTGACCTGCTCAGGCGGCGCCCTCGCCCAGCCGGCCCGACCGTTCACTCACCGGTTCGAGATTCATTTCGAACGGGCAACTCTCACCTATGCGTTCGCGACCCTCCGGGGCCAAGGGGTCCCGATCACGCCGCTGACGGTTCTGTCGGCGACGGGGCGGGCGCATCGGCCCAGACTCCAGGGCCGGGACACGACCGATGCGTTCGCGGCGGAGCTGCGGGCCGCAGTCGGCGCGGTGCGCAGCGGACGCGAGCCCGAGATGCTGTCCGGCCGGATCGCGACCGAAGCGCTGCGGCTCTGTCTAAAGGAGATCGACTCGGCCAAGGCCGGGCGTGTGGTGCGCGTGGGCTCGCCCGGCCGCACGGCGCCCCGACGGAATGGGTAGGCGCACGCACATGCTCCACAGACCGCGCATGCGATCCGTGGAGCATGTGCCGCGAATGGGGCAGCCAACCGCAGCTAGGTGCCCACAGTGGTATTCACCGCGGTGCATCCCTGGACGAAGAGGACGCTGGTGATGGCGGTCAGGATCGCGTTCACGATAAAGAACGGCGTCAGCGCCTCGAACCCGCTGCCGAAGTCGACGATTCCGCCGGCTTGGACCGGAGCTCCGACGAGCACCATTACGAGTAGGAACACGAGCACATAGGTCTGCCATCTGCGCATTGCACAACACTCCTTGCCACGCGCCGGAGATCGGCGTCGGGGGCGGATTATAGCAAGCCGCCCCCCCGCACACCAACCACGCCGCTCCCGCCCCCAGCGTGGATGCCGCGCCGCTCTCGGTCCGAGCCGCCTGACGACTCGCCGCCATGCGAGGACCACTCGTCGGCCGTGCCGACCCACGCGGGGACCGCCTGTCGTCCTACTTCTTCAGCAGGTCTGCCAGCGTGATGGAGGTCATGCGCGACCGCATCTGGTTGGTGACCTTGTTGAAGGCCTGCGACACCTTGCGCCGGATCGAATCGGGAATGTTCCCGGTCACGCGCATGTCACCGCCACCGTCGAGTACGCCATGAACGGCCTCAAACATCTCGAGCAGGGTGATTTTCTCGGGCGTGCGCGCGAGCTGAAAACCGCCCCGAGGCCCGCGATCGGATCGCAGCACCTGGCCTTTCGTGAGCTGGCTCATGACCTTGGCGGCGTACGCGGTCGGAAGGTCGTACAGCTCCGCGACCTCAGAGGCTTGCACCCCCGGCCCCCCGGGCGTGGTCTGACGCTTTGCGATTTCCGCTGCGGCCAGAATTGCATAGGATGTTGCTTTGGATCTAAACATGGCTTACATTTCTCCACAACTATTGGAGCACGCTGCACGAACACCGCACAACCGCTACTCCTGACCCCGAAGACAAAGAAGCAATCGGATCAGTACGACCGAGCACGGACTACCCGGCGGACCAGACCCACAATTGCCCCCGACCGAGTAGCTGGCGCTCCACACTTCGAGCCCGAAGGCCCCAACACAAGAGAAGATGAATCAACTCAACCCCTTGTGCGAGCACCAAGCATCCCGGAGGCACGGCGCACCACCGACACCTATTTGTCACGCTCGCTTGGGGTTGACACTGCCGCGCACCGCAAGAATACCAGAATCGACCGGAATGTCCAGCAGTTTTTCCGATCGTCGAGGCGCATTTCCGGAATCTTCCCAGTATAATCCCGGGAACGGCCCCTGTAAGAGAGAACGGGGGGGAGATTGTGGTTAGAAAGGAACGGACAGCGTCTTGTCGTCACGGCGGAATGGTGCGGACGCGCTGCGGGCCCTGGGACGTTCGGCCCCGGCGATGACGGTCTCGATCGAGGGTGTTCCCTACGTCTGCCTCGAGGTCTTCAAGCACGATTTCTTTGCCGCGACCTCACGGTACGAGGCGAACGCACAGCATATCGTGGTGAAAGTCGGCCGGCGGGCCGATTTCCTCGGCTTGCCCTTGGCGTGGCTGGGCCGCCTTGCCACCGCCCACGAGTGTGCGATGTATGCTCGCCTGGGCGAGATCCAGGGGATTCCCCGATTCCTTGGGCGGCTTAACCCGAATGTTTTTGCCCACGCATTCGTACCCGGCCATCCACTCCGGCGGTACGAGCAGGTTCCCGACACCTTCTTTCCACGGCTCGAACACCTCCTAGACGAGGTGCATCGACAGGACGTCGCATATGTGGACTTGGAGAAGCGTGGGAACATCCTTGTCGGTGACGATGGGAAACCCTACCTGATCGATTTCCAGATCTCACTTCATGTGGCCCCGGGACGCAGCCCACACCGTCGGCTTGCCCGGTGGCTGCTGCGGCGATTGCAGCAGAGTGACCGCTACCATCTACTCAAGCACTGGCGACGCCATCGTCCCGACCAGTTGAGCGCTGAACAACTCGCACGGGCGCAGCGCAGACCGATCTGGATCGATCTGCACCGCCGGCTGGCGGCCCCATTCGTCCGATTCCGGCGCCGCACTTTGCAGCGCGTCGAGAAGCACGTTCCGACCGATCCGCTGGCCGCACCCGGAAAACGGCAGTAGGGGCCGCCCCAGCCGGATCGCGGATTGCAGTTTCTGCAAGAACAAGGCGGGGGCATGGGGCTCGGTGGGCGTTTCCTCCCTGAATTGCGCTGCTGAGTCTCGATTGCGCCGCTTGGCCTGCTCCGTTCCTTCGTGCCTTGGTCGAATCCGGGGATTCCCACAGCGCGGGCTCTGCCCGCAACCCAATGACCCCGCGGTCGCCCTTCTCCGAACCGCGCCCGTAAGGAGGCGGCGGAGCGGCCGAAGGCGGCGACCACTTGGCGCGGCCGCGGACGGCAACCAAGCGAAGGGCACACAGAAATCTTGTCGCCCCAACAAGATTCTGCGGGATAGTTGTACAGTCCCCTGGAGTGTCCACTCGTGGCTCGCTTCCGGTGCTTGTGGCGATCCGGCGCCCTTCCTCGGTGTATCGGACCCGATGCCACGCGCACCATGCCAACGGACTTCGAGCGACGCGTGTTCAGGACGCGGACATGATCGGACGTGTCTTGCCTTCACACTATTAGGGACCAATCAAGTCCCCCTACCGAATACCCGAAGGTACTGATGGGTGTACGCCTTGGCTGCGGGGAGGTGGCGCGCGAGCGTTTGAGAGGCCGCCCAGGCGATTTCCGGGTGTGGGGCCTGACCACGGAAACCGCGGGGGGCCGCAGCCGGGAGACGGTGAAAACGCCCGAACATCGGGGGACCTTGTCGGTTGAGCAGACGGTCGAAACATCTGTGCCTCATTCTCCTCACCCAGACCGCATGCGTGGCGGTGGGGTTGTGGATCCATCACCACTATGCCCTCAGGTCCGCCCGCCACGAGGCGGAGGGGCGAGCCTGGACTCGGATGCAAGCGGCGGTGGATCGGCGGGCCCCGGAGATCCGCGATTCCGACGCTGCAACCGGCGATGGGCCGAAACTCCTGCCGGACTGCGCGTCTTCACCGAATCATCGCAGGGTGTTTCTGGCGGATTCCGAGTGGAGCATCATCGTCTGCTCCGGTTCCTGCGGACCTGATCGCGCAGACCACGCAGCGTGGTGCGCGCCCGGACAGCAGGTGAGTTGGACGTCGCTGCCCGGTCACCCCGAGAGTGCCTCAGGGTCGCAGCGCGGCCGATTGGAGACACCGGAAGGCTCACAGCTCGCGGTGGCGCACAGGCTGGGTGACGGGAGCGGGACTCTGGTGGCTTACCACCCCGTCGCCGACATCGACGCCCGGGTGGCGGCACTCGCGCCGCCACTGGTCGGCGCTGCCGCCGTTACGCTCTTGTGGACCTGCGCTCTGCTGGGCATCACCGTGTACCTGGCCATGGCGCAGTTCTACGACGAGACTTCCCGAGAGCGCGAGCGGTCCGAGGCCCAGGCCCTCGAACGCATGGAGTCGCTGGTTCGGATGCGCGACGCGATCATCTTCGGGCTGGCGAAACTGGCCGATTCCCGAGATCCGGAGACCGGCGACCATCTCGAACGCATGTCGCTCTACGCGACGCGGCTGGCCGCTACGCTGCAGAGTCATCCGCAGTATCGCGACGCGGTCACGCCCGCTTTCGTGCGTCTGATCGGCATCAGCTCCGTCCTGCATGACATCGGGAAGGTGGGCGTCGCGGACGCCATCCTGCTCAAACCGGGCCCGCTGAGCGACGACGAACGGTCGCAGATGCAGAAGCACGCGGAGGTCGGCGGCGACTGTCTCCTGCAGATCGAACAGCGATTGGGATCATCGAACTTCCTGCAGATGGCGCGCGAGATCGCATTGGCCCACCATGAGCGATGGGACGGGACCGGCTACCCAAGCGGACTCACCGGCGAGGAGATCCCTCTTGCGGCGCGGATCGTCGCCATCGCGGACGTGTACGATGCCTTGTCCTCCCGGAGGACCTACAAGGAACCGTTTCCACACATTCGGTGCGTGGAGACGATTCGCAACGACGCGGGCAAGGCGTTCGATCCGCAACTCGTGGAGGTGTGGCTGACCATCGAATCGCGATTCCGGGACACCGCACGCCAGTACTGGCCGAACACGATCGATCAAGCGGATGACGATCGCGCAGACGTCACGCGGCTTGACGAAGCAACAGAGGCCGAGCCCGCGTTGGTTGGGGCATCGGACGAATCATGAGAGCCAAGCACCAGGGTCACGATCGAGATGCCAGTACGACGCACGTCGGCGCGCATTCGGCGCCGGGTGCGTTCGCCCACGGAGGTAAGAGATGAGCGCGAAACTGACCAAAGATCGGCATGCCTTCGAGATCATGCTCATCATCCTGGCCATCGGGATGACGTACCTGTTCCATCGCATGGGCGGGTACAAGATGGTCATCCTGAACCTGTACTTCCTGCCCGTGGTGCTCAGCGGGTACTACCTCGGGCGCAGCCATGCCGGTGTGCTGGCGTTGTTCTGTGCGATCGCGGTGTCGATTGCGAGCACGCTGGATCTGTCGGGCTTCGCCGCCTACACCACGCCGATCATCGCCGGGCTCGCGATGACCGTATGGGCCGCCGCCCTGGGGTTGACGGCGTTGCTGGTGGGGACGCTCTGCGACGAACGAGCGGCCAAGGTGGACGAGTTGCACGAGGCCTACGTCGGGGTCGTCGAGGTGCTGTCGAAGTACCTCCAGAGCGCCAATCCGCGACTCAAGGCGCGTTCGGTGCGGGTGGCGGAGCTGAGCCAGGCAGTCGCGACGGAGCTCCGGCTACCGGGCTCGGAGATTGAGGACATTCGCGTGGGGGCCTTGCTTCACGACGTGGGCAACGTGGAGATCTCGACCAAGCTCATTACCAAGGCGGTCGACACGCTCGAGGAGAACCCCGACAAGGTCGAGAAGAACACGTTCCACGGGATGGAGTTGGTTCATTCGCTGCGCACCGTGCTCCGGGGCGCCGTGCCGTTGGTGGTCAACCAGGACGATGCCGTGCAGGACGCACTGATGACCGAGGTCGGACTGGCCACCGGCATGCCCGTCGGTGCGAAGATCATCCGCGCTGTGCGCGCGTACGACATGCTGACCGCGGACGACCGGGACGGCCCTCCGGTCAGCCCTCACGAGGCAGTTCGGGCGATGCGGCGAGACCGCGCGTCCGGTCATGACATGGCAGTCCTAAACGCCCTCGAAAGGGTTGTCACGCACTCGGTGCGGCACCGAGCCGCGGACGCGGAAGTCGAACCGGCGTTCGCCTGAGGCTCGGCGCTTCAGCGATTGCATTCACGTCGAGTTCTGGTCGTCCGGGCGGTTCCCATCGATCAGTGTGCTGGTCCGCCGGCGCACGCCGGCGGCGTAGCCGCGTTTCGACGGTTGGCGCACGAACTCGAAGATGCTCCGGCCCGCGTCGGTTGCGGCGGTTTCACCGAGTCGTTCGACGGCCCGACGGAAAGGCAGACCCGACCGATAAAGCGTTCGGAAGGCTTGCTTGACGTCGTCGGTCTCCGCCCGGCTCAATCCCGCCCGTCGCATGCCCACCGAGTTGACCCCGACGCAAGTCGAGTCGCCCCCGCAGATGAAGTAGGGCGGCACGTCCATGCTCACGCGCGACATGCCGGTGAGCATGACCAGGTGGCCGACGCGGACGAACTGGTGAATGCCCAGCATCGCGGAGATGAAAGCGTCGTCGCCAATCTCCACGTGGCCGGCGACGAGCGCGCCGTTGGCCACCTTGACCCGGTTTCCGACCCGGCAGTTGTGGCCCACGTGCGCGGCCGCCATCAGCATGCAGTCGTCGCCGATGGTCGTTGTGGATTCCGGGGCCGTGCCCCGATGAACGCTGGCATACTCGCGGATCACTGTCCGGTTCCCGATGACGCAGTAGCTCCGTTCGCCTGTGTAGGCGAGATCCTGCGGCGTGTGGCCTACGACGGCGCAGGGATGGATCTCGCACTCTTCGCCGATCGTGGTGTGTCCGCAGAGGTAGGCGTTCGGGAAGACGCGCGTGCCCCTTCCGATGCGGACCGACCCCTCGATGACAACATGGGGACCGAGATCCACCTCTTCCGCGAGTTCCGCTTCTGAGTCGACGATTGCAGTGGGATGGATCATGGGCTCTCGCCGGATTCGCCGTCCGGATCGCTCCAGGTCACAGCTCCCTTGGATCCGCACGGCGGATCCTACGCCAAGGTTGACATTGTACGGAGCGGCACGCATGCTTCAACGACCGGACATGCGTGCGACGCGGCATTCCGGACAAGCGGGGAACCGGCATGGCGCCTGAAGGCTACGATGTAGCAACGAAACACGTCGGGCTGATCGGTCGCGGAAACCGCGCGATTCTGGCGTTGCGAGGCGGCGATCGCGCCGACTGGCTGCAGGGCTTCGTGACGAACGAGGTGAAGGGCCTGCGGCCGGGCGCCGGGAACTACGCGTTCGCGACGGATCGCATGGGACGGGTGGTTTTCGACGTCAACGTGCTGGTCCGTGACGATGCGGTCTGGCTGGACCTCGACCGCGATCGGGTTGCCGGCGCCCGAAAGCACCTGGATCGGTACATCATCACCGAAGACGTCGCGATCGAGGACCTGACCGGCGCCGTCGTGCGGTTCGGCCTGCTCGGGCCGGGCGCCGCCGAACTCGCCCAACGGATCGGCCTGGACGGGTTGTCTGCCCTGGCCCGGCTCCAGAGTCTAAGGATCGACGTGGCCGGCATGGAGGTCATCGCGGTTCGACATGACTTCGCGGGGGTGCTCGGCGCGGAGCTCATCGTGACGCAGCCCGACGCGGCCGAGGCGGTGCGGGCGGCCCTGTGGTCGGCCGGAGAACCGCTCGGAATCGCCGAGGTGTCCGCCGAGGCCCTCGATGTGCTGCGGATCGAAGCCGGCATCCCCTGGATGGGGCGAGACATTAGCGAAGACACCCTGCCTCCGGAGACGGGACAGATCGATCGAGGGATCTCCTACCAGAAGGGCTGCTACCTTGGTCAGGAAATCATCGAACGCATGCGATCGCGCGGAGGCTTGGCTCGGCAGCTCGTGGGCTTGAAGCTCGATGGAGCCACGCCGCCGGTCCCCGGAGCGGTCGTGGAGGTGGAAGGGAGCGCGACCGGGAACGTGACGAGCGTCTGCATGTCCCCGGCCGTCGGGGCCACGATCGGTTTGGGGTATGTCCGACCGGCTCACGCCGCTCCCGGAACAACGGTCACGACTCGTGTCGACGGCGCGGCGGTGATGGGCGCGGTGGCAGAACTACCGTTCAGGACTGCGTGATGCGACGACGGTACACCGGCGTTGCTCTGGCTACGCTGCTTCCGGGATTCGCCGCTTGTGCACCGAAGCTCGAGAACTGGGCATCGGACTACCCCGAGGGGGCGCTCCGCGTCCGGTACGAACCCGCAACACGCTTCTCGTCCTGCCTTTCCGCGTCTGTGGCGATGGCCGCGGAGTACGTCGACAAGCGCCCGTTCAGCGAGCCGGGCGTGCGGCGAGGGCTGCACGACGCCAAGCTGGACGAAACGCGCCCCGACGACCTGGCCCGGTGGCTTCGCACACAACGACTGGACATGATCGTGCTCGCCGGCGAGTTCCACGATCGCGCTCCCGTCGGACTGCGGTGGTGGGTCATGCAGCGGGGATACCCGGTCATTTGCGTAATCAACCGGAAGGGCGACGATCCGCAGTACAATCACGCGGTTGTCGTCATCGGAATGAAGAGCAACGCAACTGAAGGAGCAGGCCCGACCGATACAGTCTATTATCTGGACCCGTCCTCAACGCATGGACTGGAAACGGTCGACGCCGAAGCGTTCGAGACGTGGTGGACGCGGGGCCGGCGGACGATGATGATTGTGGTCAGGCCGCCGCCGGACGCGGGGACGCGGAGGATCGGCGAGGCAATCCGACCTGCAAAGGAGTGATGGTCATGACACGTGTTTCGATTCTTGTCGCTTTGCTGGCGTTGATGGGAGTGGCCTTGGGCGCCGCCGACGCCTCCGCTGACAACGCCGTCACGGCCGCGCCGGACCGGCCTGTACCGCTGACGGCCGCACAGTTCGACGCACTGAAGGCGATCGAACGGGAACCGACACACCGACTCTGTCGTGACGTGCCGGCGAGCTACTCGCAGAAGGCCGCCAAGCTCGAGGCGGACATGACGCACTACGGTTTCCTCGGCGGGTTGCCCACAACCATGCTCATCGTGCTGATCGCCGCCGCGCCGCTGTAGCCCGGGCAAGGAGCTCTTCATGCGATTCTTGAAGCAACTGACCGAGACCCCCGGCGTACCCGGCCGGGAGGAACGCATACGCGACCTGATCAAGCGGCATACCCGCGATGTGTTCGACAGCCAGACCGTCGACGCAATGGGCAACTTGGTCTGCCGCCGCAAGCCCGGCCGCGGCACCCGCTCGCAACAGCGCCAAGCCCAGAAAGTCATGATCGCCTGCCACATCGACGAGATCGGGTTCTATGTGCGGGCCATCGACAAGGAGGGGCGGCTCCGCCTGCATCAGGCCGGCGGGTTTGACACCCGCAACCTGTTCGCCCGCCGCGTGCTCGTCCAGGGCAAGAAGGACCTGACCGGCATCCTGAACCCGGCCGGTCCCCCCATCCATATCGCCAGCCCGGAGGAACGCAAGAAGGTCCCGGAGCTCAAGGAGTTCTTCGTGGATCTCTGCCTGCCCAAGAAGCAGGTCGACAAGCTGGTGCGGATCGGCGACCCGGTGACGCTGGTTCAGCCGATGGAGGTGGTCGGCGACTGCGCCACCGGCAAGTGCATGGACAATCGGGTGGCGACCTGGGTGGCGCTCAACGCCCTCAAGAAAGTGGGCAAGCGCAGCAAGTACGACATTTACTACGTGGCCACGGTGCAGGAGGAGGTCGGCTGCCGCGGAGCGATGACCAGCGCGTTCGGTATCGATCCGGCCGTCGGCATTGCTCTCGACACCACGCTGGCCTGTGACACGCCGGGCATCAACGCCGAGGAATCCATCACGCGGCTGGGCGACGGCGTGGCCATCAAGGTCATGGATGCCGGCTCGATCAGCCATCGCGGCCTGCTCGACGAGTTCGTCGCCGTGGCCAAGGCCAAGCGGATCAAGCACCAGCTCGAGGTGCTACCACTCGGCGCGACCGACGCGGCCACGGTCCAGCGCGC
Source organism: uncultured Planctomycetales bacterium (assembly GCA_964391465.1). GTDB lineage: Bacteria > Planctomycetota > Phycisphaerae > UBA1845 > CAYMME01 > CAYMME01. The sequence goes on from CAYMME010000207.1 coordinate 14,520, forward strand.
GGGCGGCGGACGGCGCACGATCACACTGTCCATCCCCACGCGCTACATCCACACCATTACCGAAACCGTACACAAGAAGGACCTCGACGCGGCCGTCAATCTGCTCGCGGCGTGGCTGACGGCCTGACGCATGTGTAGGGGTCTGGCTCGAATGCCATTAAGCTAAGCTGCATGTTGTTGTTCTAGCAGGCGTTTGCGTAAT
>CAYMME010000208.1:0-14600 GCA_964391465.1 uncultured Planctomycetales bacterium
GGTCAACTTCGAGATCAAGCAGACCAAGTAGGTGCTGCGCGGGGCCCTGGTGATCTTCATGGACCCGTCCGAACTGGGCCGGGCCAACTACTGGGGCGAGAAGGTTGCGGTCGCTTCGCTGAAGACGATCTCGTCGCAGGACTACTTCGGTTGCATCGCGGACACGTTCACGCCGGGCGGGCTGAACTGGGAGGTGCCGCTGGCCGTCGCCCGGAACAAGGACGCGGTGGCCCGCAAGATCAAGAAGATGCAGGTCGGCGACGTGCGGAGCCTGGCCCCGGCCATACAGATGGCGATCGACGGCCTGAAGGGGCTGGCCGGCAATGCCGCACAGAAGCATATCATCGTCATCTCCGACGGGGATCGGATGCCCGGGGACTACGAGGCCGTGTTCAACGAGCTGCGCAAGAACAAGATCACGTGCTCGACGGTCGCCATCGGCTACGGTGTGCACGTCTTCGAGCCGATGCTGCGACGGATTGCGAAAGGGGGCGGAGGCACGCTCTATCGCGTGCGCAATCCCAAGACATTGCCGCAGATCTTCGTGAAGGAGGCGAAGATCGTGCGGAAGCCGCTGATCTCGGAGGACCCGTTTACGCCACAGCTCGACTATGTGTTTTCGCCGCTGGTCACGGGCGTGGCCGACCGCGACGTCGCCTTGCCGCAGTTGGGCGGGCTGGTGCTGACGCAGCGGAAGCCGAGTCCGCTGGTGGAGATGCCGCTGGTGCGGATGTCCGAGGACGGTGCGGACCCGGTGTTGGCGCACTGGCAGTACGAGTTGGGCAAGACGGTGGCGTTCGCCAGCGGCTACTGGCCGCACTGGGGCACGGATTGGGTGGCGTGGGAGCAGTACGGTAAGCTGTGGGCCCAGATCGTGCGTTGGTCGATGCGTCAGAATCGCGCGTCGGACTTCCAGGTGTTCACGCGCCTCGAGGGCGACAAGGGACGCGTGGTGATCGAGGCACTGAACCACGACGCGTCGTACCTGAACTTCCTTCGGCTCGAGGCGGGTCGGGTGATCGGGCCGGACCGCACGGGCCAGCCGTTGCGACTCACGCAGACGGGCCCGGGTCGGTACGAGGCGGTGTTCGAGGCGCGGGAGAAGGGGCAGTATCTGGTGAGCATGCGGGTGGCGGAGCCGGGCGACAAGGAGCCGGCGTTCATCTCGACGGGGTTGAGCATTCCGTTCTCGCCGGAGTACCGGGAGTTCTCGGCGAACGAGCCGCTGCTGACGAAGATCGTGGGGATGAACGAGGGCTGGCGTGAGCTGAAGATGGACCCGGAAGCGGACGACGTGTTCCGCCGACCGCCGGTCCCGATGGTGGCAAGTCAGCCGGTGTGGTCCTGGGTGGTGGCGTGGCTGCTGCTGCCGCTGTTTCTGCTGGACGTGGCGAGTCGTCGTCTGGCGTCGATCGTGGCGTTGTCGGTTGTGGTGGAGGTGCTGATCCTCTTCGTGCTGCTGGTCGGCGTGGGCGTGATCCACACGAGCTGGCCGGGGATCGTGGGCGTGGTGTTGCTGGCAGAGCTGGTGGGTTGGACGATTCGATTCCAGTCGATCGGGCCGGCGGTCCAGTGGCTGACGCACACGGTGACGGTATTGGGTCGGACGGGCGAGCGGTCGACGGCGTCGCTGTCGCAACTCCGGCAGGTGCGGGATAAGGTGCGGGAGACGGTCACGGGCAACGGCGATGCTGGGACGCCGAGTCCGTCACCGTCGGGGACGCGGGTCCCGGCCCCGGATCGTACGCGGCGTTACGACATCGGCGACCGAGCGGCGGACGAGGCCCCGACCGGGGATCTCGATCGAGCCTTGGGCGGCGCGACGGTCGACGCCCCGGCACCGAAGCCGAAACCGCAACCCACGGTGACAGCGGAATCCGAAGATGCCGGTGAAGACGTCACCTCGCGCCTGCTCAAAGCCAAGCAGCGCGCGCGGGATGATATCGATGAACGTAGGAAGGATGGGGGAAGGGATGAGGGATAAGAGATGAAGGATGAAGGATGAGGAATGCGGAACGGACGATCGATGGTTCGGGCCGAGCTCCCTTGCGGTCGTGTTCTGTGCCGCTTGCCCCCTATCTCTCATCCTTCATCACTCGCCGGGTGCCCCATCCTTCGCGGTCGTATGCGAAGGGTGGGGGACGAAGCAGTGACGGACCATTAGACCAAGCGGGAGCAACCCATGGCAGACGTTGATCCACAGGTGGAGCGGGACGCCGCGGCGTTTCGCGACAAGTTCACGGCCGTCCGGGACGAGATCGGCAAGGCCATCGTCGGGCACAACGAGATCGTCGACGGCGTACTCGTCTGCCTGTTCGTCGGCGGGCACGCGCTGCTCGAGGGTGTCCCCGGACTGGGCAAAACGTATCTGATCCGCACGCTGGCCCAGGCCTTGAGCCTGGACTTCGCCCGCATCCAGTTCACGCCCGACCTGATGCCGGCCGACATCATCGGCACGAACATCATCGTCGAGGACCCGGGCACGGGGCGGCGGCAGTTCGAGTTCCAGCGCGGGCCGCTGTTCGGGCAGATCATCCTGGCCGACGAGATCAACCGGGCCACACCGAAGACGCAGTCGGCGCTGCTCGAGGCCATGCAGGAGCACACGGTCACGGTGGCCGGCGAGCACCATCGGTTGACCGAGCCCTATTTCGTGATGGCCACGCAGAACCCCATCGAGCAGGAGGGTACGTACCCGCTGCCCGAGGCGCAGCTCGATCGGTTCTTCTACAAGCTCGTCGTGCAATACTCGTCGCGCGACGACCTGCGGGAGATCCTCAACCGGACGACGACCGGGTATCAGCCCGATGTGAAGCCGGCGATGAACGCCGAGGAGATCATCGCGGCCCAGAACCTGGTGAAGCGGGTGGTGATGGCCCCACACGTGCAGGACTACGCGGTGCGGGTGGCGATGGCCACGCATCCGGAGGGCGAGTTCGCGGTGGAGGCCACCAACCGCTACGTGCGATGGGGCTCGAGTCCGCGCGGGGCCCAGGCGTTGACGCTGGCATCGAAGGTGTTCGCCCTGCTCGACGGGCGCTACAACACGAGCTTCTCCGATGTGCAGAAGGCGGCGCTGCCCGTGCTTCGGCACCGCGTCCTCCTGAACTTCGAGGGTGAGGCCGAGAACGTCAGCACCGACGACGTGGTCAACGAAGTGATCGACAAGACGCCGACCATGGTGGAGGCCGCGGCGTAAGGAATGGGTCGAGCGACCGCGGAGCGGTTCGATGAGACACACGGGGACCAATCGGACGCGCGTACGGGCGACGCGGCTCGGCGGTCTCGCATTGGTACTGCTCGGGTTGGCTGCGTGCGCCACCGAACCGGCACGGCTGATCGCCCCGGGCGAGCGGAAGCCGGTCCCGGACGCCGTCTTCACAGACGTCTTCTCCGGCGAGCCCGTCAAGCTCTCGGCCTTCGAGGGGCAGGTAATCCTGCTCGAGTTCTGGGCGACGTGGTGTCGGTTCTGCCAGGGGCCGATGACTCACGACAACAAGATCATGGCCAAGCGGAAGAAGGGTTGGGCGGGCAAGGCGGTGATCGTGGGGGCCAGCATCGATGACAACGCCGAAGCGGTCCGCCGCCACGTGCAATCGAAAGGGTGGCAGTCGATTCGCCATCTGTGGTGTACCGAGGGCGGCACCGGCCGGGGTTCGTCCGCGGCTCGGGCCTATGGCATCAGCGGCGTACCCACCGCGTTCCTGATCGACCGGACCGGCCGGATCGCCTGGCGCGGCCACCCCGACGGAATCGACGTGGAGAGTGAAATCGACCGGCTCGTGAAGCAGGACAAAGAGGCGCGAGGTGACTGATGGCCGATACCGCGACGACAACCCGCATCGGACCCGAGGACCACGGACGGCACATGTCGCTCGGGGAATTCGTTGATGCCGACGCCGTGCCGGGATTCAACTACGAACTGGCAAGAGGAGTCATTCAAGTAGTCCAGATTCCAGGCGGCCCTCACGCGCAAGTTGCGGCGCTCATCCATCGTCAACTCGACCGGTACTGGGAGGCGCACCCTGAAGTGATTCAGCTTGTCGCATCCGGTGCCGACTGCCGAGTGGAAGCGCCGACGATGACCTCGGAGCGCCACCCTGACCGGGCCGTGTACCTGACCCCGATGCCGCGGGGCGAATCGCCGTGGGCGATATGGACGCCGGAGATTGTCATCGAGATCGTTTCCCCCAGCAGCGAAGAGCGTGACTACCACGAGAAACGTACGGACTACTTGGCCGTAGGCGTCCAGGAGTATTGGATCGTCGATCCGCAGAAGACTTCGATGTTGGCGCTTACGCGCAGAGGTGATACGTGGTCGGATCAGGAGCTCGGCGCGGACGGCGTCTACAAGAGTCGATTGCTGCCGGGGTTCGAGTTGAAGCTGGCGGAAGTGTTTCGCGGCCTGGAGAACAGTTGAAGGTGAGGTGAGGGTGGCCCACCTCTCGAGAGGCGGGAAACGCGATTCGGTTTGCGTCAATCGGGTACCCCACGGCTGAAGCTATGGGGCACGCGCATGAAAGACCTTGCTGTGTGTGACTGAGGGAAGGACGACTTGGCGAAATCGGCGACAATCAACGGAGAGCTGCTCGACCCGGAGTTCATGGCCCGGCTGGACCAGTTGGACATCGTGTCGCGCAAGATCCTGGCCGGCAAGATGCGCGGCGAGCGGCGGTCGAAGCGCCGCGGCGAGTCGGTCGAGTTCGCCGACTACCGCAACTACGTCGTCGGTGACGATCTGCGGTTCCTCGACTGGAACGTCTACGCCCGCCTGGACGCGCTGTTCCTCAAGCTGTTCCTCCAGGAGGAGGATCTGCTCGTTACGGTGCTCGTGGACACGTCCAAGAGCATGGACTGGGGCGACCCGACGAAGGCTCTGTACGCCAAGCGGGTGGCCGCGGCCCTGGCGTACATCGGGCTCGTGAACTACGACCGCGTGAGCGTCTTCGGCTTCGCCGAGGATCTGGTGCACGAGATGGCCGGCATTCGCGGCCGGCGTCAGGTCCATCGGTTGCTGGAGTTCCTCCAGTCGATCGAGCCGGCCGGCGTGAGCAACTTCACCGCCGCGTGCAAGAATCTCGCGGTCCGCAGCCCGAACCGGGGCGTGCTGGTGGTCCTGTCCGACTTCTTCGACAAGGGCGGATTCGAGCAGGGGATCCGCTACCTGCTCGGCCGCAAGTACGACATCTACGCCGTGCAGATTCTCAGCCCCGACGAGGTCGATCCCGAGCTGGCCGGCGATCTCAAGCTGCGCGACATCGAGGACGGCGACCTGGCCGAGGTCACGATCTCACGGGCCCTGCTCAACCGCTATAAGCAGAACCTTCAGGCCTACTGCCAGAGCCTCCGCGACTTCTGCGCCCGGCGGGGGATCAACTACTTGTTCACCAAGACCGACGTGCCGTTCGATCAACTGGTGCTGTCGTACCTGCGGCGGAGGGGGTTGTTGAAATAGCAGACCATCAAGAACAACGATGCGCATCGCGAGCATCGGCGGCAAGCGAGAAGTGCACCTGATAGAGCTATATCCGATTATCGAGGTTCCGGCGGACGCTGCCCACGAGGACGAACAGATGGGTACCAAGCCCAAGTTCTGGTACCAGGACAGCGGCGGCACCTACTGGCTTTTCAAGCAGGCGCGACCGGACACCGGCGAGGACTGGGCGGAGAAGATCGCAAGCGAACTGGCCCGGCTCGTTGGTCTTCCTTGTGCTGCGGTTGAACTGGCATCCTCCCACGATGTCAACGGTTGTGTCTCGCGGAAGTTCCTCGAACCATCCGAAGTGCTGATCCACGGTAACGAACTGCTGTACTGGACCGATCGCGATTATCCGCGCGCGAGTCGGTACCATGTGGCGACGCATACATTTGACCGTGTCGTCGAGATCCTCTCGAATCCCCGCTTTCGCCCGCCCCGGGATTCGTCGGCTCCGGAGTCCGTTCAGACTACGGTCGATGCCTTTCTGGGGTATCTTGTTCTCGACGCCTGGATCGGCAACACCGACCGTCATCACGAGAACTGGGGGCTGGTGCTCCAGGCAAGCAGCGTCGAGCCGCTTACCTTCGCTCCGACCGCACATCTCGCACCCACGTTTGATCATGCGTCGTCGCTGGGACGCGAGCTTCAAGACGAACGACGCGAATTACTCATGCGGGAAGAGCGCGTGGATGGCTACGCCGCGAAATGCAGGTCAGCCATGTATGCGCAAGAGGCGGATCAGCGCCCGCTCGCCACGATGGACTTGGTGAGAAAAGCCGGCGAGCGTTGGCCACAGTCTTCGAGCGCGTGGTTGGATGCGGTGATCCAGACGGATGAGGATCGGGTCCGGCGGACGATCGCGGCCGTGCCCGATACTCGGATGACCGAGATCGCCAAGCGGTTCGTCGAGGCGCTTCTGATCTGCAATCGGAAGGCCCTGCGAGATCTGGGCAAGGAGATCCAAGCATGAGCGACACCCGGACTTTGTACGTAGCGTGGAAAGATCCGGATTCTCGCCGCTGGTTCCCGATCGGTCGGCTGGATGCGGGCGCAGAGCGCTACCGGTTTTGCTACCTCCGTGGCGCAGAGCAGGCGAGCACATCAGGATTCCGTGGATTGATGGCCTTTCCTGATCTGAAGGAGGCATACGAGAGCGGCGAGCTGTTCCCGGTGTTCCAGAATCGACTCCTGTCCAAGTCACGACCGGACTACCCTGAGCACCTGGATCGCTTGGACATTCCCCTGGAGCAGGACGATCCGATTGTCATCCTGGGGCGAAACGGTGGGCGGCGAGTGACGGATATGCTGGAGCTCTTCCCGCTACCGGCGCGGGATCCGGTGGGAGCGTACCGTGTCCATTTCTTTGCGCATGGCCTCCGCCATCTGCCACCGGATTCTGCCGACACCGTTCGCGAGCTGCAGCCGGACGCACAACTGCTGCTGTGCCGTGACGTGCAGAACCGGGTTGACCCGGACGCGATTCTCTTGCGAACGGCCCCCGGTTACCTTGTGGGTTGGACGCCCAGATACCTGAACCGAGACCTTCTCGACATTCTCGACCGTTGCGCGAGCGACCCGACGGTCACGGTCGTTCGGGTGAATCGTCACCCCGCCCCGCTTGGCCAGCGCCTACTCTGCTGTCTCGTCGCATGCTGGCCGGAGGGGTTTGAGCCGTTCAACGGAGACGAGTACCAGCCGTTGGTGCCTTACGAGGCCGCGATCGAAGACGACACCAACCGGAAGAGTTGATGCCTGACTTCCTCTCACCACTGACGATGGCCATTGCCGGCGGACTGGCGATTCCGGCTTTGGTGGCGTTGTACTTCCTCAAGCTCAAGCGCCAGGAAGTGGACGTGCCGTCGACGCTGCTGTGGAAGCGGGCGGTGCAGGACCTTCAGGTCAACGCCCCGTTTCAGCGGTTGCGCCGGAACCTGCTGCTGTTCCTGCAACTGCTGATTCTGATCGCGGCGATCATCGCCCTCGGCCGGCCGATGGTGAACGTCGAGCAGGCCCGCGACGAACGGCTGGTGCTGCTGATCGATCACTCCGCGTCGATGAACGCGCGCGAGCCGGACGGCACCACGCGGCTCGCACAGGCCAAGGAAGAGGCGAGCCGGCTCGTCGACGACCTGGGTCCGAACGATCAGGCCATGCTGATCGCGTTCTCCGATCAGGTCAGTCTGGTCACGCCGTTCCTGAACGACAAGGCCCGGCTGTTGCGGCAGATCGAGTCGATCCGGCCGACGGATCGGCCCACGCACCTGAAGGAAGCGCTGGAGCTGGCCGAGCACCATTCCACGCCGCAGATCATCGAGGACGCCCAGGGGAGCCTCGTGCCGGACAGCGCCGCTCCGCAGGGGCACATGATTCTGTTCTCCGACGGACGGATCGACGACGCCGAGGCGCTGGTGCTGCGGCGCGGTTCGATGGAGATCGTGCGAATCGGCGAGCAGGTCGACAACGTGGGTGTGGTTGCCCTCGAGGTCAAGCGGAACTACGAGCGGCCCGACCTGCTCAACGTGTTCGCCCGGGTGCGCAACTTCTCCGACCGGCCGGTCAAGACCGACCTGACGCTGCTGATCAACGATCAGATCGTCTCGGTGCAGGACGTGCCGGAGTTGGACCCGGGGATGGCTCCGAGCGGCGACGGTGCGGCCACGCAGCCGACGGCCACCGCCCCGGCGGCGCGAATCGGCCCGGCCGCCGGCAGCGTGGGGCTGGTGCCGTTTCCGGAGATCGAGTTCCCCGAGGCGGGCGTGGCCGAAGTGCGGTTGTCGCGCTCCGACGGCTTCGCGGCCGACGACAACGCCTACGCACTGATCCCGCCGCCGCGGCGGATGGCCGTGCTGCTCGTCACGCCGGGGCACATGTACCTGCCCAAGCTGCTCCGCGGGTTCAAGCTCAGCGAATTCGAGGTCGTCACGCCCGAGCGGTATGAGGCCATGTCCGACGACGAGCTGATGGACGAGGGCCGGCTCAAGTACGACGTGGTGGTCTTCGACGACCACGCGACGGCCAAGCTGCCGCCGGGGGCGTACATCTTCTTCGGCCAGGGACCGAAGATCGACGGTGTGACCGTCGGTGAGCAGATCGACAACGAGTACATCGTCACCTGGGACGACACGCACCCGATCCTGCGCTACGTGACCTTCGACGACGTGGACGTGCTGTCGTGGGCGCGGCTGACGCTGCCGGACGAGGCGGTGACGCTGGTCGAAGGCGAGACCGCGCCGGTGGTTTCGTACCTGGCCCGCGACGGGCGCAGCTATCTGTTGATCGCGTTCAGCTCGTTCAACGCCGAGCGCACCGCATTGAACACGACGTGGTTCCTGCGGCGGGGCCTGGTCGTGTTCATGTACAACGCGTTGCAGCATCTCGCCGGCTCGGTGACGGCCGCGGACACGCGGGTGGTCCAGCCGGGTGAGGCGGTGGCGCTGACCGCACCGCCGGGCACGGACGAAGTAGCGATCACGACGCCGAAGCTGAAGACCGAGAAGGTGCTCGTCCGGTCGCAGCAGGTGACCTACTTCGGTAAGACGGACCATGTCGGCCTCTACCTGGCCGAGCCTGCCGTGACCGGGCAGGAGCACTTCGCCGTCAACCTCTTCGACGAGAACGAAAGTTTCATCGCACCGAACAAGGGATTCACCATCGGTACCGAAGCGGTCCCGCAGAGCGAGGGCGTCCAGCGCGTCAACCGCCCCCTATGGCCCTACCTGCTGCTCGCCGCCCTCGTGGTGCTGTTCGCCGAGTGGTACATCTACAACAAACGCGTGTTCGTCTGAGTCGACGACGCGCCCGCGTTCAGCGGGGGTGTGGCATGGGCAGGGCCCGACCCGCCAGGGCTGGGTTTTGCCCGTGTGGTTGCACGCGTGTTCACGCCGTCCACGGGCAAACCTCGCTCGCACGCGAGCGACGCCTGCCCATGCCACCCAAGACGCCAAACACGTACGACGACGCGTCCGGCTCAGTCCGCGGAAGCGTCGGCGTCGCCGAGCGATTTCAACTCGCCCGCGACGAACTCGCGCACGTCGGTTTCCTGGAGTGCGGGGGGCTCGATGTCCGCGTTCGTGGTCGCGTGCAGCTCCTTGAGCTTGCGCGTACTGGACAGCACCATGCGATCGAGCGAACCGACGGCCGCGTTGTAGGCACGCGTCGAGCGCTCGAGCCCCGCCCCGACCTTCTCGAAGTGGCCGACGAACGTGGCGAGGCGGTCGTAGAGCTCCTGGCCGACCCGCGCGATCTCGCGAGCGTTCTCCGCGACCGCCTCCTGCTGCCACCCGTACGCGACCGCCCGCAACAGCGCGACCAGAAGTGTCGGCGTGGCGATCAGCACGTGGTTCTGCATCGCGTCGGCGTGCAGCTCCGGCTTTCGTTCCAGCGCCGCGACCAGCGCCGACTCCAAGGGCAGGAACATCACCACGAGCTTGGGTGTACGCTCGAACTGCTCCCAGTAGCGCTTGGCCGCGAGAGCCTTGAAGTGCTTCTCGACCTGGCCGGCGTGGTCGGCAAGTCGCGCGTCGCGATCCGCGTCCGGTTCGAGGGCGTCGAGGTACGCGTCGAGTGCGACCTTCGAGTCCACGACGATCACGCCGCCGCCGGGCAGATTGACGGTCATGTCCGGGCGATCGCGGGTGGCCGGATCGTCCGTTTGCACTTGTTCGTTGAAATCGCAGTGGGCGGTCATCCCGGCCAGCTCGACGACGTTGCGTAACTGCATCTCGCCCCAGCGGCCGCGTTGCTCGGGGCGGCGGAGGGCGGTGACGAGGCGGCCGGTCGCGGTGCGCAGCGCCTCGTGCGATGTGGCGATCGTCTTGATGTGCTCTTCCAGGCGGCCGTAGGCGACCTCGCGCTTCTTCTCCAGCTCGCCGGTGGCGGTCCGGTGCTTCTCCAGCAGCTCCCGGATCGGCTTGATGAGGTTGTCGATCGCCTGCTGCTTCTTCTCGACATCCCCCTTCGCCTCGATCATCACCGACTCGAACACTTTCTTGGCGAGGTCGATGAACTGCTTGTTGTTGGCGGCGAGCGCCTCCGCCCCGACGGAGCGGAACGCGTCCTTGAGCTTGACCTGGGCGTCCTCGAGCAGCTTGCGTTGCTCGACGAACTGCTGCTCGCGGGCCTCGAGCTTCTCGGTGAGGGCCGCGGCCTCCCGCATGGCCTCCTCGCGCCGGGCGTTGGCGTCGTCGCGGGCCCGGCGGGTCTGCTCGATCTCCTCCCGGCGCTGCTGCACGTCACCTTGCAGCAACTCACAGCGCGTCCGGGCGCTCACGAGCCGGCCCCAGAGGAAGAGGGCGGCCACGGCCCCACCGGCACCCGCACCGACCACTGCGCCAATCAGGATGCTCGTCCAGTCCATGTGCGCATCATACCCCCCAAGGCGGGCGGTGCCACCGTGGAGGTCGGCCGGGTGGCCCACGTTTTCAAGCGTGGGGGGCACGATGGCGGGCATCCCATCATTCGCGTTCTGCTGCGAAGGACGGGAAACCGACACCCTGCCGTGCGCATCAGTCCCCCACCCTGGTCCCGCCTTTCGGCGGGCCGAGGATGGGGCGCCCGCACGATCGGCGCCGGATGAATCCGGCGGCTCTGGAGAATTGCGATCTCACCGTTGACAGCCCGGTGTGTGGCTGTTACCGTTTGCCCGCCGCAGGACCCACCTCGGCGCAGATGGGGTCAGGGCGGCTCGGGCGATCTTGCATTTTCAGACAGCGGCCAGGCCAAGGAGTTGAGACCGTGACGAACCACGCGAAGCTCAAGCAGTGGGTGGACGAGATGGCGGCGATGTGCGGACCTGACAAGGTCCACTGGTGCGACGGCTCACAGGCGGAGTACGACGAGATGGCTCGCCTGCTCTGCGAGTCCGGCACCTTCACGCGACTGAACGATGCGAAGCGGCCCAACAGCTTCCTCTGCCGGTCGGACCCGGCCGACGTGGCCCGGGTCGAGGACCGCACGTTCATCTGCTCGGAGAAAGAGGAAGACGCCGGCCCGACCAACAACTGGGCCGACCCCGGCGAGATGCGGGCCAAGCTCACCAAGCTCTACAACGGCTGCATGAAGGGCCGGACGATGTACGTGATCCCGTTCAGCATGGGGCCGATCGGCTCGCCCATCGCCCACATCGGCATCGAGGTCACCGACTCGGCCTACGTCGTGTGCAACATGCGGATCATGACCCGCATGGGCCAGGCCGTGCTCGACGTGCTCGGCACCGACGGCGAGTTCGTACCCTGCCTGCACTCCATCGGGGCCCCGCTGGAGCCGGGCCAGAAGGATGTCCCCTGGCCGTGCAACGCCGACAACAAGTATATCGTCCACTTCACCCAGGCGCGCGAGATCTGGTCGTTCGGCTCGGGCTACGGCGGCAACGCCCTGCTCGGCAAGAAGTGTTTCGCCCTGCGGATCGCGTCGTCCATGGCCCGCGAGGAGGGCTGGCTGGCCGAGCACATGCTCATCCTGAAGCTGACCGATCCCGACGGCGACTCGGCCTACATCGCCGCCGCGTTCCCCAGTGCGTGCGGCAAGACGAACCTGGCCATGCTCGAGCCCACCATCAAGGGGTGGAAGGTCGAGTGCATCGGCGACGACATCGCGTGGATGAAGTTCGGCAGCGACGGCCGGCTCTACGCCATCAATCCCGAGTACGGGTTCTTCGGCGTCGCCCCCGGCACGAGCATGCAGTCGAACCCCAACGCCCTGCGCAGCCTGTCCGAGAATTCGATCTTCACCAACTGCGCCGGAACCGACGACGGCGACATCTGGTGGGAAGAGATGACCGACGACCCGCCCGCGCACTTGATCGACTGGAAGGGCAACGACTGGACGCCGGGCACCGACGTGAAGGCGTCGCATCCGAATGCCCGCTTCACCGCCCCGGCCGGTCAGTGCCCGGTGATGGCCCCCGAGTGGGAAGATCCCAAGGGTGTGCCGATCAGCGCCATGCTGTTCGGCGGGCGTCGGGCGAGCACCGTGCCGCTGGTGGCCGAGGCGCTCTCGTGGGAGCACGGCACGTTCCTCGGCTCGATCATGGCCAGCGAGAAGACGGCGGCGGCGGCGGGCAAGGTTGGTGAGCTGCGGCGCGACCCGATGGCCATGCTGCCGTTCTGCGGCTACAACATGGGCGACTACTGGGCCCACTGGCTGAAGATCGGGGAAACGTCCGGCGCGAACCTGCCCAAGATCTACTACGTCAACTGGTTCCGCAAGAGCCCCGAAGGCAACTTCATGTGGCCCGGCTATGGCGAGAACAGCCGCGTGCTCAAGTGGATCGTCGAGCGTTGCCTGGGCAAGGTCGACGCGGTCGAGACGCCCATCGGCAACCTGCCGACCAAGGGTGCGCTCGACATGGCCGGGCTGAACATCCCGGCCGCCGATCTCGACGAGCTGCTTGCCGTCGACGTTGACGGCTGGCTGAGCGAGATGGACTCGATCCGTGAGCACTTCGCCAAGTTCGGCAACAAGCTGCCCGCTCGCCTGAACGACGAGCTGGCCGCGTTGGAGAAGCGCCTCAAGGCCGCGAAATGACGGGCGGGGTCGATCGTGGCCGAACTGGATGAGTACGAGCCCACCGGCCTGCACATGCAGTTCGGGCGGAAGGTGATCAAGGGCCTTCACCCCGGCGACTATCGCAAGCTCGCGTCGAGCAAGGAACTCACCACCGACGCCGGGGCCGCGGCGTACATGCACCGCGTGCGCGAGCCCCGCGCTACGGCCCTTCGGTGTAACGCTCACAGTCCCTGGACCGAAGACGAAGCCCACCGCATCGACGACATCTATCGTGCGCTCGACACGCTGACGTTACTGCAGGTCGACATGCAGGTGGGCAAGGGTGAACCGAGCTGCCATGTCCGGCTGTGCGTGCCCAAGCACCACGCGGACCTGGCCTACCTGGCCGCCCAGTCGCTGGCCCCGTCGCCCGTCGCGTGGATCGAGCATCAGTCGCCCGACATTACCGTGATCGCCCTACCGGAATGGGGAAAAGTCTGCGCCGATCCGGGGCCGTGCATCCTGATCGACGGCGATGGTTGCATAGCGTACATCCTGGGCACGGACAACTACGGCGACATCCGTGACGCCTTCCTCGGGCTGGCCGCCCACCGCGCCAACCGTCAAGGTCGCCTGGCTCTGTCCGCGGCGGCCATCGAGCTGTGGGCTCGCAGCTACCAGAGCGGCGAGATCACCCGGCGCGGGTTGTTGTTCCTGGGCCCGTACGGCGCGGGCAAGAGCACTTCGGCCTGTCACGAATTCGATCTGGACACGACGGCGGGCGAGAAGGTGCGCATCCGTCAGGACGGCGTCGTGTTCGTCGACGCCAACGGCGACGTGCACGGGGCCGAGGGGCGCGGGGCGTTCGTGCGCACCGAGGGCTTGAATCTCGAAGACCACCCGGTCTTGTACGATGCATGTTCGGCTCGCGACGTGGCGTTGGAGAATGTCTGGGTTGGTGGCGACGGGCTGGTCGACTACTTCGACACGACACACACGCACTACGGTCGGGCCGTTGTGCCCATGCACCGCATCCGCAACGCCGACGGCGAGATCGAGATGCCGCCGTTCACGGACCTGTTCCTGCTGACGCGGAACCCGTGGAGCCCGGCCGTCGCGAAGCTTACGCCCGAGCAGGCCGCGGCCGCCTTCATGCTCGGCGAGTCGATGCCGAGTCGCCCGACGGAAGCCGACACGCCCGAGTGCATCACGCGTGAGGCCGCCCCCGGCGCACCGGGCATCCGTCCCGCGGAAGACGACGTCAACGCGCTGTACGAACTGCTCAACGGTACGCCGGAGATGTCGGCGTACTTGCTCAACACGGCCGCGGTCGGTGTCGGCGAGAACGCGAGGAACGTGCGGCAGCTCGACACCGCCTGCATCATTCGAGAGATCTGCCGTGACGGCATCGAATGGCAGAAGTCGGACACGCACGATTTCGAGGTGCCGGTGGCGGTCCCGGGCATGGACATCGAGCCGTTTCGAGTAGAGAGCTGCTTCGAGGCCGAACGGCTCGGCGCCGACCTGACGAAGTTGCGCAGCGATCGCGAACGGTGGCTCGGCCGGTTCGAGAACCTCGACTCACAAGTGAGATCAGCAACGTTCTCGTAATCCGTCGCACGCGTCAGGCGACGGG
>CAYMME010000209.1:0-14475 GCA_964391465.1 uncultured Planctomycetales bacterium
GTCGCCAAACGGTACGGTCAGACTCTTTTGCCGAGCTTGAGGTACGTCGCGGCTCGGCTGCGCGCCCGTTCAACCGCGTCGTTGTCCGCTCGAGCGGCCGTGATCAGCTTGCCCAGTTCGTCGTACGACACCGTCTGAATATCGAGCTTCCACCGCTTGCGGGCCAACTCCGGGACCACGCCGCGCGGCTGCGCCCAGCCACCGGGTCCGCCGACGGCAAGGATCCGACTCCCCATGCTGTAACGCAGCCCGCACAAAGCCCGTAGTCGCCACAGGACATCGTCCAGGCTGTCGACGACCACGTCCTCGTAGTCGATCCCTTCCACGGCCAGCGTGTCGGTGTGCTGGTGGAGGAAACGGGCCATCATGCCCTCGTACCAGTAGTACACCGGCCCCGACTTGTGGCGGACGAAGAAGATCACGTCCTTTCCCATCTTGGCGATGGTGTTCATGTTGGCCATGAGGTTCCCACCGCCGTCACCACCGGCGTGGACCAGCAGCACGTCGGCGCCGGCCACGTCCGTCAACGCCGACAGCTCGTTCGGCCGGCGAATCCTCGCGAGGGGCAGGAATTCAACCGGGAAATCGGCTGAGTTTCGCAGCTCATCGATTTCCCCTTGGATTCGCGTGGCTTCCCGGTCCACGTCTTCCTGGGTCTGGACGCCACCCCAGTTCCGCCAACTCGTCTGCGGCCTGCGCGTGGCGATGGGGTAGGTGAAGATCGGCTTGACCACCAGCGGACGCCGGACCGGCGCCGCGTCGGTTCCGGCCTCCGCCGCAGACAGCATCGGCCAGGCAAGTCCGGTCAGCGCCATCCCGGCCAATGTCGGACCTCCAATACCGCCGAAAGACCCGGTGTGCGCAGCCCCGCCATCATCCGCCTGCAACCCACAACCACAGGGGCAGCACCCAGCCCCACTCGGCGACGGTAGACCTTTACTCGGTTGGCACATGGTTGAACCCCTTTCTCTCGCCCGCGCGCAAGGCTGCCTGGATGCTAGCCGGTCACCGAGGTGAGGGCAATCGTACCGGCGACACGCCGCTCATCGCTGGAGAATGGGAAGCAGTTGATACGGAGTGGTCAGCGTGAGGACCGCCAGCGAAGTGGAGTAGACGTTGCCGAACAGGTCGCCGCGGCCGGCGTCGGGCGGCCACGAACCATCCTGTCGCTGGTTGGCGATGAGGGTCTTGGCCAGGCGGGGAAAGAACGCCTTCCAGTAGCGTCCCCCGAGTTGGAGCATCGCTTGGCTGCAGTAGAACGCCCCGTACAGATACGCGTCGCGCGAATCCATGACGCTGTTGTACGGCTCGAACGGATGGCGCAACACCCACGCCGCCGCCTTCTGTGCCACCTCGGTTCGGTGCTTGCCCCCGTGCGAAAGGGCCAGAATGCCCGCACCGGTCATCGCCCGCGAGACGACCCGTCCGCGCGGAGCGTACACGAAGCAGCCGGCTCGCTCGTCGTAGCAGCGGCGGACGAACGCCAATGCCCCGTCGATGTACTCGATTGGAATGTCGAAGCCGGCGTTGCGGCATGAACGCAGAAACATGAGGTGCCAACTCGTAACCGACAGGTCCGAGTCCATGTGCTGCCGGTACTTCCCATATCGCCAGCCGCCCTCGTCTGCAGGATTCCGCTTCGGGCTGGGCTGCCGCTTCCACACGTGGACGAGCGCCTGCTCGATGGCGGCGCGGATCCGCACATTGGTGCGCCCCGACGTCATGCCGTAGACCTCGCTGAGCATCAGTCCGGCAATCGAGTGGTTGTAGTTCGCCGTGTGCACAGGGTTGTGAGCCGCCATCGCCATCGACGGATACTCCCGGGCGAGAAGGCCGTCGGGGTGCTGGCAGCTCAGAGTGAACGCAATGCCCTTATCGATCACGGTCCCGTAAGGGCCGCTGCCGGGAAGGTGGCCCCGTGAGACGAACGCCAGAGTGCACAGCGCGGTGACCGCGGGCTGGCCGGGTCTGAGTGTAGGAAAGGATCCGTCAGGCCGCTGTTGCTTGGCCAGCCATGCCAGGGCCCGGTCCACGGATTGATCCAACCGGCTCCATTCTTGCGGTGTGAGGATATCCCGTGACGTGGTCTCGTCGTTGTCACCCGTCTGTTCCTGCGCCGCGTCGGCCGCACACAGCGAGCCCGCCCCGGCGGCAACCCACAACATCGCGCCGAGCATGACGCCCCGCCGGCTTCGCGTCGTGACCCGTTCCATAGCCCCTCGCCCGACCGCCAATGGCGCAGGTGGTCAGAACGCCTGTTCGGCCAGGTCGACGGCCTTGAGCATGCCCCTGGCCTTGTTGATCGTTTCCTCGTACTCGTTGGCGGGTACGCTGTCGGCGACGATGCCCGCCCCGACCTGAATGTACACACGGCGCTTGGCGTCCTTCGCCTCTTCGGCTCCGGTGATCACCATCGTTCGCAAGGCGATGCACGTGTCGACGTTGCCCGCGAAGTCGACGTACCCGATCGCTCCTGCGTAGGGCCCGCGCCGCGTTGGCTCGAGCTCATCGATGATCTGCATGGCCCGCACTTTCGGCGCACCCGAGACCGTGCCCACGGGCAACGCGGCCCGCAGCGCGTCGAATGGTGTCTTGTCCTCCGCAAGCTTCCCCGTCACGTTCGAGGAGATGTGCATCACATGGCTGTAGCGTTCGACGGTCATCACCTCTGACAGCCTGACGCTGTCGAGCTCGGCGACCTTGCCCACGTCGTTACGCCCCAGGTCCACGAGCATCACGTGCTCGGCCCGCTCTTTCGGGTCGGCCAGCAGCTCGCGCTCCAGGGCCAGGTCCTCCTCGGCGTCGCGCCCGCGACGGCGCGTGCCCGCTAGCGGCCGGTTGGTGATGACGCCGTCTTCGACCCGACACATGATCTCCGGTGACGCGCCCACCAGGATCGATTGCGGGCTCTTGACGTAGAACATGAACGGCGAGGGGTTGACCACCCGCAGCACCCGGTAGATGTTGAACGGGTCGGCTGGCGTGTCCAAGTGCAGCCGCTGCGACAGCACGACCTGGAAGATGTCGCCCGCCCGTATGTACTCCTTGCACTTGTCGACCGCGGCCTCGAAATCGGCCCGCTCGAAGTTGCTCTCGAAGCGTAGCTCCGGCTCGCGACTCAGATCGATCGGCCACGCCGACCCCGTCTCCGGCCGCGAGAGCGTCGCCACCATTGCGTCGATGCGCCGGCATGCGTCGCGGTATCCGCCCTCCACGCCGTCGCGGTCGACGTGGGCGTGGGCCACCACCTTCACCGTCTTGTGAACGTGGTCGAAGATGATCATCTCGTCGTACACGCCGAACAGCAGGTCCGGCAACCCGCGGTCGTCCGGCGGTGCGTCCGGCAGGTGCTCGACGTACCGCACCATGTCGTACCCGGCATAGCCGACCGCGCCGCCGTGGAACCGCGGCAGCTCCGGCAGATGCACGGCGCTGTACCTGGAGAGCAGCTCTTCGAGCAGGCATAGCGGGTCGTCGCACTCCTGCTTCACGGAATCTCCGCACCGCGTGACCGTGGCGTGATTGCGCGTGGCCTCGAACAGCGCGGACGGATTGGCCCCGAGAAACGAGTAGCGGGCGATGTTCTCGCCGCCAACCACGCTCTCCAGGAGAAACGCGTGGTCGCTGCTGCCGGCCACGCGCGAGAACGCCGCGACCGGCGTCAGGTTGTCGCTGAGGAGTTCGCAGTACACGGGGATCGTGTAGCCGTGGCCCGCCAGTTCACGAAACGCGTCCAAGCTCGGTCGATACGTGGTCATGTCATCGGTAGGGTACGCCGTGCGCACCGTGCCTGTCCACAGTGACCTCGATATCAATGCCCGGGCAGGATGGAATCGGGGAAGCGTCCACAGGACTGACGCGGGTTGCGTAGAGGGCGGCCGCTCAGTTCTGCGCAGAACGAGGGAGTATCACCGTCTCCCGCCAGGGGGCCAACACCGGTTCCGAAACCGCATCAAAAAGGCGTTCTCCACAATTGCTACAGTGCCAATGCGGTACAGGCGGAGTGGTCACGTGCTGTTCGTCCGCCTCGAACGTGCATGCCTCACAGACCCAGCGGATCGCCTCGGAATCGCAGGTGGGGCACCTGTCAATATGGAACTGCGGCTTGACGGTTGGCTTCATTACGGCACCGATCGCTTTGACGAGATCAGAACATAGAACCGGGGCGTTTCCCGTCGTGGAGCCAGTTTCCCTTTCGTATAAATGGGTAGGCCGTCCCACGTCGTTGACTGGATCACATACAAGGTCTCACGACGCCCTGTCATGGGGTTGCGCGAACGCATGCGTTTTGTGATCGAACCCGCATTCAGGATTGCCTCGATGACGTCGTCCCTGCGAAGGCCATCCACGAGCATTTCCGCCTCAGCCTTCTGCGTGAACACCACGTGTCCTGCTTGGCAGAGGCGCTTGATCGAGACCAGCGTGTGGTCCATTCACCGATTATAGCTCGCTAGCACGCGATGCAAACCCCCGTTGGCTGGAAGGGCGACGAAAGGAGGCCGGGGCGGTCGGCATATGGCTTGCACCCGGCGTGATTACGTCGAGCCCCAAGCCGGCCGCGGGGTCTCGTTGCCTCGGGTGAACGGGTAGCCTGTCTGTGGGCGAGCAAGTCAACCAAACCCCGAGACCTCACGCACTCGGAAGGGCCTTGCCACGAGCAGCAGCACCGGCAGCAGCACCATGTCCGCGGCGAGGGCACAGAGCATGGTCAGCCCCACCATCACGCCGAAGTACGCCGTGGGCAGAAACTCGGAGAAGCACAGGATCCAGAATCCTCCGGCGATCACGACGGCCGAGAACACGCACGCGCGCCCCACCGTCGCGTGGGCTCGCTGCATTGCTCCCAGGTAGTCCCCGTCCACCCCAAGCTCCCGCCGCACGCGCCACAGGTAGTGGATCGTGTTGTCCACCGCGATGCCCAGCGACACGGACAGCATCATGGCCGTCGCCATGTTGATTCTGATCCCAAGCCAGCCCATCAGCCCGAGCATGAGCACCATCGGCAACAGATTGGGGATCATACCGACCGCGGCCACGCGAAGCGATCGCATCGACAGCCACATCGCCGCGAAGATGCCTGCGGCCGCCAGGGCGACGGACTGATACTGGTCGCGCAGAAGGCCGCTGATCAACCCAGCGTAGAACGGGTACAGCCCCGTCACCTCGACACGCACATCGGGCGGTAGCACTTGCTTGGCAATCGCGCTGATCCTGCCCGGCATGGCCAGCTTCTCGTCGACACTGCCGGCCTCGCGGGCTCGGAGGATGACGCGCATATGCCGCTGGTCGTTGGATAGAAGATTTCGCAACGCCCGGCCCTGCTCGACACCGCCTGCCGCGGCCAGGCGCATCTTCAGATCCGCTTCCGTCTGCGGCAGAGGCAGAATGCCGACCGTCAGCAGGTCGGCCAGCGAGAAGCCCTTGCCGATCAGCTCGACCTCTTCGACGACTTGCCGCACGAGTCGGTCCGCCCCTGCCACCACATCGGGCCGGACAATCGAGACCCCAGACTCACCGCTCAACACCAGTTCGACGGAGCCGAGCGGGGCCAGGTACCGCTGTATGAACGCGTAGCTCTCGCGGACCTCGCTGCCGCTGCGGAAGTTCTTCACGAAGTTGCTCTGGAACTCGAGTCGACCAATCCCGGTCGCAAGAGCGGCAGTGACGATGACGAACGCCGCCACGACTGCTCGTGGTCGCCGGCTCGCCGCCACGACGAGTCGCTCGAGCCATGGCCCCACGGCGCGAACCGAGCGGCCTCGCACTCCTTCGCGGGGAGGGGGCAGCAGGGCCACGACCGCCGTCGGCAAGACCAGAGCCAGGAAGATGCCGAACAGAATCAGCATGGAGAAGTGCCTGATCGGAGCCAGATTGGAGATGCGCAGCGCCCCGAAACCCATCCCCGTCGTCAAGGCCACGAAGACGCACGGTGTGCCCGCCCGGCGCAGCACGGCCGCGGCCCGTTCTCTTCGATCGGCCGAACGCCTCGTCGCGCAGATCTCTTCGTGAGCGACGAACAGGTGCACGCACATGGCCACGGCGATGACCGTCACCAATATGACGATCATGTCGGTGACCAACGACATTGGTATCTGCAGCGCGGCCCCCAACCCGAGCGTCGCCACCGTGCTGCCCCAGGCCGACAGCGTCGCCACCACGAGCACGGCGATCCGCCGGAAGATCCCGAGCAGCACCACTCCGATGAGCAACGAGACCAGCACGGCGAACACGGCCAGGTCCCGGTGCAAGTATTCGAAGATGTCAATCATGGTTACGAGCGGCCCGGCCAACACGATCTGGAGGTCCGGATGCTCGGTTCGTACCGTGGTCACGATCGATCGGAGCGCTGAGACGATGGCGAGACGGCGACGACCGCCCGCAGCCTCGCCCGACGCCTGGATCAGCACGGCGAATGTGCGGGCGTCCAACGTACTGAGCAGCGCGCCCTTGACGAAGGGATTGGCTTTCAGTTGCGCTCGCACGACCTCGCGGCGCTCAGGATGCTCGGTCAGTTCGTCCCGAATGGTCCGCGGCGTCATCATCGCCCGGACCATCCGGCCGACACGCAGGAACGTGGGGCCTTCGGCCGGCGGCAGCAGCGGCAGCTCGCTAGCGGCCTGCACCGACTCCACCCCGTTCAGCGAGGCGATGCGCTCCGACAAACCCTGCGTCAGAGCGAGACTACGTGCAGAAAGCGGATCGTCCCCCCGAATAGCGATGATGGCGAGTTCGTCGCTGGCGAAGAGATTCAGGAAGTGCTCGTAGCGCCGGTACTCCGGGCTGTGTCCACCCACAAAGGATCGGATCGAGTAGTCTTCCCGCAACCCGGGCCGAACCAGCAGCACGCCACCGACCGCGACTACGGCCAGCCCGACGGCAAGCACCAAGCGATGGAACCGAACGTACGTTTCCGCAGAAAGAATCATCGAGTGCCCGTACCGGCGAACGCCGGTGCTGCGCCTCCGCGACGAAGCCCTCACGCCGACTCCGTCTCGCCAGTTCGGCGTCGGCAGTATGCACGCCCGGGCCAAGCGATTCAAATCCTGCGGCCTGCCCTCGTCGAACGTCAGTCTCACCGCACCATGCGGCGCAGCCGGGCGAGGTTGAGCGCGTCGAACGCCCGCCCTTTCTCATCCTCGCCTTTCGGTGTCTCGAGGATCTTGGGCACCGTCGCAAGGCGACGATCGCTGATGATGTGCTTGAAGCCGGCCCGGCCGAGCTTGCCCTTGCCGATCTGGTCGTGACGGTCGACGCGTGAGCCGCACTCGCGTTTCGAGTCGTTCATGTGGATGCACTTGACCCGCCGCGCGCCGACGAATCGGTCGAACGCATCCATCACCTCCTCGTAACCGGCAAGCTTGCGGAAGTCGTATCCAGCCGCGAAGAGGTGGCACGTGTCCAGGCAAACGTCCACACGATCCGCATCCTGCAAGCGGTCCAGGATCGCGCCCAAGTGCTCGAAGCGGTGGCCGACCGAGGTGCCCTGCCCCGCCGTCGTCTCCAGAAGCGTCCGTACCTTGTAGCCGCCGGTCTTCCGATGAACCGCGTTCAGCGAATCGGCCACGCGGCGGAGGCCGGCGTCCTCACCCTCGCCCATGTGAGCACCCGGGTGAACCACCAGACCTCGGATTCCCAGCGCTTCGCACCGCGTGAGTTCGTCCACGAACGCATCAGTGCTGCGGCGCCGGGCCACGGCGTCCGGCGAAGCCAGGTTGATCAGGTAGCTCGCGTGGGCCACCACCGGCTTGATTCTCGTCTCCCGGGCCGCCCGCTTCCACGCCCGAATCACCTCGTCGGTCAACGGCGGCGCCCGCCATTGCCGCTGGTTCTTCACGAACACCTGGAGACAGTCACAGCCGACCTTGACCCCTTCGCCGAACGCATTGTGCAGGCCACCGGCAATGGACATGTGAGCCCCGAATCGCTGCGGGCTCCGTGATTCTCGCCGCCCCATGCGCGTCTCCGTGGTTTCGATGCGTGCCCCATCCTTCGCCCCCGCGTGCCGGGATTTGCGAAGGGTGGGGGACGGACGTCTCGTCATCCATGTCAGTCCCCCACCCTTGTCCTGCCTTCGTCAGGCCGAGGACGGGGCACCCGCGCGTTCGATGCACACGTTTGTCAGACCTCGCCGGTCCGAGCATAATGGCCTCTCCTCGGACCGCAACCAGGCGGGCTCGAGTGGGTAACGAGAGATGGACATGCGCATGACCCGACTGTCAACCAAAGGCCTGCTCCTGCTGATCGCGGCAACGTCGCCGTTTCTCTCCGGATGTGCCGTGTTCGAGACGCTCGAAGACGTCGAGTACCTGATCGAGCCGGAGACCGGCGAGCGGTACTACCTCTATCTGCCGAGCGGTTTCAACCAGTCGCGGACCTGGCCCCTGATCGTCACTTGCCACGGTACGCCGCCATGGGACACGGCCTCGCTCCAGATCCGGGCATGGAAAAGCCTGGCCGAGCGCAAGCGAGTCATCGTCGTGGCTCCCGTGCTGGTCGGCACGCGCGGTGACTTGCCCCCCTCACCCGAGAAACAGATCGAACGGCAGCGACGAGACGAGCGCACCATCCTCGCCGTCGTCAACCACGTGCGCGGGGCGCGGAGCGTTGCCGCGGATCGGATCTTCCTGACCGGGTGGTCGGCCGGGGGCTACGCCGTGCTCTTCACGGGACTGCGCAACCCCGACGTGTTCCGGGCCGTCTCCGTACGCCAGGGCAACTTCGACGAGCGGTACGTAAGGCCGGTGATCGGCGCGCTCGACCCCTACCAACCCATTCACGTGCTCTACGGTGCCATCGACCCCCTGAAAGACCAGGCCGAGGCCTGCGTCGAATGGCTGCGCGACCAGCGCATGTTCGTGATCGAGGACGAAACGACCGGCACCCACAAGCGCCACCCCGAGGAAGCCTACGCGTTCTTTCTCCGCTGCGTGAAGCGGTATCCGTGGGCGCGCCTGCGGGCCACCCAGGTGAGCCGCGACCGACCATTGACGCTCAGGTTCTCCGTCAAGGCCTCACCCCCGGCTCGCACGTATCTGTGGAACTTCGGTGACGGCTCCAAGTCGAAGGTCGCCTCGCCCGAGCACACGTTCAAGGACAGAGGGACGTACAACGTGGAGGTCCTGCTCGACATCGGACAGGAGGAGCTCCAGCGCCGCGTCGTGACCGTGACGGTTCCGCGCCACTACGTCGGCACCACGTCACAGCCGGACGGCGACGGCGAGTAGGGTGGTCGGTGCTCGCTGCGGTTAATCCGGACGGACAAGCAATCCGGGCATGCGGTAGGTCTTCCCCTCGATCTCGACCTCGACTGCGGGCCAGTCCTCCAGCACCGGTGACACTGGGTCGGGGCCTGCCGCGGTAACGATGAAGGTGTCCTCCACCTTGGCTCCGCGCACCGTCGGGTTCCAGGCCAGCGACATACCTTCGATGATCTTGGTCGGGTCGTCCGGACCGGCCAAACCGATGCGCTCGATGTAGGCCACCATGCCGCCCAGATGATGTGCGTCCCACTGGTCGGGTTCACCCACGTCGGCGTAGGCCTTCTTGGCGGCCCGGATCACGCTGCCGAGCGTTGCTCCCGGCTTCGAGGCGTGCCACATCGCGGCCGCGATCCGGGCGTTCTTCTCGAACGCCCCTTGCAGGCGCTCGAGTTCGTCGGTCTCCTTCCCCACCCAGACGAGCCGGGAGAAGCTCAGCACCAATCCCCACTTGCGGACGCACACGTTGAGATTGCAGTAGTGCTCGAACGTCGCCCCGACGGGCAGGTTGTGCTTGTACTTGACCGGCCGGTCGTCGACCGCCACCAGGTTGACGGTCGGAAAGATGTCCCAGTACCAGAACTCCTTCGCAATCAAGTACTGCAAGTCGAGTTCGGTCAGACCCGGCTCGATGGAGCGGGCAAGGACGTCGAGGATCTCGGAACTCTTGCGGCCAAGCCACTTGTACTTCTTGATCTCGGCGGCCGTGAGCGGGTAGTGCAGCGCCTCCTCGGGGATCGTTGCGATCTTGCCCTTTGCCACGGCTGCGTACTCGTCTCCCAGCGGCCCGTCGGCGGCGACCCGGCGGTTCGCCAGCAGGCTCGTCAGCACGGACGCCTCGCCGACATGCCACACGTACGGCTTGAACCGGTAGTCCATCCCGGCGAGTTCCTCATCGCGAAGCCGGGCGTACTCGAAGTTCGAACACACGCAGTACTTGTGTAGCGTCTGGGGACCCTCCCGGACGAAGACCAGTTTCTGAGCCGCCTCGCGCTGAGCGTGAACGATGTTGTTCTCGCTGCCGCCGGTGATCCAGTTCAGGTTCCGCTCGGTGGTGAAGACCACGGCCCCCAGGTCCCGATCGCGCATGTGGGCCAACAACCGGGCCTCTTTCTCGCTGCGTTCGGCGGCCAACTCCTCGGCGGTCACCACCGCCGGGATGCGGTCCGGCTTGTTTCGGGAGGGCATCACCGGCGCCAAGTCGCGGCCGCTCGATGCGCACCCGCTCACCCCTCCCGCCGTGCCTGACAGTGCTGCAAACATGGCCCAGAATCTCCATTTGATCATTCGATTCTTTCCGTAACGGATCAGTCCGTTGCGCGCGGTGCATCGTCGGGGAACAACCGGCTCACGCTCGTGCGGTTGAAAATGGAAATGATCGCCTCGGCGAACAACCCGGCAACCGAGACGACCTGGACGTTGTCGGGCAACGAGTCCAGGTTGTGCTCGACCGTGTCGGTGACGTAGAGTCGCTTCAGCGGCGACACGGCGATCTTCGCCGCCGCGCCCGGCGACAGCGCACCGTGGGAGACCGCGGCGTACACCTCCTTGGCCCCCTTCTCGAGCAGTCGTTCCGCGACGGCGATCAGCGTCCCGGCCGAGGTGGTGAAATCATCCACAACCAGGGCGCGTTTGCCGGCAACGTCGCCGAGGATGTAGTCGATCCGCGGGTTCTCATCGTGGTCCTGGCGGTTCTTCTCGGCCACCGCGAACCACGCGTCGTTCAGCAGCCGGGCGTGCGTGCGAGCCATTTTGGCGTAGCCTGCATCCGGGGAGACCACCACCCAGTCGTTGTCCTTGAGCTTCTTCACCTCGTCGATGAGCACCTCGGCGGCCATAAGATGATCGACCGGTACGCGAAAAAAACCCTGGATCTGAGGGGCGTGCAGGTCCATCGTCAGCACACGATTGACCCCAACGGCTTCCAGGCAGTCCGCACAGACGCGAGCCCGGATCGAAACGCGCGGCTCGTCCTTCTTGTCTCCCTTCGCGTAGGAGAAGTACGGAATCACCGCCGTTACTTCGCGGGCCGATGCCCGATGGAACGCATCAATCCAGAACAGCAGTTCCACGAACCGCGCGTTCACCGGCGGTTGAAGTGTCTGCACGATGAAGACGTCCTTGCCCCGCACGTTCTCGAGGATCCGCACGAAAGTGTTGTCATCGGAGAACCGGATCGTCTCGCTCTTGCCGGGCTGGATGCCCAGATGCTTGCAGATCCGTCCCACGATTCGTGACGACGCACTTCCGGCGAAAACGCGCAACTCATCCTGTCCACGATCCATCGAGTCTGATTCCCTATACAGCCTTTTCCAAATCGTCGAAGACCCGTGCCGCCCCGAGCCGGAAGCCGAGGAAGGGTCTCCCGCAAGTGTGCTTGATCCACGCCGCGGGCGCGATCGTAGCAGCTAGCCGATCGGTTCTCAAGGCGAAAGCCGCGCGCAGGAACCAGACCGCCTCTGCCGAGATATGCGTTCACGTCCGCTGTGTGGTCCGCAAGGGGTCGCCTACGCCTGCGTGCCCGTCGGGGTGAGCGGTTTCGTGCTCAGACGGCTCGATATGCGACGTGATGTGGACGGCATTGTCCGGGAACAGGTCGCGAACGGCGTTTTCCATGCGGGTAACCTGATCGTGAGCCGCGAGCGTCGTGACGCCCCCCGAGACCAGGACGTGCAGGTCCACCCACATCTCGTCATTGACCTGGCGGCAGCGCAACTGATGGAAATCAGCGATCAGGCCCTCGCGAACCGCTCCTTGCAGGCTTCCGATCAGGCGGTCGGACAGCTCCGGGTCCAACCGATCCATGAGCCCGCCGATCGATTTGCGAATGAGGGACACGCCGGTGGCCATGATCCAGAGACCGATGACGATGGCCGCAAGGGGATCGAGCCATTCCACTTCGGTGAGCATGACCAGTCCGACGCCGACGATCGAGGCCGTGGTGGTCCACATGTCCGACAGCACATGTTTGCCGTTCGCGACCACGATCAGGGCGTTGTGCTTCCGCCCGATCCTGACCAAGGTGAGGCCCAGGGTGAGATTGATCACCGCCAGTATGGCCGCGATGGTCAAGCCGATCCCGAGGTTCTCCAACTCGGGTCCGTAGATCAGCCCGTGAACTCCGCACAGGATCACGGCGACCGCCGCGGCGAGCACCAAGCCTCCCTCGAAGCCGGCCGAGAAGTAGGCGATCCGGCCATGGCCGTAGGGGTGGCCCGCGTCCGCAGGTCGCGCGGCGTACCACAGGCTGAAGAAGGCCAAGCCCGTTGCGGCACCGTGCACGACCGACTCGGCCGCGTCGGACAGGATCGCCGCGCTATGCGTGATGGCGTACGCCGTCACCTTCCCGCTCAGCATCACGATGGATGCGAGCAGGCTGATCGACATCACAACCTTACGAGGGTCGGTACTCACACCGGTCACTTCTACATGGCCCCGGGCTTCGTCACAATGTTGGCATCACGCGCTTGTGGCCGACTGTGAACGCAGTGTACCGCTTGGGCGGCGGCGCGTCGCCATGATGCCCATGGTGTGATCGCAATCGCGGCGGCGCGCCTGACGATGTCCCGTCGGCTCACGCCGGTTGAACTGCTCATCAGGTTCTCTAGGGGCCTCCGACCGGATCCGCTCTGGCGAAGAGGGCCGCCACTTGAACGTCCGAGAGCGCACCGGCGTAGATGCGGATCCGATCCACAACCCCGGCTGAGGCCTCGCCCGCTACCACGAGATCATCCATGAAGAAGCGGATGATATTGTCGGTCGCGTCGAGAACCGCACGGCCTGTCGAGTCGATGAAGGTGATCTGTTCCACGCCGTCGACGTAGACGACGACCTCGTTTGTTGTGCCGTCGCGCGTCAGCACCAGGTGCGCGTCTACCCCCGCGGCAAAGGGTGGCCCAGCGCTCGTGACCCCCGGATCATAGAAAGTGACGCCACCGCTGAGGTTGTATAGACCCGAGTCCATCGTCCGGTCCTTGAAGTCGATCAGCTTCCGGTATCCGCTGGTCGTGCTGATGTTGAAGCTCATCTCGACGGAATAGTCACCCGGATCCGGCATCCCGTTGCTGAGCGACAGCCCTTGATTCGGATCGAACGCATAGTTCGTCGGGTTCAACGTTCCTCCGTAATCGACAAGGGAAGGCCCACCGAGGGCGTCCGCGAAACTTCCGTTCAACTCGTAGATATGAATCGCGAAGAGCGCCGGCTGGAAACCACCGAGGTGGTAGACGGTTCCGTTCGTGCTGCTGATCCACACCTCCCCCGTGGTGTCATCGATGGCAATGCCCGACATCCCGGCGACACCCAATCCGCCGACGTCGATGTCCCGCACGAACGCCCCGTCCGCCGTCATCTCCCGGATCGTGTCCTGCGAGTCACTGACAAGGAAGAGGTTGCCGTTGGCGGCAAGCACTTCGACGTCGCCATAGTAGATCTCGAACGCCGGCGAGCCGGCCGGCTGAACCGGGAAGCTGTTGAGCTGTGCGCCGTCGACCGGATCGAACTCGCGGACAACATCCGATTCCCAGTCCAGCCCGAAGTGCGTGTTCCGCTCCGCGTGGTACGCACCGCCCACCAAGCCCCCGACCCCGATGCCCGCTCCCAGCGCCTGCATGGCCAACTCGGTCCCGTCGTTCTTGTCGATTCCAAACAGGGAACGCGGCTCCACCTCGCCGTTGGTCACAAGGAGCGTGTTGGCGTCCACGACCGTGCCGTCGATGTCAATCGGTTCGGGCGCGAAGTCCAAATCGACGTCATCGCTGTCCGCTCCCGGTCGAGGAATCGTGTGGGCGAACACGCCTCCGGCGGTGTACTCATAGATATCCGCGTCGAAGGCCGGATTGATGAACACGTTGCCCGAAACCGGATCGAACGCGATGGCGACCAGCGTGCCCAGCCCCGGATTGAACGAACCGAGCAGCGCAATCGGACCGCACTCGTCCGGAACGCCGTCGCCGTTGAGGTCGTTGCTGAAACCGCTGGCGATGTCGCATGCGTCCGGGATCCCATTGTTGTTGCAGTCCGGATCACAGTCGGCGGTGCAGAAGAAAGGTCCGCCCGGTGCACCACTGCTCTCGTCGATCTCGCATTCGTCGGGCACCGCGTTCTCGTTGCAGTCTCTGCTCGTACCATCCGCGATATCTGCGTCGTCAGAGACCCCGTTGCCGTTGCAGTCCGTTGGGGGAGGGGGTGGGGGTGGCGGAGGGGGAGCGGGAGGCGG